>NZ_JAMPKD010000001.1:0-343378 GCF_039961915.1 Trichocoleus sp. DQ-A2
ACTCAAACAGTATCGAGCGCTCGCTACACGCTACGACAAGCTGGCGGAGAGTTTCCTGGGCGGTATTTATCTAGCTGCTACGGTCATCTGGCTTAATTGATGACACGCCCTAGTCAGCAGCCGTTGATTTAAGTTTTTGGAAACTACTTATAAAGAATGATTCACCTCCAGAAGGGTTGTGGAAAACTCCTAGTTTTCTGTGGAAAAGCTTGTGGTAAAGCCGTGAAAAACTTTGTGTCATTAGTGAAAAACAATGACAAGTATAAATACCTTGTGGAAAAAAGAGTCGCTTTTCCACAAGGTTCCCACAATTCATTAGAGCTGCTAAAACATTCACGGGAAATTCATTTGACAACATTTTCCACATTTTCCACAGCTTCAGCAGTTTTGCCTAAAGCAGGTAAGCAGGGTAATCTGGATTGCTGAGGACAAGGGTGCTACGATCTCCTTCTGTGCCAAAAGTACCGCGCTATGAGCGTCGTTTGGCTGAACAACTCCAAGGTTGAACATCTATGAAACTGGTTTGCACCCAAAACGATCTCAGTACCAACCTTTCTCTCGTCAGCCGAGCAGTGCCATCGCGCCCGACACATCCTGTCCTCGCAAATGTCAAGCTGGAAGCTAACAAAAAAACTCAGCTCGTCAGTTTGACGGCATTCGATCTCAGCCTTGGCATTCAGACCAGCTTTCCCGCACAAGTGGAAGAGGAAGGTTATCTCACTTTACCCGCTAAGCTGTTAAACGATATTGTTTCCCGTCTAGCAGAGGGAGAAATTACTTTAGAGGATAAAGGGGAGGAAGGGACAAGTGAAGGGATTATTGCCACACTGACTTCTGCCTCTGGGCGTTATAAAGTCCGGGGTATGACCGCAGAAGAATTTCCAGAACTGCCAGTAATAGAAAATGGCGAAGCTGCTCAATTGCCTGCCGCTGCATTAATTGATGGCTTGCGGGGTTCCTTATTTGCCACCAGTCCAGACGAAACGAAGCAGGTTCTCACGGGCATCCATTTAACAGTCAAACCAGAGTATCTTGAATTTGCCGCGACAGATGGTCATCGTTTATCGGTTGTCGAAACGACTAACCAAGGTCAAACGGATGAAGAACCCTCTGAGGCGATTAGTCAGGCAGCTCCGTTAGAAGTCACGATTCCAGCACGGGCACTGCGAGAACTAGAACGAATCTTAGGAATGCGCCAGTCGGCGGAAGCGATCGCTCTCCATCTTGACCAAGGGCAGGTCGTATTTGAGTTGGTCGATCAACGTTTGACTAGCCGCACCCTAGAAGGTCAATATCCCGCCTATCGTCAGTTGATTCCCCAACAATTTGAGCGGCAGGTGACAATCGATCGGCGTCAGTTGCTCAATGCATTAGAACGAATTGCCGTGCTAGCTGACCAAAAAAATAATATTGTCAAATTCACGATAGACAGCACTAACCAGCAGATTGCCTTATCAGTGGAAGCACAGGATGTTGGTAGCGGGCGCGAATCTCTACCTGCACAGATATCGGGCAAGGATCTAGAGATTGCCTTCAATATTACCTATCTCAGAGATGGACTGAAGGCGCTGCAATCCTCCGAGATTCAAATGCAGATGAATACAGGGAATAGTCCGGTGATTCTGACACCGCTTGGAGGTCTAAAAATGACTTACTTAGTGATGCCGGTGCAGATTCGCGCTTAACGAATTGTTAAGAGATAGCGACCTCGACCGCGCGGATTTGAGGCGGTGGCGATCGCTCGATAAACGCCTGTTCGGGGTAAAGTCACACTCATCTGAGAATTGGGATTGCTGCGGCTGATGTTATCGTTCTCAGCAATCTTCCGACCATTTTGATCGACCAAAATCAGATAGGTATCAAAATCAGGACTGGCAAGTGCGATCGTCAGAGGCTGACCGGCACGACCTTGAAAGGAATATTCCTGAAACAAACTGCCATCAGAAAGCACCTTGGCACCCCGACCCAGAATACCCGCTTGCCGCATCAGCAAACGACTTTGGGAAGTTTGATAGCGCTCGCCTCCGGCAGTCGCCACTGCTCGAAGACGGTAAGCACCCGCTTGTCTTCCCTCAGAGGAATTGGCAATAATTAGATAAGTGCCACTTGCAGGCAGTGTCGCCACAAGGCTAGCGTTTCCCCTACCGCCCCTATCATCGTCTTGGGCAACTTCATTGCCATTGGGCCCAAGTAGAATTAAGTAGGAATCAATCTGCTGACTCGCCATATCAATTCTGACTTGCTGACCGGCTCTCCCCTGAAAGGTGTAAAGGTCAAAATAGCTATTATCCGCACGGAGAACATTATCACCACTACCAAGAGTGGCGTTAATCACCGTACCATTCAAAGCAATGGGCTGAGGCGGTTGTCTTCCAGAAGTGGGTTGTTGCCGTTGAGCAGTGGTAGGGGCGCGTCCTTGGCGCACAGCGGTCAAGAACGGCTGTACCCGGTCTACAGAAATCGCAAATCCAATGCCAATGTTTCCCGCAGTCTGACCGCTGGTAAAAATAGCAGTATTGACGCCAATCAATTCTCCTTGGCTATTGAGAAGAGGACCACCGGAATTGCCTGGGTTGATGGCTGCATCGGTTTGGATTAAACCGCGCTGTTGGTCAATCCGGCTAACAATACCAACGGTGAAGGTTCCTTGAAATCGACCAAAAGGATTCCCAATCGCAAACGCCCGCTGACCGACTTGTACAGAGTTCAGAGGAGCGATCGCAACAGTGGGCAAATTGTTCTGTCCGCGAATTTTAAGGACAGCTAAATCTAGACTGTTGTTAGCAAAAGCAATGATATCGGCTGGGAGTCTTCTGCCATCTGAGAGAATAACGGTGACAGTTTGGCGACCATTTGCCACAACGTGAGCATTGGTCAATACCAGGCCGTCTCGGCTAATGATGCTACCGCTGCCGCTACCGTCACCAGCCTGGATGGATACCACTCCTGGACTAGCGCGTCTATAAACCTGAATATTTGTTTGTTCTTCAGCGTCTTGGGCAACAGCGATATTTGACTGTTGCCAGTTAAAGGGAACGATTGCGTCGATTGCATTAGCACCAATGGCAGCGGCGGCTGCGATGATGCCCGAAGTGGCAATACGCAGAACTTTGGTACTCATTATGTTAATTTTTTAAGCTTTTTTGACTGTTCTAGCATATTTAGTAGCGATCACTCTCAAGCAATGCTCTTTCCATAGAAGAAGCCTCTGACTCGCTCGTGCAGGAACTCGCCAATTTCATCGATCTTCTACTGTTGTAAAGAGCCAGAATTTGTTGCTGAAGTTCCTCTTTCTACAGTTGCAATATGCCATTGGCCTAACTGGCTAGTTTCAAACGCCACGTAGCGACCATCACCGGAAATAGTGGGATGGCGTACCGAGCCTCGGATGCTGCTAGTGAGCAATTCGGAGCGTTGAGTTTGACGGTCGTAGACAAAGATATCCGTCTTGCCTCGTTCGCTAGAAACATAAGCAATAAATCGACCATCAGCATTCAAAGCGGGTTGATCCTGTCTGGAGTCGCGACGATTGATATTGGGAAGATCAACGAGACGGTGTTGCTGCAAGTCGTAAAGGAAAATGTCTCGATTATTATTGCGGTCAGAAGCAAAGGCGAGATAGCGACCGTCACTGCTGTAGGCGGGATATTCGTCAGGGGTCTGGCTGTTGATACCGCCAGTCAGTATTTGCGGCGGGTTGAAGAGCTGGGTATCAAGACAACCAGTTAGCCCCATTGTGAATAAAATCGTTAGCCAGCGCCAGTTAATTAGCCATTTCATATCACTTGCGCCTAAATACCTGATGACTGTAGCTGTGAAGTGCGACTACACGAACCAAGCCTGTCTAGATAGGCTAAAAATATCCCCTGATTCCCAAAGCTGTGTATTCTGATCAGCGGGTATTTGCTTTTTCCCGCCATTCCTTCCCAACTACTCAGCACTTTTATCCTCAAGGAGGTGCTGGAAGATTTAGTGTTTGTCCAGAGCGATCGCTAACCACAATATCCCATTGACCATTTTCACTAGATTCAAAGGCAATCATACTGCCATCGGCGCTAATCGTTGGATTTCTTACTTCTGCTTGCACGTTTTGCGCGAGATTTCTTAACTGGCGAGTTTCGCGGTCATAGAGATAGATTCCCGACCGACCCTGACGACTTGCAGCAAAGACAATGTAACGACCATCAGCGGAAACAGCAGGGTCAGATGCGATCGCATCCAGGGAATTTAATCCAGGCAAATCAATCAAACGCCGATCCACCGTGTCGAAAAGGTAAACATCCTGACTGCTGCGCCGGTCAGAAATTAGCACAATGTACCGACTGGCGATTTGAGGATTAATGTCAGAAGCTGGGCTATTTAAACTTCGCCCTGCTGAATCAAAGGGAAAACTCATAAGACGACCTGAGCCAGTACAACTACTCAATAAACTGGCTAAGGCAACAAAGACTGATAGAAAAAGGTTACGTTTCACGCTCAGGGAGAGGCAGATGGACTGCCATCGGGGATATCTAACTCAATATTAGGCCCCCGGTCTAGCACCTCTACATCCCACTGACCGCGACTGCTGCTTTCAAAGGCAATATAGCGACCATCTGGACTAATGCTAGGATTTCGCACCCAACCGCGATAGCCCATTGTAAGAATTTGTGAGGATTTGGTGCTGCGATCGTAAAGTTCAACTTCCGGGCGTCCTTGGTCGCTGGCAATGTAGACAATGTAACGACCGTTCTGACTGAGACTGGGATTTTCTGCGATCGCGTCTTGTCGGTTCAAGCGCGGTACATCTACAAACTGCCGCTGCTGCAAGTCGTACAGCCAAATCTGTCGGCTGCCATTGCGGTTAGAAACAAAGGCGAGCAACCGACCATTGCCGCTCAAAGCCGGTTGCTCATCTGTATAACGACTGTTAAGAGCAACTGGCCCTGTTGAGCGATTGACTGGGGTACAGGCAACAACTAACCCAGCCATACTAAACCAGATTCCCCATTTGACCCAGGTATGGATTCCCAAACCGCACGCCAATCTTTTCACGTCAAAGCTGCATTGTTGCTTGCAAAAATAACCTGACCCAATGAACCAGCCGCGTCTCATGAAACGTCGAACGGACACGAAGGAACCGCCCTTTCCTGACTCATTCTTGGTCAAAATTGCTTGAGTTGTCCCCTTCTTCCGGGTAGTCTATCGGTTTGTAGTCCACATAGTCGGTTGGGGTTGCTTCTACGTCCTCCCGACTCTCCCGATTGGGCGATCGCTCTGACGATTCTCCTTTAGGTGGACGACTTCTTCTTGGCTTGGAGGCAGTCTCCGGATCTCGGCTGGGTGGACGAGTTGAGCTGGGACGGCTACTGCGAGACGGTTTTTCCTCCCATGTGTCTGAAACTTCCCAATCGTCCGGTTGTTCGGTTGGGCGAGTTTCTGTTGGACGGGGACGACGCTTGCGAGGACGGTCTCCTTGTCCCAGCCTTTCAGAACTACTATTGCTATTACTCCGACTGGATGGACGGCGGCGCGGTTCATCCTCGTAAGTTTCTACCGTCCGGCTATTGCGAGATTCTTGCGTTCCCCGAATCCGCCGTCTCGGTGGTTCCTCATCCATCGGTTCGAGTTGATCCAACTCGGCTCGATACACGCGGCTTACGGGGCGGTCGTCATCCACAATTTGCGTATTTCGCTTTGCAACCTCCGTCGCCACTCCACGCATCCGAATACTTTCAAATGCAAAAAAGATAGCAGAGCCGGTCAACAAAAATTGACCGAATTGCAAAATCGGATCGAGTCGCCATCCTTGAAATAAAAGAATAAAGCCGCACAAGAGACCAACTGCGGCAAAAAAGATATCGTGATCTCGCGCTAGCTCTGGACGCACGGTACGCAGAAAGTACAGTGCTGCCCCTGCCACTGCCAGAAAAATACCCAGAAGACTGGCTGAGTTAAGCCCGAAGTTTACCATTGCTGTTTTCCCAAGACAAATCTATGTTAACGAGTTAACCGCAGAAATTGGTACGCAGGTTGGGAATTTTAATTCTAAGTATCCTGGGTCAGCAGGAGAACGAGCGGGCAGAAACTGGCTTGCTGCATCGCATCAGCTCTTCTCCCTTTAACATATAAAACCTCAGTTTTTTTAGAGGGAGCAACTAATTTAATAATTACTCTCTCGACAAACTGAGGTTTCCGGCTATTCCGACAATCTAGGAACGTTGGATTTTATCCTTCTGACTAATAAAAATCAGCGCCACCGTGGCTGGGATGACAACAATTACAGCACCCCAGAGCAGACTATAGAGAAAATTCGCTAATGAAGGCGTCATTTTTTTTCGCTCGCTTTGACAACGATTTCTTTTGATCAATTTTAACGATATGTTATGAACTTGAGAAGCCTATTTGTCGCTTCATTTTGTTTTTACGTCTCTTCTACCCCTGTACCAGTCTGGCTGAATAGGATTGAGTGCCACGCTGCGTTAGAATAATGAGAGTTTGGTTATAAAACTTTAACTATAATGCCTTACGGCGTCAGTTGCATGACAAATACGCGACATGGCTAAAGTTTTGACACCCGGAAATATTCTTGATTAAGAACCAATGGACGCTGTTTCGCTTGCTAGCTGGATTCTTGGCCCGCTTGTGGGCTTGATGACTTTGCTGTTTATCTTTCGGATCGTCCTTACCTGGTATCCTCAGATAGACCTAAATCGGCTTCCCTTTAACTTGATTGCTTGGCCTACAGAACCTTTTTTAGTGCCATTGCGGAAAATTGTGCCGCCTATCGGTGGTGTGGACATTACCCCAATCGTTTGGGTAGGGATCTTTAGCCTAGTGCGAGAGATTCTCTTGGGTCAGCAAGGACTGCTGACGATGTTTGCTCATACTCATTAAGGCGCTCCGGAGGTTAGTAAAAGTGGGTAACGGAAAAAATTACCGATTACCCACTCCTTACTTACTGCTGGGACTGCATTAATTGCTCAACAAAATTGGTATAAACCTCGCCTTGTAAAAACTCCGGTGTCTCCATAATTTTTTGATGGAAGCCAATGGTGGTGGGCAAACCCGTGATGGCACACTCCCGCAATGCCCGTTTCATCCGCTTAATTGCAGTAGGGCGATCGCTACCCCAAACAATTAACTTACCAATCAGGGAGTCATAGTAAGCAGGGATTTCGTAGTCCGTGTAGACATGAGAATCCATCCGAACACCAAAGCCGCCAGGAGGCAGATAGCCGCTGATCCGCCCCGGATGAGGACGGAAGTTGTGGTCGGGGTCTTCCGCATTGATTCGACATTCAATGGCATGGCCTCGGAGAACGATTCGATCTTGAGTCAGCGACAATTTCTCCCCTTGAGCAATGCGGATTTGCTCGGCAATCAAGTCTAACCCAGTGATCATTTCTGTCACCGGGTGTTCGACTTGAATCCGAGTATTCATTTCCATAAAATAAAATTCCCCAGAGGGTGCAAGCAGAAACTCCACAGTCCCGGCACCCGTGTAGTTGATAGACTTAGCAGCCATAACAGCGGCAGTGCCCATTTTTTGGCGCAGTTCTGAACTGAGAACTGGACTAGGGGCTTCTTCTAGTAACTTTTGATGACGCCGTTGGATAGAGCAATCGCGTTCACCCAGGTGAATTACGTTGCCGTAGCTATCGGCTAAGATTTGAAATTCGATGTGACGGGGACGTTCAATAAATTTTTCCAGATAGACGCCTGGATTGCCAAATGCAGCTTCTGCTTCTCCCTGTGCAGCTTGGAAGAGCTTGACGAGTTCGCTTTCTTCCCGCACTAAACGCATTCCTCGCCCTCCACCTCCGGCGGTGGCTTTGATCATGACAGGATAGCCGATTTCATCCGCGATCGCTAATGCTTCCCGATCGGACATTAATATCCCATCACTTCCCGGCACTGTAGGCACACCCGCCCGTTGCATCGTTTCTTTCGCAGTGGATTTGTCTCCCATTGCCCGAATCGCTTCCGGCGTTGGGCCAATGAAAGAAATCTGGTGATCCGCGCAGATTTCCGCAAATCGGGCATTTTCTGCCAAAAAACCATAGCCCGGATGAATAGCGATCGCATTGCGCGTCAAAGCTGCCGCAATAATATTGGGAATATTCAGATAACTTTTGATACTGGGGGGTTCACCAATGCAAACGGCTTCGTCAGCCAGTTGCACATGAAGGGCGTGTCGATCGATCGTCGAGTGAACTGCAACAGTCGCAATCCCCATTTCTTCGCAGGTACGGAGAATGCGGAGAGCAATTTCCCCTCGGTTAGCAATTAAAATCTTTGAAAAACGCATCTTCTAGTTTTTAGAGAAATGGGGTAGCGAAAGGAACAATCATTATTATTTCAGGATGTTGCCTTCAGCATCAGTACAATATATAGATCGCATCACCTCGCATTAGAACAGTTATTGATACTGATTGAAAGTCTTGTTTCTTCCAAAGAGAACGAAATTGCCTCAAAGATGATACAATTGGTATATATGCAAGCGGATGTGGCGGAATTGGTATACGCGCACGTTTGAGGGGCGTGTGGCTTTGCCTTGCGAGTTCGAGTCTCGCCATCCGCATTACTTTTTCCTTTTTCAGTTCTCAGTGCTGCAAGCGCATCAACGCATAGTATGCACTAAGAACTGAAATTGCAAAAGAACTAAACTCACCACTCAATTTTTTTGCTGGAATAGGTTTCCGGCAAGAAATTGTTTATAATTTTATATAAGAAAATGAAGTTTTGTAAAGAGCTTTGACTTCAACTGTTATACCCACAAACAGCATTAGCTTACCAAGAGATTGGTATGCTCTCAGTCCGCTTTGGCAGGGAGGCGAAGAAGTGGTGCAGCAAGGACTGCCTCACACACAGCTAGCACCAGCATGGCAGATGCTTTTACTGGGAGATGGCTCCCCGACCCGTCACCTGCAACTTTTGACGGGTGAACCAACAGAAGTAGATGTCATTGATATGTCGCCTGTTGGCATGGATGCTGATGCAGCACCCAATCAAATCCAGGCTGTACCAGGACCTAGGTTGCGACGACAGGTATGGCTGCGTACCACCTCCGGTCAGCGGCTGGCTTACGCGACTTCCTGGTGGGAAGCCAGCCATGTAGATGAGTATTTACAAAACCGTTCCTTGCCAATTTGGGCAAGTTTGGCTCGCCTGCGTACCGAGTTATATCGGGATGTCCAGGGAATTTACTATGGTCAGTCCGATGCTTTAGAATCTGCCTTTGGACAAACAGGACCATTCTGGGGGCGTCACTACCTATTTTGGCATCATGGGCGTCCGCTGACGCTGATTTATGAAGTTTTTTCACCCTATTTGACAAACTACTTGGGGCCAATGCAGCCGGTGAAGCCAGGGGATTAATTAGAGAAACTTCATTAATTTGTAGGATGGGTAGAGCAGGAGCGAAACTATCGAACCTTTGTCAATGTTGGTTTGACAATGTTGGGTGGACAATCGCCCAAACTTCAAAATGACGGAGTTTTATTCAGTTCTCCCATCTTCTTGACACTCTCCGGCATAAATACGCAAAGCAAACATAAAGTGAAAAACTTACACGGGAATGAAGTTTTGACCTCTTTCCTGTGTAAGTTTTTCAAACTTATTTAACCACTGACAAAAAGCTAACAGCTAGCTGCTTTTTCCAACATCAGCTTAGAACGCTTAACTTGCTCTGGAATTGAGATGGGATAGTCACCCGTAAAACAAGCAGAACAAAAATTGTTGGGATCTTCGCCGGTAGTTTTCAACATTCCCTCGCGGCTGAGATACGCTAGCGAGTCTACACCTATTTGTTCGGCAATTTCTTCGACTGACTTTGTTGCCGCAATCAACTGATCTTGGCTATCCGTGTCAATGCCATAAAAGCAGGGATGAGTTACGGGTGGAGAGGAAATTCGCATATGAACCTCGGTGGCACCAGCATCTCTGAGGGCTTTGACAAGTTTGCGGCTAGTCGTTCCTCGCACGATAGAGTCGTCAACAATAACGACTCGTTTCCCACTCAGCACATCTTTAAGAGGATTGAGTTTCATCTTGATGCCACACTCTCGCATTGCCTGAGTCGGCTGGATGAAAGTGCGACCAACATAGCGATTTTTAATCAATCCCTCGGCGTAAGGAATACCGGATGCTTGGGAAAACCCAATCGCGGCGGGAATGCCGGAATCGGGTACGCCAATAATGATATCGGTATCCGCTGGAGATTCCTGAGCGAGTTGCCGTCCTAAGCGCAGCCGGTAGCTATAGAGACTCTCGTCATGCATGACGCTATCCGGACGAGCAAAGTAAATCATTTCAAAGATGCATAGTTTCCGCTTGGGTTGTTCTGCCCAGAAGAAGGAAGCCATACCTTCTTCGGTAATCCAAACTAACTCGCCCGGTTCAACATCCCGCAGGTACTCAGCCCCAATAATATCTAAGCCACAAGTTTCTGATGCGAGGACATAGCGCTGAGGATTCGTGTTTAAAATGCCAATCACTAAGGGACGAATACCGTTGGAGTCGCGGGCACCCATCAAGCCGTCTGGCGTTCCGATTGCCAGACTAAAGGCTCCTTCGCATTGCCGAAAGGCTCGGATCGCTCCTTCTAACCAGTCTTTGCCTGCGTTAATTTCTTCTGCGATCGCAAAGGCAATCATCTCAGAATCCGTCGTCGTGACTAAGTTACAGTCGCGTCGCAACAACTCTTCCCGCAGTTTCCCAGTATTGACTAAATTCCCATTGTGTGTCAGCGCAAGGGTTCCTAACCGAGTCTCTACAACTGCTGGCTGAGCATTAACAACGCGGCTGGAACCCGTCGTGGAGTAACGGGTATGACCAACTGCCAAGTTCCCTGGTAGCTGGTTCAAAATGGATTCGTTGAAGACTTGGGAGACCAAGCCCATCTCTTTGTGTAAATGAACCTGCTTACCGTCAAAAGCGGCAATACCAGCAGATTCCTGACCCCGGTGCTGTAACGCATACAAACCAAAATAGGTCAGTTTGGCGACATCTTCACCTGGTGCATAAACCCCAAAAACGCCACAGGCTTCCTCTGGCTTATCAGGTCGCTGATCGTTCAAGTGGTTAGACTCAGCTGGAGACTCATCACTTGCAAAGGGATGGTTGGGAATCATTTGAGAACTTGGCTCCTACTTGTTGAGGCAGAGAAAAACTAACCAGGCTTAGTAATTCTTAATAATCTCATAACAAAGCGTTAATGTCGCTAGCCGAAGACATAGACCAGGAATTTAGCTCTGTCTGGGTCAGCGATTTCTGGAAGTAAATTGGGGAAGGTTGGCTAAACGGTTAAACGGCGTTGGATAGCATTGTGATAAGCATCGCCCATTTTCTTAATGCTAACGTCTATCAAAGTTTGGCTTTGAGTCGTAAAAACCCGTAACTCGCTGTCCGGTTTTCCGACACGACCCATTTGTTCCCAGCAATCTTCCAGTTGCTCCTTTAAATAGGATTCCCAAATTTCTTGGTGTTCTTGCACGACAGAAACTAAAATTCGCGCTCCCCCTTCACCAAAAAGGATACAATCCCAACGTACAGAGGGTTCTGGAGGAAGTTTCCAGTGAATTTCGGCTCCCAAATTGCTAGCGATGCAAGCTTCCGAGAGAGCGATCGCAACTCCTCCCTCAGCACAATCGTGAGCTGAGCGAATCCAACCTTGACGAATTCCCTCGCGGCAAGCAGCTTGTACCCGGCGTTCCAAATCAAAATCTACGGTGGGCGGTTTACCAGCGACAATGTCATGAATGGCTGACAAATACTCGGAAGCACCTAACGTGACTCCCTCTGGTGAATCCAAACGTTTTCCCAGTAAATAAATTAAATCTCCCTCGGCTTGCCAAGCTTGGCTGCAAACTCGTGTAATGTCAGGAATTAACCCCACCATCCCCACCACGGGCGTCGGATAAATTGGCTGGGGATTCCCATCAGCGTCCAGGGTTTCATTGTAGAGAGACACGTTGCCGCCAGTCACTGGCGTTCCCAATTCCCGACAAGCTTCCGCGATTCCCCGACAAGCATTTGCCAGTTGCCAATAACCTATCGGCTTTTCTGGACTCCCAAAATTTAGGTTATCCGTGACTGCTAAAGGTTCGGCTCCTACACAACTAAGATTACGAGCCGCTTCTGCGACGACTGCCTTGGCTCCTTCATAGGGGTCAAGATAGACGTAACGAGCATTGCAATCGACAGTGGCAGCCACCCCTTTATTGTCCCCCTGGTTAATCGAGTAATTTGGGGAAGGTTCTAGCGGACGCACCCGCACCACGGCTGCATCTGCACCACCTGGAACAATTACAGTATTGTTTTGCACCTGATGGTCGTACTGACGATAAACCCAACGCTTAGAGGCAATTGTGGGAGTATCTAACAAAGTCAAGAGAATCTCATTCCAGGTGAGAGAACAACCTTGAATTTCAATGCCTGCGCTGGTACAAGTCGGAAGGCGATCGCTTGTCCACTCCCAAGCTACACGCGCATACTCTGGCGCTTCAGTCAACAATTCTCGGTGATAAATGGGCGTATTATCCGCCAAAGCCGTTGCTGGAATTTCTGCCGCCACGCCGCCTTGGAACAAAATCCGCACAATCGGCTGCTCAATCACAGTGCCTGCAACGACAGCTTGTAGACCCCAGCGGTGGAAAATATCAATTAACTCCTGTTCGCGCCCCTTGTAAGCAACAAACAGCATCCGTTCCTGAGATTCAGAGAGTAAATATTCATAAGGCACCATTCCCGTTTCCCGCACGGGAATTTTGTCTAGATCCAGTTCAATCCCAACGCCACCTTTAGCTGCCATTTCTGACGTGGAACAGGTAATGCCTGCTGCGCCCATATCCTGTGCGGCGGCGACAGCACCCGTTTTAAACGCTTCCAGACAAGCTTCAATGAGGGATTTTTCTAGGAAAGGGTCGCCCACTTGTACCGCTGGACGGTCATCCATCGACTCATCACTGAGTTCTGCACTCGCAAAACTCGCCCCGCCCATGCCATCTCGCCCAGTCGTAGAACCCACATACAGCACTGGATTTCCAATCCCTACGGCTCCAGAGGTGACAATTTCCGGAGTTTCCATCAATCCCAGGGCCATGACATTCACAAGTGGATTGCCAGAATAAGCTGGATCGAAATAAACTTCACCGCCCACCGTGGGGACTCCCACACAATTGCCATAATGGGAGATTCCCGATACCACACCATTGAACAGTCGCCGCGTCTTGGCATCTTCCAGAGAACCAAAGCGAAGAGAGTTTAACAAGGCGATGGGACGCGCACCCATTGTAAAAATATCCCGGAGAATCCCGCCGACTCCCGTCGCCGCCCCTTGAAACGGTTCAACTGCTGAGGGGTGATTGTGAGATTCAATTTTAAATGCGAGTTGCAGTCCGTCGCCCAAGTCTACAACACCAGCATTTTCTCCTGGCCCGACGAGAATGCGATCGCCTTCTGTCGGAAACTGCTTGAGTAATGGTCGTGAGTTCTTGTAGCAGCAATGCTCCGACCACATGACGCCGAACATCCCTAACTCAGCTTTATTCGGATGACGCCCTAGCCGTTGGACAATGTCTTCGTATTCTTCTGGTTTTATACCTTCTGCGGCAATTTCTTCGGGGGTAAACGGAGCGGATGAGATTGTAGACATGGAACCCTTGCACGAACGGCACAGGGTTATTGTATCGATATTTCCCCGCTACTTATGCGGTAAATGTGCTTGTAACTTTAACGGATATAAAATTGTGTCAATTTTAAGGACTTTTAAAGCGCATCTAAAAAAATAGAGTAGGCATTGCCTACCCTATATTTGACTACCGTTATTAACGCTAACTGTTAATCATCACCGGCAAAAATATAACGGTACAGTTCGCTAGGATCGGGTTCTGGGCTTTCCTCGGCAAACTTCACCGCATCGTCGATGACGGCTTGGATTTTCCGGTCAATTTCCTTGAGTTCTTCTTGGTCTACCAGATTGTGTTCTACAAGATGAGCAGCCAACTTTTTGATTGGATCGCGGGCGAACCAATATTCCTTCTCATTCTTGGAACGAAGTTCGTCGGGGTCAGCCAGAGAGTGACCTCGGAAGCGATAGGTTAGGGCTTCAATCAAGGTTGGCCCTTCACCCGCACGGGCACGCGCGATCGCTTCCTGGGCGACTGCACGAACTGCTAACACGTCCATCCCATCAACCTCAACACCTGCCATACCAAAGGCATGGGCTTTCTTGAAAATTTCTGGTACAGAAGTTGCCCGTTCGTGCGCCATACCAATTGCCCACTTGTTGTTTTCCACAACATACAAAATTGGCAGTTTCCACAGCGCCGCCATATTCAAGCATTCAAAAAATTGACCGTTATTCGCTGCACCGTCGCCAAAAAAGCAGGCGGTTACTTGATCGGAACCGGCATCTCCCAAGGCTTCGCGGCGGTACTTACTGGCAAAAGCCGCACCCGTAGCAACAGGAATCCCTTCAGCCACAAAAGCATAACCTCCCAGCAGTTTATGCTCCGAGGAAAACATATGCATCGAGCCGCCGCGCCCTTTACTACAGCCGGTTGCCTTACCAAACAACTCAGCCATTACCTCTTTTGCAGGCACCCCAGCACTCAGAGCATGAACGTGGTCGCGGTAGGTGCTGGAAACATAATCCTCATCTTGGCGCATTGCCTTGATGACGCCAGTTGACACAGCCTCTTGACCGTTATATAGGTGGACAAAACCAAACATTTTGCCCCGGTAGTACATCTCGGCGCACTTATCTTCAAAAAACCGCCCCAAGACCATGTCCTCGTAAAGGATCAATCCTTCTTCTTTGGTGATTTGGGTTTGATCGGCGTGAAAGACGGGTAAAATGCGTTCCTGAACCATTGATTTAAGGGATAAACTTGACGTGATTGGTTGAACGGCGGTTTTTATCTACCAAGATAAGCTTCTACTATAGAAGCTAGGGGGTATAATTATCGCACCTATTCTATCGTTTATGTTCGCTCGTACAGATACAGATTAATTTAGTTGCCTGGGGCTGAGGAAGTAGACTGTGAGAATTCCGCTCGATTACTACCGGATTCTGGGCCTGCCGATTCAGGCTACGGCTGAGCAGTTGCAGCAAGCGTATCGCGATCGCGCTCTGCAACTTCCTCGACGAGAGTATTCAGAAATCACGATCGCCGCCCGGAAACAACTGCTAGACGAAGCTTACGCGATTCTGTGCGATCCAGAACAGCGTTCCGCTTACGACGCTACATTTCTGACAAAAACATACGACCTGGATTCAGAATCAGGAACAGCAACTCGTCAGGAAGGAAATGGTACAGCAGACACCGACCTTGACCCTTATACGCCCAGCATCGAAATTCAAGATGAGCAATTCGTTGGGGCATTGCTGATCTTACAGGAGCTAGGAGAATACGAACTGGTGCTGAAGCTGGGACGTCCCTTCCTCAGCCGTGCTAGCACCAGTATCGAAAAGGGTCGTTTGGGCAACCCTCAGCTAGTGCAACCAGATATTGTGTTGACGCTGGCATTGGCGTGTCTGGAACTAGGCCGAGAGCAATGGCAGCAAGGTCAATATGAAAACGCCGCCACCTCCCTAGAGACGGGTCAAGAATTACTATTGAGAGAAGGTATCTTTGCCAGCCTGCGGGGTGAAATTCAGGCGGATCTTTACAAGCTTCGCCCGTACCGAATTTTGGAATTACTCGCGAGTAGTGAAGACAAAGTAACCGAACGCCGTAAAGGATTGCAGCATTTGCAAGAAATGTTGCAAGAACGCGGCGGCATCGATGGCACCGGAGACGATCAATCGGGACTGAACATTGATGACTTTCTCCGCTTCATTCAGCAGCTGCGGAGCTACTTGACCTCCGCCGAACAGCAGAATCTCTTTGAAGCAGAAGCGCGTCGTCCCTCGGCAGTGGCTACCTATTTAGCGGTTTATGCTTTACTAGGTCGGGGGTTTGCCCAACGACAGCCGGGTCTAATTAGACAAGCTAAGCAGATGCTGATGCGCTTAGGCAAGCGTCAGGATGTGCATTTGGAACAGGCGGTGTGCGCCCTTCTTCTCGGTCAGACGGAAGAAGCCAGTCGCGCCTTGGAACTCAGCCAAGAGTACGAACCCCTCGCCTTCATTCGAGAACATTCTCAGGGTGCCCCAGACTTGTTACCTGGGTTGTGTTTGTACGGGGAGCGTTGGTTGCAAGCAGAAGTGTTTCCCCACTTCCGAGATTTGGCATCGGTGCGAGCTTCTTTAAAAGATTACTTTGCCGATGACCAGGTTCAGGGGTACTTAGAAGAATTGCCAGTAGAGGAAGATACAACCAATGAGTGGGCGGTATTGCCGACTCAGCAAGTATCTTATGCTGCGACTCCCGTCTCGCGAGGGACAAGTGACTCCCCAGGATTTCGCAGGCCGGAGAGTGTGGTATCTCGCTCCAGTGGGCGGAACGGCAGTGGAGAGAATGGGGGCAGGATGAGCGATGCGGCATCAAGCAATGCGCCCTTGCGTCCCAATGCTGAAGACAGTTCCTCGCGCGATCGCCTTCAACAATTGGTGGAACAGCAATCTGGTGCGGCTCATCGAACGGCGACAATGACCGCTACAATCGATCGCCCGCAAACAGGGGGAGGATCGAATTTACCGGCGGCAGAACGAGTTTCTCGGTCTCCAGAACCAGAAGGAAACGATCCGGGCTTGGCTGGGGATGCTGCCTCGAAGCGTCAGCGCCGCCGAGGGAATTCACCGGAACAAAATGAACAACCACGGGCAACAATCGCGAGTCGGTTGCGGAGACCAGATTCTGTGTCCAAGGCATCCCCCACAGGAGGAGATGTATCAGCTCGTCGTTCAGGTGGTCGTCTTCAACGTTCTACAGCTTCCTTGCGCTCGGCAAAAACCGGACGGCTTCTTTTACTGGGACTTGCCGGGATTCTCAGTTTGGGAGTCTTGCTGATGCTAGCGACCGCTGCTTTCAGTTGGCTCCAGAGAAGTTTCTCAGGCCCGCTCTTAGAAGGAGAGCAACCAATGGTACAGCTAGCTGCTCCTCCAGTACCCATTCCCGAACCAGGCAGTAAAATACTGAGTCCATCTGGCCCTCTAACCCAGGAGACGGCTCGACAATTGGTTCAGATTTGGCTTGCTAGTAAAGCCGATGCCTTGGGTGAAGAGCATACCGTCGAAAAATTACAGCAAATCCTTGCCGATCCCGCTTTATCTCGTTGGCAAAAACGTTCTCAAAGCACAAAGAACAGTAACTCGTACTGGAAGTACAGGCACAAGGTCGAGGTAAAATCTGTTGAAATGAGCGATCGCAATCCCGATCGCGCCAAAGTGGATGCACAGGTGAATGAAGCCGCAGATTTCTATAAAGCAGGTAAGCTCAATCAAGCTTCTTCCTATGATGAAAGCCTGCGCGTGCGTTATGACCTGGTACGCAAAGATGGTCAGTGGCTGATCCAGGACATGAAGGTTCTGAGGTAGTCATTGGGGATTAGTCATGAGTCGGCTCGTCATTAGGCGACCGATTGTTAACGCTTGACCGTGGCTGATAACCAGTGGCTAATAACGAATGACCGAAACCTTATTTCATGCCTATACCCCCATCATCCTGTGGACGGTACTCGGTTTCATACTCTTTAGGTTTATCCCCAGTTCCTTACCCAGGTTGCTGGGTCGCGGTCTTTATTGGGTTGGGGTGCCGCTACAAATTCTGACGCTGGCTCGTCAGGCAAACTTATCGGAAAATGCTGGAGTGGTGCCGCTAATCGCCATAGGAGCTTTGGCGGTCGGTTTTACTTTTGCATGGCTAAGTTTGCAGGTCTGGAAACGCTTCAGCCGTGAAAATGGCGACAGTAAAAAGTCTTCTGTCCTGCCTTTCTTAGACCGACCTCACTGTGGGAGTTTCATCCTGTCTGCCATGCTGGGCAATACAGGTTTTGTGGGGTTAGCGATCGCTCCTTCTTTGATTAGCGCTCAAGCTGTGGGTCTAGCCGTCTTCTACAGCGTCACGAATAACATCATTGGTACCTATGGAATTGGTGTCTTTATCGCCAGCTACTTTGGGCGACCCGCAAAGCGAAATCATTGGTGGATTCAACTTCGAGATATCTTGACCGTTCCTGCCTTGTGGACATTTAGTTTCGGATACCTCACTCGCTCGGTTGAACTGCCGACTCTACTAGAATCAGGACTGCAAGCTTCTGTAGGGTTTGTCATTGCTAGCTCCTTTGTGCTAATGGGGATACGGCTCGCTCAGCTGCAAGGATGGAAGAGTTTTCGGGTTGCCTTACTCCCTGCCCTGGTGAAAGTTGTGGTGATGCCAGGACTGGTGGGTATTGCAGCCACCCTAATTGGTTTATCGGGCGATGCCCGCTTGGCAATGGTTCTCATGGCAGGTGTGCCCACTGCCTTTGCAAGTTTGATCCTGGCGGAGGAGTACGATCTCGACCCAGATTTAGCCGCCAGCAGTATTGTCCTAAGTATCGGACTGCTACTGTTGATGATTCCGGTTTGGCTGCTTGTATATGGTTAATCCGAAAACGCCAATACAGGAGTTCTCGTTTCTGCCTAATTAATCTAGCTTTCTTGCCGATTACCAAAAATTGAGCCTCTGAAGAAAGCGTTCCCAAGGCAGGGGAGCTTAAGAATGAGACCAATCTCTCTTTGCCTCTAATGATTGGGGAAGGATTGGGGCAAGGACAGATTTCAACGATTGCCCCAAAAAAGTGAATGGGTTTCGCTTATTTTGTCAAGATTTTCTGACATTGTAGATCTGCATGGGAACGTTTCCGACAAATTGACAAGTTACGGCGATCCCAATCCGTTTGCAATGTCAAAATATCATGACAATTCGATCCCCAAGTCCCTTATAACTTCGTAGATATACCTATAATCGGCTGAAACACCCCTTGACCTAACCCGGTATTTTTCTGCAACATGAAATTAACAAAGCGATCCCGCGATCCCAAAGAAATGCTCTAATCAGCAAATTTCTAAAATCCTGGGCGCTCAGTTAGATTCTCAATCCAGCCAAGAAAGCCAGTCAGTCTTCTTGGCGTCACAAAAGCAGCCCCTATTCAAGACTGACACCGGCTCATTCAAGACCGCAGCTAACCATTGAGACGTTACGGATTTCAGCAAGGGGATAACATGGCACAACCTTCCGAAGTTGAAGAGATGCGAAATAGCATTTTGTGCTGCTTTGCTAGTCAGTCTCTAGAGAAGTAACCTAACTGCCGCCCAAACTACCGGAGACTATTTGTTATGGCAAAAGAACGCCCACCATTGGAAGAGATGACATTAAGGCAACTCCGTAAAGTTGCTAGCGAATGCAGCATCTCTCGATACAGCAGAATGCGTAAAGAGCAACTGCTAACAGCAATTAAAGAAGTTCAACGCACCAAGATTTCTCTCGGTTCAACTCGTATAGTGGAGGCGCAAGAAGAAGTGGAAGCAGCAAAATTTGAACTGGGTCAGGAAGATCGCACAGGTGGAACCCTTGCATCCGTAGATGAAGGTCTAGGGGATCTTCCGGGTGGCTACGGTGAAAGCCGGGTTGTCCTGATGCCTCGCGACCCCCAATGGGCATACACCTACTGGGATATCCCCAACGATCATAAAGAAGATTTACGCCGTCAGGGAGGACAACAACTCGCGCTGCGACTCTATGATGTCACCGACGTGAATCTGGAATATCAAAGCCCTCACAGCATTCAGGAATATCCTTGCGATGAGCTAGCGCGGGAATGGTATTTGCCAATGCCCGTGAGCGATCGCGACTATGCTGTAGACATCGGCTACCGTTGTGCTGATGGTCGCTGGCTCGTCTTAGCTCGTTCCGCTCCCGTCCGCGTTCCTCCCGTTTATCCTTCAGATTGGATTGAAGACCAATTCATCACCGTTGCTTGGGAAGAAGACCTACGCGGTAAGACTTTCCTCGAACTGGTTCCCCCCGCCAAGAAAATGGCAATGGCTGGCTACGGTAGTGTAGCCACAGGTGGCAATCCTATTTACGACGAAATCTTCGGCATGGCTCAGACCGTCGAAGCTCAACGGGTAGCCGGTTCGTTGTTTGGCTCCATGCAGCAAGTACCTGGTTCGATGCAGTCAGTGTCCCTTGCCGAACAAGCTCTGAGTTCCTACGTCTTCCCCTCTGGCGTTGGGATGTGGGCAGTTCCTACCGTATCTGGTCTTACCATGTCTGGTGTGGGAATGTCCGGCGCTGGCTTCTCAGGTTCCGGCATCCCGATGCGTCCTCGCCAGTTCTGGTTGGTTGCCGATGCTGAACTCATTGTTTACGGTGCTACCGAGCCAGATGCTACAGTCACAATTGGCGGTCGTCCCATCAAGCTGAATCCAGATGGCACCTTCCGCTTCCAGATGTCCTTCCAAGATGGTCTGATTGACTACCCAATTATGGCAGTGGCGGCTGATGGCGAGCAAACTCGCTCGATTCACATGAAGTTTAACCGCGAAACGCCATCGCGCAATACCAACACCAAAGAAGATGCTGTTGAGGAATGGCTCTCTTGAAAAGATGAAGGATGAGGAATAAATTCCTCCTTCTGTCCTCAATCTTCTGTCTTTTGAAGTTTCCCCCGGCTAAGGCTGGGGGTTTATTATTTGGAAATTATGAAACCTGAAGACATTACCAAAACCCTTACAGAACTATTTGATGCCGCAGCGATTGAAGCAACTGCCCCCGGCTTGTGGCAAGTAGAAACGACTCAGATGCGTCTGTTGGTGCTGCTTTCCGATGACAGTTCTTGGCTGCGAGTTCTCTTACCGATTGCACCCGCTCAAGAAGCGCAACCGTTTGTAGAACAGATGCTGGAAGCCAATTTTGATGACACTCAGGAGACTCGTTACGCCCTGAATCAGGGAGTGCTATGGGGTGTATTTCAGCACAATCTTGAGACTTTAAATGTAGAGGATTTTTCAGGAGCGATCGCGCGACTGATTTCTCTGCATCAGACAGGTTTATCTGACTGCTTTAATCAGCTCGTTGAAAGTCGAATTAGTCAAATTATCCTGGCTGCCAAGCAGCAAGGACAATCCCTCGAAGCCACACTCCAAACCCTCGATCGATTCTACGAAGAAGGTCTCATGGGCGATTTGGATCTGCCTCCAGAGGCTCGTGAAGAAGTGCTGGCAGCATGGCGGCGTCAGTTAGAACGCCTCTGGACTGAAATCGAACCGTAGCTTCTTGTCACCCTCTAAGTCTTATGGACATCATTCAAATCCTCAAAGACGACTACCAAAGATTTCCAGAAAACCAAACCTACAGCATCTATGCAGAAGACGTTTTTTTCAAAGATCCGCTGAACAAATTTAATGGTCTTGAGCGTTACAAACTCATGATTGGCTTTATCAAAACCTGGTTTATGAACGTCAAGATGGATTTACATGACATTCGCAAATCCGGAGATACAATCCAACTTGAGTGGACTTTGAGCTGGAATACCCCTCTGCCGTGGAAACCTCGTATCGCCATCCCAGGCTGGAGTGAGTTGAAACTCAACACTGATGGAATGATTGCTTCCCATATCGACTACTGGAAATGTTCGCGTTTTGATGTGTTGAAACAACATTTGTTACCCTTAAAACAGGGAAAAAATAATAAGTAACGTAAACAATTCTCAGATAGGAAAAAAGCATTCATGCGCGTAATTTTGATGACCGGCAAGGGTGGTGTTGGCAAAACTTCTGTAGCCGCCGCTACTGGCTTGCGTTGTGCCGAACTCGGTTACAAAACCCTTGTTTTAAGTACCGATCCCGCTCACTCTCTCGCCGACAGTTTTGACTTGGAACTGGGGCACGATCCGCGACAGGTTCGCCCAAACTTGTGGGGGGCTGAATTAGATGCTCTGATGGAATTAGAAGGCAACTGGGGCGCAGTTAAGCGTTATATTACCCAAGTTTTGCAGGCAAGAGGCTTGGAAGGCGTACAAGCGGAAGAATTAGCAATTCTTCCCGGTATGGATGAAATTTTCGGTTTGGTACGCATGAAGCGCCACTACGATGAAGGCGAGTTTGACGTTTTAATTATTGACTCAGCTCCTACTGGTACGGCTCTAAGATTGCTCAGTCTACCGGAAGTCGGCGGCTGGTATATGAGACGTTTTTACAAGCCGCTACAGGGGATATCAGTAGCGCTCAGACCTCTAGTTGAACCGATCTTCAGACCAATTGCCGGTTTTTCCTTGCCCGATAAAGAGGTAATGGACGCTCCCTTTGAATTCTACGAGCAGATTGAAGCTTTAGAAAAAGTATTGAGTGACAATACTCAGACTTCGGTCCGTCTCGTCACCAATCCCGAAAAAATGGTGATTAAAGAGTCTCTCCGCGCCCATGCTTATTTGAGTTTATACAATGTTGCTACGGATTTAGTGGTGGCAAATCGGATTATCCCCGATCAAGTGACCGACCCTTTCTTTCAACGTTGGAAAGAAAGCCAGCAGCAATATCGGCAGGAAATTCACGAAAACTTCCATCCCTTACCAGTCAAGGAAGTTCCGCTTTACTCAGAAGAAATGTGTGGGTTAGAGGCTTTAGAACGGTTAAAGGAAACGCTCTATAAAGATGAAGATCCCACTCAGGTGTATTACAAGGAAACCACTCTGAGGGTTGTGCAAGACCAAAATAACTACAGCTTAGAACTTTACTTGCCCGGTATTGCCAAAGATAATATCCAACTAAGTAAAACCGGCGATGAATTAAACATTACGATAGGCAATCACCGCCGCAATTTGGTGTTACCGCAAGCCTTGGCAGCCCTGCAACCAGCTGGAGCAAAGATGGAGAATGATTATCTTAAAATCCGGTTTAGCACTCCGGTTCAGGTATAGCCAGTTAATTTGGGTAGATATTAAGGCAGAATCTAGATGCGTAGGGGCGTGTTTATACCATGCCCCTACGGATGGAATTAGCAACTCACAAATCCACGCCCCTACGAATGGAATTGGCGGTTAACCAATCCATGTCTTTAAGTGCGGATTAGCGCAAACCCAGCCAGGTAAAAAAATCCTGATGGGTGAAAAATTCCAGCACCAATAAAGCAACAAACCCTACCATTGCGAATCGTCCGTTGATTTGCTCGGAGTAGAGCGTCCAGCCGAAAGCAGGCTCTGGTTGGTTGTAATTTTCTGCGGGTGTTTCTATGGGTGATTGTTCTGAGGAAGTTGTTTCAGGATTCATTGTTTTTACTTCAATCGTGATTCAATATGATTAAGACTCAAGGCTTTGGACAGATTCAATGAGCGATCGCACTACCTCAGCCCCAGCAGACGGCTCAAACCCCAAAGGAAACTTACCGCGAGCCAGCATTCTTAATCCGAGTGGCCCCAGGCTAATCATCCCCTTGATGTCTCTAAAAGAATTTCCCACGACTTGTAAACCAAACCGACGTTCATCAATCCAACCACCTTCCTTCACTAGATCAATTAATACTTTCCGGTGACGGATTGAACGACTGGCTTGATCGTCCTTGCGGTCGAGAATTTGCTGTTTAATTTTGCCGATTTGATCCATTGGTGCCACATCCATCGGACAAACCGTATTACACATAAAACAGCGGGTACAACCCCAGACGCCTTTGGTGCCTTCGTTGTAATTTTCCAAACGGGATTCTATTTCGGCGTCACGAGAATCCGCTACCATTCGATAAGCCTTTGCAAGGGCGTGGGGTCCTACAAAATCCGAATTGACCTCACGGGCGTTGCATTCAGAATAGCAGGCACCACACAATATACAATTGCCTGTTTGATTAAGGCGATCGCGTTCTTCGGGTGTTTGTAAAAACTCTCGTTCCGGTATAGGATTTTCCCCCGTACTCACATAGGGTTCAACTACTTCAAGATGATCCCAAAAACTACGCATATCCACCACCAAATCTTTAATGACCGGCATATTGCCCATTGGTGCAATAGTAATTTCTGGGATGGCACCTAAAGGTTTTTGCGGGGCATCTGAAAGGGTAGCACTCGCTGCTATCTGTTGCAGCCTTTGCACTTCACTGCCAATATTTTCCTTACACGCCAAAGCGGAACGACCGTTGATTCGCATTCCACAACTGCCGCAAATTGTGTTGCGACAATTCTTGCGAAAAGCTAAACTTCCATCCTGCTCCCACTTAATAAGATTTAGGCAGTCCAGAATTGTGTTACCAGGCTCGACATCCAACGTATAAGTCTGTACTACAGGAGAGGAA
Source organism: Trichocoleus sp. DQ-A2 (assembly GCF_039961915.1). Lineage (NCBI taxonomy): Bacteria > Bacillati > Cyanobacteriota > Cyanophyceae > Leptolyngbyales > Trichocoleusaceae > Trichocoleus > Trichocoleus sp. DQ-A2. The sequence continues at coordinate 24,192 of NZ_JAMPKD010000001.1, forward strand.
TTTTGCTCCTGCCGGATGACCTTAAAAAGGACTTGCATGCTTCAAAGCTCTTCATTGCTCTTAACTTCTAGTCTAAAGCTGAATTTAGGATCTGTAGACAAATACAAGCTTTGTTTGGCATGACTTGACTAAGGGGTGTAGCTGATTTTTAGATGCCGAAGGCTTGAAGGATAAAACAGACAGCTCTCCTGTCTTCCCCTCCAAAAGATAGATTTTCAGAAGTAAATACTTTACACTTTATACTTTAAACTTTACAAAATCTCTAGTCTCTAGTCTCTAGTCTGTCCTTTAACCATCTGCTATCTGGTAGTAAGAACCTCAACTTTTACCCAATTATGCAATTTTGCTGCAATCTAAGAATTTGGAGGATGCTCTTGTAAATATCCTTGTGAAAGTTGAGTGATTTAACGATATATTTTTTTAGTCAGCCAAATATTGGCATTAGACACTCTTTACTATACTGTAGATTGAAGTGTATTTTGCATATAGCGATGAGTGAAACCGCAACAGCTCCATTGACAGGGAAAGCACTGCTTCAAAAAGTAAAAGAGCTTTCACACTTACCACGGCGAGAAACAGCAAAACGCTGTGGCTATTACACCGTAACAAAGAACAACCAGACTCGCGTCAACTTAACAGACTTTTATGACGCAGTTTTAGGCGCGAAAGGTGTTCCCCTCGATCCAGAAGGAACAAAAGATGGTCGGGGTCGCGAACCAACCTATCGTGTAAGCGTACACAAAAATGGTCAAATTGTTATTGGTGCAACTTACACTGAGGCAATGGGATTAAAGCCTGGTGATGAGTTTGAAATTAAGCTGGGTTACAAGCATATTCACCTAATTCAGGTGGATGGCGGAAGTAAGACTGGAGACGATACCAGTGATGAAAGCGAAAGTGAGGAGGCGACTGCATCATAAGCGGTAATGCTTTCTGATATGGCGTTGCTTCTAACAAATTTATCGGGAAATTTGAAAGAACCAACTGCCTCTCCTTTCAAGGGAGCATCCTAGGGAAAGCAAATACATCTTTTGTGGACTAGACATAAAAGCTGCGGGGGTTCATGCTTACCCCCAGCGGTAAATAAGGCAGTTTTTTCCAAACTTGAGGTGTTACGCTTGAGCCAATGAAAGCTGTCTTTAACAATGCCTATTTTTGATCGAGCCGATTGGTGGCTGGTATCACTTCCACAAACTCCTGCTGTGTTGAAGGCGATCGCTTTCTTCATTGTCTGGTTAGTTCTTTGGTTGCCAGTTGCGATTCCTTTGGCAGCAGTGCTGAAATGGCGACCCTTTCACCCCTTGGCTGTAGAGCAAAAGCTTCCTTTATTAGCTTCGCTCTATTTAATTGCCCCTGCGATCGTCTGGGGTGCCGCTTGGGTGGAGGGGGCTTTTTTTTCGGATTATGGGTTGGACTGGAAAGCTTCAATATTCATTTCACTAGGACAAGGCTTCGCTTTAGGGGTGCTAAGTCTGGTAGTGGTATTTGGCATCCAAAAAGCGTTGGGCTGGATTGAGTGGCGATCTCAAGAGAATCCTCTCTATGAAGATACACAGAACCCCCCGCAAAATCTGTGGTCGGTAGTCGGATCTGTCTTACTACCAACATTGTTATTAGGATTATTGATTAGTGGAATTGAAGAGTTAATTTTTCGGGGATTTCTGCTTACGGAACTCCAGCAAGATTATTCAACTTGGGTAGCGGCGGCAGTTTCTAGTTTAATTTTTGCGCTGCTTCATTTGGTTTGGGAACAGCAGGAAACATTGCCTCAGCTACCAGGATTATGGCTGATGGGGATGGTATTAGTGCTGGCTCGTGTCTGTGATGATGGGAATCTAGGCTTGGCGTGGGGACTTCACGCCGGATGGATTTGGGCGATCGCAAGTTTGGATACGACGAGAGTGATTCGCTACACCGGCATTGTTCCGGCTTGGGTAACTGGTTTGGGAGAAAAGCCTCTGGCGGGTGCGGCGGGAATTTTTTGTCTGCTGGGAACTGGGATTTTAATCTGGCAAATTTATCTTTAAAATGAGCATCTTTAAAATCAGCGATTTGCTGCCAGAATCGTGACGGGATTCAGCGGGGAAAACCGAGTCAGCGATCCCACCGGCACAGAACGCGATAACTGCACTTGCAACAACTGATAATCCCATTGCTGACGCGATAACCAGCCCAAAGTCTCATTCAGGTGTTCCAGCGTGGCGAGTGCCAGTACCAAGCGCCCTGAAGCCGTTAAATGCGAATTGCAGGTATCGAGAATTTCAGTTAAATTGCCGCCGCTACCGCCAATAAAGATGCGGTTAGGTGCCGGGAGGCTGTACAAAGCTTCTGGGGCGCTGCCATGAATAGAAATCACATTTTCTACTTGGAAGCGATCGCAGTTCTGCTGAATTAACATCGTGCCAGCAGCCGTTTTCTCAATCGCATACACGCGAGAAGTGGGGAATAGACGGGCAATTTCAATCGAAACTGAGCCAGTACCTGCCCCAATATCCCAAATAATTTGTCCCGGCTGTAGCGCCAGTTCTCCCAGTACAAGAACCCGGACTTCCCGCTTCGTCATCAAGCCAGGGCGATCACTAAAACTCAAGAAACTCCGATCCGGGACTCCCAGCATCGGAAGGGCATCCAGATTCGGTAGGAATGCGTCCCCACTCTTACTCGCTGAATCAGACGGACGTAGCAAGACAACGACATTCAAAGAAGCAAAATTTTGCTCTTGTAGAGACGCCATTAATTGTCTTCCGGCACAGGGAAAAGACCGAACTCGCTCATCAGCACCACCTAAATTTTCACAAACCCAGAACTGATAAGTGTTGGGTAAATCTAAAGCGAGTAACAGACGAGCGATCGCTTCCGGCGTATTTTGAGTATCGGTTAATACAGCAATCTTCTCAATGCCCTGTTGCAGCGCTTGGGTTAACTCATCCAGCGATCGCCCGTGGGCGCTGATGACACGCGCATCCTGCCAGGGAACCTTAATCCGGTTAAAAGCCAGTTGAACCGAACTCAGATGCGGATGAAACGTTAATTCTGCTGAAGGTAGTTGTGCCACCAACAGCCGTCCTAGTCCAAAAAAGAGGGGATCGCCACTCACCAATACGACAATGCCGCCAGAACCCGCAGACAGGCGATCGCGAATTTCCTCAACTACCTTTGTCAAGTCACCCAGAATCAGACGTTGGGCTGAGGAATTGGGAAAGTAAGAGAGATGGCGATCGCTCCCAATTAACAGCATCGCTTGCTCTACAATCTCCCGCACACTATGACTCAGCCCATCTGCACCATCCAAGCCAATTCCAACAACGTGTACAAGTGTCATGAATAGCGGCTGAATGCACCCGATGGCGGGAAGTCGCTGCGATACCGACTCAACGCAAATCGATTTTTCGTGACCCTAAATAGGCAGCGAATCCCTAACATTCCTCTGCCTCCCAAGCCAATATGAGTAAAGCATTCACAATCGCCGCGGTAATCGGTGAGCCGCCCTTGCGCCCCTCAATCCGAATTTGGGGTACGGGCGTCTTTTCTAGTACCGCTTTAGACTCTACGACGGAGATAAATCCAACGGGTGCGCCAATCACTAAAGCCGGTTGAATGGGTGCCGAGGGTAACTCTGCACACAAAGCCAGCAGAGCAGTGGGAGCATTACCAATCGCATAAATTGCCTCTGGAAATTCTTGCCAACATTTTAGTAAGCCGGTTTCCGTGCGCGTCTTGCCAGGGAGAGCAACGCTTGCTTGTTCCACAGCGGCAACCAGGGGGTTGTTAAAGGTTTGCGCCACCATTCCCGCCACTCCCTGTTTGACCATGCCAACGTCTGTAACAATCGGCACGCGACGCCGCAAGGCAGCGATCGCGCTTTCAATCGCCCCCTCACTAAATCGAATTAATTGGGCAAATTCAAAATCAGCGGTGCTGTGGATGGCTCGACGTACAATTGCGTACTCGGAGGGGCTAAAGCGGTGTTCGCCAATTTCTCGATCGATGAGAGCAAAACTTTGCTGGAGGATGGGATGAATGGGTAAGCTCATAAATCAGGAGTCAGCTAATAGCGATTTGTAAGCCGCTATTAGCCGATTGTTTTTAAAAAGTTAAAACGGGCCAATCAGGTTCCCGATAATACCGGGTCATATCGTCAAATTTTCGCAATTGCGCTTGGTGTGTCCAAATTTCTGGAGAATTTTCCAACCATTGGTTGTTAATTTGAGAAAGTTTTTCACACAAGCGAGCGCGGTTCAAATCTGGTGAAATATCGCCAAAATAGCCCAGCGTCACATGGGCAGTAAAACGATATTGCTGTTCAATCCCCAACTCTATCAAACTCCGACTTTGATAGATAAACCGGCGAAACTTCAACATTCGCTCGTAAGTGCCTTCGTCTTTGGGGACTAAACAAACCGCGACTGCACGGGGCATTACCATCAACCCCAGCAACTGCCAAAGCATCGGATTGCCGCCAGTGAGAGATGGCTGGGACTGCTCGAAAATTTGAGCAATGCGATCGCGCAGTTGTTCTTCAAACTCCGGATTCTCACTCGTGGTGTGCCGATAAGCACTGTCCCAAATCAAATCTGCTAAGGTCACATGAAAACTCTCAGCAGGGACTGGCACAATAAAACCAGGATCTAGCTGCTGTAGGAGTTGCTCTTGGCACGCTTTCAAGCTTTCGTAAAACGTCGCATTCTCGGATTCTTCTCCCGCAGGTGGCGTGATCGCCGAATAACCAGGGAAAGGCACGGCTTGTCTTGTCCCTGACGGGGAGGGCTTAAACTTCGGAGACTCCTGTATATGCTGTACTTGGGACTCGTAGGTTGCAGGTAGTGTTAGCCGTGCTACCCGATTTAAATAAGTGTGATAAGTCTCGTCCAATCTTAATAGCCTCGTACTTTTCAGAGATGCTTTAATGCCAATTTACCTCTACTGGGGTGAGGATGATTTTGCCCTGGAAAAAGCTGTTGACTCCCTGCGCGATCGCATTCTCGACCCCCAATGGGCTAACTTTAACTATGACAAAATTTCTCAAGCGCTACCCGATGCGGTCATCACTGCTTTAAACCAAGCAATGACACCACCCTTTGGCAGCGCCTACCGTTTGGTATGGTTGGTTGATACTACTATATGCCTGCACTGTTCGGAAGATCTGCTGGCTGAACTGGAGCGTACGATACCGGCGATTCCTGAGTCTTCAGTATTTTTGCTAACGACTCGCTCTAAACCCGATGGGCGTCTCCGGTCTACAAAGCTGCTGCAAAACCATGCTGATATTCGAGAATTTTCGCTCATCCCGCCCTGGAAAACTGAAGAACTGCTAAAAAAGGTGCGTCAGGTTGCCCAGCAAGTCGGTGTAAAACTAACCCCCGCAGCTGCCGAACTGTTAGCCCAATCTGTGGGAAATGATACCAGACAACTTTGGAACGAACTGGAAAAGTTGCAGGTTTACGCCGGTATCCCGAAGCCTCTTCCCACCGCTTCTGACCAAGCAGACGTATCCCAAGACGCGATCGCCCTCGAAGTCGTTGCTGCCCTAGTAACCTCTAACACCCAAAACAGCTTGCAGCTCGCATCGGCGATCGCCAAGGGGAATACCGCCCACGCCTGTTCGCTGGTTGCCGACTTAATCGGTCATAACGAACCCGCTTTGCGGATTGTCGCCACCCTCATCGGTCAATTTCGTACCTGGTTGTGGGTGAAACTGATGGTAGAGAGCGGTGAGCGAGATGAACGAGCGATCGCCACTGCGGCAGAAATCGGCAACCCCAAACGAATTTACTTTCTGCGCCAAGAAGTCAAAGACTTCTCTGTGCGTCAACTCACCTTAACCTTACCCTTACTCCTGGAATTGGAAGTCGCCCTCAAGCGAGGAGCTGACCCCATTTCAACGTTACAAATGAAAGTTATCGAACTGTGTCAATTGTATCAATGAAGGCATAAACACGTAGGAAGACTTCTTTCCTCCCTACTTCTACACCTAGAGGTAGGGAGGAAAGCGCTACCTATACCACCCAATCGTTACAGCTTTGGTAACACCCCGCTTTTTATGCGAAAGTGTGGTAAAATTCTCACACTCATAATATCCGTAGTTAGTTGTAGATTACTACTCGATCCTTACTCCGTAGGGAGAAGGCTTCTGTTTTCTGAGGTACCAACACGAGATGTAAATCTACGAATGCCCATCTCTAGCTGGAACTTCTCACCCTTAAAACAGTTCAGAAAAAGTAATCCGTGTGTGTTTTGATTTTCTATTTTTTGGTCGCACTAGATCATGATGACTTTATACAGTTCACGTCGCTCTCTGAATCGAGTCTTATCTCAATGCCTGAGTGTTGGTACTCTCGCTGCTCTAAGTCTGTTGTTAGGTTTTGCACCCGGTCTATCCGAGCGCTCTCATAGCCTTGACTTTAGTTCTCAGGCATACGCTCAATCACCCTTCAGCTCTAAGGACTTAAGCAACTTCGCCAGGGCTGTTTTGGCGATGGAACCGGGTCGCCAAGCTGCCTATAACGAGATCAAAAGAATCGTGGGCAGTCCTCCAAATATTGCTTGCAGCCAGCCGAATAGCCTGCGATCGCTTCCAGGAAATGCCCAGGCCATTGCCATCAATTACTGCAAACAGTCTCAAAAGATTGTTGAGAGCAACGGTTTGTCCATTGGATTATTTAATCAAATTACGGTGGAGGCGCAAAAAAATTCGGAGGTAGCAGCACAGATAAAAAATGAAATGATCCGTCTGCAAGCTCAGTAAAAAATAAACTTTTGCTGACCCTGCTTGACTCGGATATTGATGTCATCTGTGCTGATGTTAGTAGCATCACCATAACTTGCTGACTAAAGATTCCAGTGATGCTAACGATAACGCAACGCTTTCCCGCCAATTTGGATGCATCGGTCAACTTTACTCTTTTTCTGACTGCCGAGGAGCGCACGCGCAGCCGCTATCGCTTTGAAACTGCTGAGGGGCAAGCTTTGTATCTGCGCTTACCCAGAGGAACCGTGTTGCGCGATCGCGATCTCCTTCAATCTGAAATCGGTGATATCGTCGTGAGAATCGTGGCTAAACCGGAACCCGTTCTCACTGCGACTGCCCAAAAACCCCTCGATTTGCTGCGGGCGGCTTATCATCTAGGCAATCGCCATGTACCGATAGAAATTGCTGCCACTCATTTGCGGTTGTCTCCCGACCCCGTTTTAAAGTCAATGCTAGAACATCTGGGGATGGAGGTACGAGAGGAAATCTCGCCTTTTTATCCAGAAATGGGTGCCTATGGACACCATCATCACGCTTAGTTAATTGGGTAATCGGTAATGGGGGAGTTTTGAGTTTTGAGTTTTGATTTCTAGAAACGCGATAATCGCGTCTGAGTTTTAACGAGAACCGATACAAAACTCTAGGCTTCATCCTAAAACTCTTCCCCACTCCCTACCTACCAACAATGACCAACGAGCAATTACCGATTCCCCATTCTCCAGTTAACCTGCTGTGTCTTATGCAACTGGTGAGTCCCGCGTTGCCGGTAGGTGCTTATAGCTATTCCGAAGGGCTGGAAACCCTCGTCGATGCTGGTGTAATTGAGAACCTGCAACATCTGGGACACTGGCTCAAACAGGAACTGGGTTATGGGGCAATTCGGTTGGAAGCAGCGGTGATGATTCGGGGATATCGGGGGGCAATTGCCGGGGATTTAGAGGCTTTAAATTACTGGAATGTCTGGTTATCTGCTGCTAAGGAAACACAGGAGTTGCAAGCACAAAGTTGGCAGATGGGGCGATCGCTAATCCGATTGCTTTTGGAATTACAGCCGCAGGTTCGGTCAATGGTGGATGCAATTGGGAGTCCTTGTAATTATGCGATCGCTTTCGGCATTGCCACCGCCCATTGGCAAATCGACGCTGCATCTGCCCTCTTGGGCTACTTACACAGCTGGGCAACCAATTTGATCGCAGCCGGGGTCAAATTAATTCCCCTCGGACAAACGGCTGGGCAACAGCTACTTCTAGAACTACAACCTACCCTGATTCAGGCTGCCAAGGAAATTTTAGGGTTAGAAGATGACGCCCTGAGTAGTTGCGGTTGGGGATTAGCATTGGCGAGTATAGCTCACGAAACGCAGTACACGCGCTTATTTCGGAGTTAAACAAAGACAAACCGCTTGTGAAAGCTGTCAATAGCGAATGATTAATTGCCTTGCTACGATGAGCAATTAGCCATTCGCTTTCAGAAAATTTTATGAATGCTTTTCGGGTTGGAGTAGCTGGCCCAGTGGGTTCGGGAAAAACTGCCTTGGTTGAAGCCTTATGTAAGGCGATGCGGCAAAAATATCAAATTGCTGTAGTCACGAATGATATTTATACCCAGGAAGATGCCCAGTTTTTAGTGCGGAGTCACGCCTTGGAGAGCGATCGCATCCTGGGTGTCGAAACTGGCGGCTGTCCCCATACCGCCATCCGCGAAGACGCTTCCATGAACATCGCCGCCATTGAACAGATGGAACAGCAATTTCCCGATTTAGACTTAGTGTTTTTAGAAAGTGGCGGCGATAACTTAGCGGCTACCTTCAGCCCAGAACTTGTAGACTTGACAATTTATGTCATTGATGTTGCAGCCGGTGACAAAATTCCGCGCAAAGGTGGTCCCGGAATTACTAAATCCGATCTTTTAGCAATCAACAAAATTGATCTTGCTCCTCAAGTCGGAGCAGATTTAGGGGTCATGGAACGCGATGCGCGGAGGATGCGTGGAGAAAAACCCTTTATCTTTACGAATTTGAAGACTCAGCAAGGATTAACCGCTGTGGTGGACTTTATCCGCCTAAATCTGGGCGAAATTTCAAAAACAGCAAGCTGAGCTTTCTTAGATAAAGATACAAAAATTCGATTCTTTGTATCTTTGATAACAATTTTTTCCCAGAACATCGCTCTAATATCACTGCTTAACTGTGTATGTTCTCTACCATTAGGCTGATTCAGCCAGGAGTACGGTGACGGTATGGCAAGGCGATTAGGGCGACGTAAATTTCTTCTATACGGTTCTGCTACTCTGGGAACCAGTATTCTTCTCAAAGCTTGTAGCAGCACTCCCCCCTCTTCCACCTCTGAGACTGCCAGCCCAACAGCAGCGTCTCCCTCTCCCAGTGCGACAACCGTTGCGGCTGCCGGTGGAGGCAACACCATCAAAGTGGGGATTCTGCACTCTCGCAGCGGCACGATGGCGATTAGCGAAAACAGCGTTGTAGATGCCGAACTGTTGGCAATTGAGGAGATTAATAAAGCCGGTGGCGTCCTCGGCAAGCAAATTCAAGCAATTGAAGAAGATGGTCAATCCGACTGGCCTACTTTTGCAGAGAAGGCGAGAAAGCTAATCGATCAGGATAAAGTTGTCACCGTTTTCGGCTGTTGGACTTCCGCCAGCCGCAAAGCAGTGCTGCCAGTATTTGAAGAAAAAGGTCATATGCTCTGGTATCCTGTGCAATACGAGGGTCAAGAGTGCTCCAAAAATATTTTCTATACGGGTGCTGCTCCCAACCAACAAATCGAGCCAGCAGTCGATTGGCTCTTGCAGAATAAGGGCAAAAAATTCTTCCTAGTTGGCTCTGATTACGTTTTTCCGCGTACCGCGAATACGATTATTAAAGAGCAGTTAAAGGCAAAAGGCGGCGAAACCGTCGGTGAAGATTATTTACCCCTAGGCAATACAGAAGTTACGCCCATCATCACTAAAATTAAAGCAGCTCTGCCTGATGGCGGCGTCATTTTTAATACCCTAAATGGGGATAGTAATGTGGCTTTCTTCAAGCAGATGCAAGGTGCAGGGTTGGGACCAGATAAATATCCCGTAATGTCTGTCAGTATTGCCGAAGAAGAAGTCAAAGCAATTGGCACAGAATATCTCAAAGGCCAATATGCCGCATGGAATTACTTCCAAACGGTAGATACCCCGGCGAATAAAAAATTTGTCGAAGCTTTTAAGGCAAAATACGGTCCAGATCGGGTAACAAATGACCCGATGGAAGCAGCTTACATTGCTGTTTATCTGTGGAAACAAGCTGTCGAGAAAGCAAAAACCGCTGACGATTTAGAGGCAGTGCGAAAGGCTGCGGTTGGTCAGAAGTTTGAGGCTCCAGAAGGCACTGTAACGATGGAAAGTAACCATCACATTTCTAAGTTTGTACGGCTAGGTGAAGTCGCAGATGATGGTCTCTTTAAGATTGTCTATGAGACGAAATCAGCAGTGAAGCCAGTTCCTTGGAACCAATTCGTTGCTGCAACTAAGGGTTTGGGATGCGACTGGTCAGATTCCAAAAAAGGTGGTCAGTACAAAATATAAGCGATTAAAAATTAGTCCTTAGTTATTAGTCGTCAATCTTGAGAAGATTGGTTGGGTTTCGTTACCTGATGGTGTTGGCTAATTAAGAACCTAACCCCCCATCCCCCTTCCCTATGAGGGAAGGGGGAGTCTGGAACCCTCTACCCTTGTAGGGAAGAGTTTGGGGTGGGGAGAGGTCAAAAATTAATGCCAACAGCATCCGTTACCTCAACCCAACCTAGGGGATTTGAAAGCTAATAACTAATGACTCACGATCCATGACTAATGACCCATGATTAATGGCTGAGGAAGCGGTGTGATAGCAGGATTGCTGGATGGGATTTTTAATGGAATTAGCATCGGCGCGGTTTTGTTAATTTCAGCGCTGGGACTAGCCATTGTCTTTGGACTCATGGGTGTCATTAACTTAGCTCACGGTGAGTTGATGATGCTAGGAGCCTACACAACGTTTGTTGTACAAAATGGCTTCAAAATATTGGGTAAGCCTTGGTCTGAAACCTATATTGTTTTTGCCCTAATTTTGGCTTTCCTGGTGACAGCAGGTGTGGGATTAGTTCTGGAACGGGGAGTGATTCGTTATCTTTACGGACGCCCGCTAGAAACACTGCTCGCAACTTGGGGCGTTAGTCTGATTTTGCAGCAATTCGCTCGCAGTGTTAGCTGGGTGTTAGTCATTGGCATTGGGATATTTTGCCTTTTGTTTTTTGGCGCTTTTTGGATTCTGTCCCGCCGCCCAGATTTTGAGCGTATTCGTAACTGGGTAATTGCAATAATGTTGCCGATATCTCTAGGCGTTGCGAGTGCCACAAGTGCAGTTTTGGGACAAACTTATAAACTGGCTGTCACCAAGCCTTGGTTTGGCGCTCAAAATGTAGACGTGACGGCACCCAACTGGTTACGAGGAGGATTGCGGTTGGGTACGTTGCAGATGCCTTATACGCGGCTATTTATTATTGCGCTAACCATTGTTTGTGTAGCCGGAATTTATGTATTTTTGCAACGGTCTCCGTGGGGATTAAGAATTCGCTCAGTCATGCAGAATCGCAGTATGAGTGCCTGTTTAGGAATTCCGACTGCTAAAGTTGATGCCATTACATTTGCTTTGGGTTCTGGATTGGCTGGAATTGCCGGTTGTGCGATTAGTTTGCTGGGTTCAGTGGGACCCAATACAGGCCAGAACTACATCGTCGATACATTTATGGTGGTTGTTGTCGGTGGCGTCGGTAAGCTGGTGGGCAGTATTGTGGCAGCGATGGGAATTGGCACGATTAACTACTTAATCAGTTCTAAAGTCTTAGTGCCGATGGTGGCACCGATAAAGCCTTTAGTGGATTTCTTTGAGTTTTTCGGCACAACCAGTATGGCGAAGGTGATGGTATTCGCCTTAATTATTGCGTTCCTTCAAGTGCGTCCAGGAGGGATTTTTCCACAGAAGGGACGTAGCGTTGATGCTTAAACAAAGACAATCGAGTAGAGGCTCAAGGCGATGATTTTGGATGCGGTTCTTGAAGTTAAGGGCATGAAGCAGCAACGTAGACGAGCGGTGCTGATGGAAGTGGGGATAACGATTGCGATCGCTTTGCTGCTCATTTTCGTAATGCCAGCAGTTCTCACAGGCTTTCGTCTCAACTTGCTAGCGCGATTCTTGGCATTAGCGATCGCTGCCCTCGGCATTGATTTAATTTGGGGCTATACGGGTATGCTCAGTTTGGGGCATGGTGTATTTTTTGCGCTCGGTGGCTATGCCTTGGCAATGCACTTGCAATTAGCTCCTCTCAAGAACGGTTTACCAGAATTTATGAGCCTCTTCGGCATTACAGACCTACCTTGGTTCTGGAAGCCGTTTTATTCGTTTAGTTTTGCCGCCGCAGCCGTTGTGATAATTCCGGCTGTATTAGCCGCAATATTGGGTTATTTAGTATTTCGCAACCGGATTCGGGGCGTTTACTTCTCAATTTTGACCCAAGCAGCGACGATTGTATTTTTTAATTTCTTTAACGGGCAGCAGGGCTTCTTTAATGGCACCAATGGTTTAACAAACTTCAAAACATTATTAGGGGCAACAGTCAGTAATAGTCAGACACAATTTGTTTTCTACGCCCTAACAGTCTTATTTTTGGCAGGTGCTTATGCTTTGTGCCGGTGGCTGACTAGCGATCGCTTTGGACGAGTTCTGGTTGCGATTCGGGATGATGAGAGCCGGATGCGCTTCTCTGGCTATAATCCCACGGGATTTAAAGTCGTAGTGTTTGCGATTTCCGCTGCTTTGGCTGGAATTGGGGGTGCTTTATTCACCCTTCAATCTGGTTTAATTTCACCGAAAGCAATGGATATTGCCTTTTCTATTGAAATGGTAATTTGGGTAGCCGTGGGAGGTCGTGCCAGCTTAATCGGAGCCATATTTGGAGCGCTATTAGTCAACTTTGCCAAAAGTCTTTTGAGCGAACAATTTCCGGGCATTTGGGTATTTTTCCAGGGAGCATTATTCCTAATTGTGGTAACAGTTCTTCCCGATGGTGTAGTCGGCTGGCTGCGCTATCAGGGTTTCCAGCACCTGCTGACACTTCTAGGACGGAAGCAGGTAGCAACCTATCCCAGCCTTGAAGAAGATCCAGAGGTACAGCATGAACGCGAAAATATTAGAAACTGAAAATTTAACGGTTAATTTTGATGGTTTTAAAGCACTGAACCATCTGAATTTCAGCATGGATGTCGGAGAATTACGGGTCGTAATTGGTCCAAACGGTGCCGGGAAAACAACCTTTTTGGATGTCATTACTGGCAAAGTACAACCAACTGAGGGACGGGTATTATTTAAGGGGAGAAACGTGAAAGCACTCTCCGAACATCAAATCGCCCGATTGGGAATTGGGCGAAAGTTCCAAACCCCCCGCATTTACCTCAACCTGACGCCCCGCGAAAACCTAGAACTTAGCTGCAATCGTAATAAAAATGTCTTAGCAACACTGTTTGGGCGTCCTGCTACTGGCGAACGTAGTAAAGTAATGAGTTTGCTCGAAACGATTGGTTTAAGTGCAAAAGCAGATATCCGCGCTGGTTTACTTTCTCACGGGGAGAAACAACGCTTAGAAATTGGAATGTTAGTTGCTCAGTCGCCCGATTTATTGTTGGTGGATGAACCCGTTGCAGGGCTAACTGATGAAGAAACTGACAATATTGGGGAACTACTGATCGCTTTAGCTCACAGTCATTCTATTTTGGTCATTGAACATGACATGGAATTTGTGCGCCAAATTGCTCGTAAAGTAACTGTGTTGCATGAAGGCTCGGTGTTGTGTGAAGGCACGATTGAGGAAGTACAAAATGACCCTCGCGTTATAGAAGTTTATTTAGGAGAGCAGTTAGATCCTCAGGGAGAACCGCTTAAAGAAATTGAGGAGTAAAAAGAAGCGCTAAATTAAGCAATTAAAAAACGATCGCGTCTTATTCAACCAAGCACAATAAAATGCTAAAAATTTCTAATTTAAATGTCTATTACGGTGAAAGCCATATCCTCCGCAATGTAGATTTGAGCGTCCCCTTAGGGCAAATGGTGTGTCTAATTGGACGTAATGGTGTTGGCAAAACCACTCTACTCAAAACAATTATGGGGCTACTTAAACCCCGTAGCGGCACGATTACTTTTGCTGATGAGATAATAATAGACAAATCTCCAGATCGACGGGCGCGGCTAGGAATTGGTTATGTTCCTCAAGGACGGGAAATTATCTCGCGATTGACAGTGAAAGAAAATTTGTTGCTGGGTTTGGAGGCGCGACGGGAGGGTAGAAATGGTAAGGAAGAAATCCCAGAAGAAATCTTTTCCCTCTTTCCCGTTTTAAAAACGATGCTGTCTCGGATGGGTGGCGATTTAAGTGGAGGACAACAACAGCAACTCGCGATCGCTCGCGCTTTGATGGGGAAGCCGCGGTTACTTGTACTGGATGAACCCACAGAAGGTATTCAACCCTCGATTATTTTAGAAATAGAAGCAGCAGTGCGCCGCATTATTGAATCTACCGGCATTTCTGTTTTATTGGTCGAGCAACACTTGCATTTTGTCCGACAAGCAGATCGGTACTACGCGATGCAAAAAGGCGGTATCGTCGCGTCTGGCTCGACTAGCGAACTCAGTCAGGATGTAATTCAACGGTTTCTGGCTGTCTGACGCACATAGCTAAAAATCTTTGCGAATAAACCGTAGAACTTGCAACCAAGGTAGGCGCTTTTACGCCTCCGAAAATAGAGCGGTCAGTTTACTCTCACAGCCGCTAAACTGTGGAGAGCCTTATGACAGATTATCTGTCTGGAGGACGAAACACCGCATCTATATTAACTCAGAGATGTTCAAGCGGCTGCAACAGCTTCAACCCAAGCTGCTAATTTTTACCTTTGGGGCATCTTTGCTACCCGTGATGTTCCTGAGTGCTGTAGCGTGGCGGTTTGTGCAGCAGCCGCTCATCGACTTAGAAAAGACTCGGCTCGACGATCAAGTTTTAGCCTTTCGGGGATACACTGCGGCTACTGAGAAAGGATTGCAAAATTTATCCTCTAGCTATGCAATCTGGACAGATTTATACAACGCAATTGGGAAGCGAGATGAGGCTTGGATAAAAAAGGAAGTCTCCGAGCAACTTGTTCTTTCTACCGATGTCGATCATGTGAAAGTGGTGGATCGTAGGGGAGAGATTTTGGGAGAGCGGGGTGACGCTTTGCGAATTCCGAATGTAGCTGAGCGGATAACAGATGCGATCGCTACCAACAAGCCAACGACGATGTTGATTGATAGCGGCTTGCCTCAGATATTGCTCTTTTCAACAGCGCCTGTTTACAACAGCGATGGTACGGGGAAGTCACCCGGAACTTTGATTTTAGGGCAAAATTTAGATGAAACTTGGTTGCGTAACTTTCTTAATTTCTCTCAACCTACCACTAAACTGCAAGTTATTTCTCTAGATGGCAAATCAATCATTTCTAGCAATACCAAATCCAGCATTGAGCCTTGGGAACAAGTAAATTTAAAGTCGCAGGTGTTACGCAAGATTCAAAAAGGTAAAACAGTTTATCGGATCGAACCAAAATCTGGTTTGAATACGATATATGCTCCGATTACTTCCCGCAATCAGCCTATTGCCATTGCCAAAATTCAAATTGTCTCAAAGTATTTTAATCAAGCTTCCATCAACCTAAACCGTGTGATTTGGCTAGGACTGGGATTGGCTACCTTGTTATCGATTGCGATCGCACATTTGCTAGCCAAACAAATCGGCAACCCGATTATCCAGCTCTCTGAACGCAGTAAAACCTTAGCCGCAGGCGATTTGACTACCCCCATTCCCGGTATCGGCGCGGGTGGTGAAATCGGTCAACTTGCTCATGCTTATCAAGAAATGGCTCAGGCGCTAAAAGCCCTCATCGGAAACCTAGAGCAACGAGTTGCAAAGCGTACTGAGGAACTAGAACAGGCGCGTCAGACTCTTGAAGAACGGGTGCAACAGCGTACTGAAGAGCTTTCGCAAAAAAACCAGCAATTACAGCAAGCCCACGACCAACTACAGCAACTGAATACTGAATTAACTACCAACGCTCAACAGCTAAGTCAAGCATTACGCAATTTGGGAAGGGCGCAGGCGCAACTCATTCAAACTGAAAAAATGTCTAGTTTGGGTCAACTTGTTGCTGGCATTGCCCACGAAATTAACAATCCGATTAATTTTATTTATGGTAATCTTCCCCATATCAGTGACTACACAAAAAATCTACTGAACCTCGTACAACGCTATCAAAAAAGTTATCCTGATGCTGAAATACAGCAATATATTGAGGACATCGATCTCGATTTTTTGACGGGCGATCTGCCTAAAATTATTACTTCAATGAGGGCTGGCAGCGATCGCATTCGTCAAATTATTCTATTACTGCGAAACTTTTCCCGACTCGATGAAGCTGAAAGGAAGCGCGTCAACATTCATGAAGGAATTGATAGCAGTTTGCTAATTGTGCAGCATCGCTTGCAATCAGGCGGAGACTGGAAGGCGGAGGGAAATCCAGAGATTCAGGTAGTTAAGCAGTACGGCGTTCTGCCACCCGTTGAATGCTATCCGGCGCAGCTTAACCAGGTATTTATGAATATTTTCAGCAATGCAATTGATGCTCTGGAAACTTTCAAAGAGCAACCCGAAAAACGGATTTACATTAAAACTGAATTTAGTGCAGCTAAGCAAATAATTATCAAAATTAAAGATAACGGTTCCGGGATTGCAACAGCGATTAAATCAAAAATATTTGACCCTTTTTTTACAACCAAGCCTGTCGGAAAAGGCATAGGTTTAGGACTAACTGTATGTTATCAAATATTAGAACATCATCAAGGACGTATTGCTATTATCTCCGAACCGGGGCAGGGAACAGAAGTTATCATTGAATTACCCATTAAGTTAAACAATCCAATTGGTAATCCCTAAAAGGTGCTGATTGCCTTTTTCTTAGCAATCAACAAGCTAGTAAGTTTTAATTTATCGGATTTTTTGCACTTGATAAGCAATACTTACCAATTAGAAAATTACTATTTTATTTGCTATTTAAAATTAATTTTGATTTCTAGGATCTCCAAAGAGATAGTAACCAGTAACTTTTTTAAAAGCCTCGGAAGTTTTATCACCAAGGCAACCATCTACACTTAAATAAATTCCTGAAAATTGATTTAAAAACTGTTGCAGTTCTTTGCCGTTATCAATCTTAGAATCTGGGGAATAATATACCAAAGGTTGCTTTTCGCCAGGTTGGATATCTACATCTTTTTCTCCAACCTCACTGGTTTCTGGATTATCCCAAGTAATGGTTCCTCGATCGATCATTCGGCGCAGAAGTACGGCGGCACCGTATTGCTGCGATACGGCTGTATTTGACCAGGTGCCATCGTCAACGTATTTTCCTTTAGTATAGTGGTTTGAAGCACTCCACAAATAAGGTGAAAGAACATCAGAATGGTAGAGGCGATAACCCCAACCGTTGTAGCCTTCTAACTTAAAAAGAATGCTCGGAAGACTCCACTCTTTCCATTGGTCAAATTTATCAAAAGTTAAAGCATCAATAGCACTTTCTTCCCATGTAAAGGGAGGATCGCCATTAGAGGGGCGATTTTTTGGTTCGTGTACGGTTCTTTTTGTCAGCGGATCTCCATTATGCAGGTGAGTATTGAAATTTAAGGAAGATTCCATGTTGTGAATAATGGCTATCACATACCAGGGAATCGCCAGTCTTTTCCCTACCGCATCATACCTAGCCCGATTTGTATCAATGGTATCTAAAATATTATTTACTTGCTCAATTTTATTTTTAGTGATTTTGCAGCTATCAAAGAGTTGCTGGTATTCGTTTTTTAAGCTTTCAAAGCTGATAGCCGCCATAAGAATCTCCAGTATAAAGACTTAAGAATATTCGGTTGAATCGAGTTTAATGGTATTTTTGTTTAAGATGATTTTCCGGAGTAAAAAATTAACAATTTATACACCAAATTTAATGAAAGACCTCGATCCGGCAGTAGCAAATCCCTCATCCTCTGGATGGCACGGCATTCTTAACTTGGAGTTTTCTAAAACCCAAAGCAAAACCCAGGTGATTAGCGATCGCGTAAAAGCACCGCTGAAGGTACAGCGCCCATTTTATCCAGAAGGGTCGGAGATTTGTCATAGTGTAATTTTGCATACAGCGGGGGGTGTTGTGGGGGGCGATCGCTTATCGCTTAATTTCCACCTCCAACCCAACGCCCAAGCCTTAATCACTACCGCTGCCGCCGGTAAGGTTTATCGCAGTAATGGATTGCCAGCGAGTCAAACGATTGAAATCGAGGTGAACGCGGGTGCTACTTTGGAGTGGCTACCGCAGGAAACAATTATTTTTGACGGTGCGATGTATCGACAAGACTTGCGGGTAGAATTAGCTCCAGAAGCAAGTTGGCTGGGTTGGGAAATTACACGCTTTGGACGCAGTGCCAGAGGGGAGAGATTCTTACACGGAGAGTGGCGATCGCATACCGAAATCTGGCAGCAAGGACGCCCTCTGTGGATTGACAGGCAATGGCTACCTGGCGGGACAGAAATCCTCGACAGTCCTCACGGTTTAGCTGGGCAATCCGTTGTAGCGAGTTTAGTCTGGATTGGGCAAGCGGTGTCACCGGAGATTGTGGAAAAAGCACGAAATCTAGGGAATCATTCACCCTTTTTCAAGAAAGGAACAGGGGGGAATATTCACCAAGCAGGCATTACTCGTCTTCCTTCTGGGCTATTGTGTCGCTATCGCGGTTCTTCTACTTCCCAGGTGCGAAACTGGTTTATAGATATTTGGAATTTGCTGCGATTGCACTTTTTAGAACGCCCTGCTTGTCCACCGAGAGTATGGCAAATTTGAACAAACCGCAAAGAACACGGAGAACACGAAGGAGTTTAAGAGGTTATCAATGCAACTGACGCCACAGGAAAAAGATAAGCTATTAATTTTTACGGCGGCACTGTTAGCGGAACGCCGTAAGGAAAGAGGTTTAAAGCTGAATTACCCAGAAGCGATCGCTTATATTTCCGCTGGTATTTTGGAAGGCGCTAGAGATGGACGTACTGTTGCCGATTTAATGAGTTATGGGACAACGCTACTGTCACGGGAAGAAGTGATGGAAGGTGTGCCAGAGATGGTGCATGAAGTCCAGGTAGAAGCGACATTTCCCGATGGGACAAAATTGGTTACAGTTCACAACCCAATTCGTTAGAGAATCCCGTAGATTGAAGGATTGTTTATGAAGGTTGCATTTATCGTTTACACCGGAATGACCGCCTTAGATTTTATCGGAGTTTACGATCCAGTTACTCGTCTCAAGACAATGGATTTTATGCCCGATTTGGAATGGGATATTTGCGCCCCTTCTCAAGAAGTAAGCGATAACGCTGGACTTCGTTTTACTCCGAACAAAGTAGGCGAATCTCTTCAATCCTATGACATGATTATCATGCCGGGTGGAATTGGCACCAGAAAATTAGTTAACGACCTTGAGTTAATAACATGGCTGAAAACCTCAGCACCTTGCAAGTTCAAAGTTTCTGTGTGTACAGGTTCTTTACTACTCGGTGCAGCGGGATTTTTAGAAGGAAAGACAGCAACAACCCATCCCAATGCTTTCCACGACCTTCAAAAATATTGTAAGTCGGTCGTAGACAAAAGAGTGGTTGATGAAGGTGACGTAATTACCGCCAGAGGCGTTACTTCGGCAATTGATTTGGGTTTATATCTTTGTGAAAAGTTCGCCGGATACGAGATTAAAGAGAAAATCCGTAAACAAATGGATTATCAAACATAATCTTAGAAAAATTAGGTAAGTGTGAGCAATTTACGGAGCCAATTATATTCAGCATTTTACGACACTGAGCCGGTTCCTATGGGTGAATTTATACAATAGTTAGCCGTTTTTATAAAAAACTCAAAGAGGAAGTTGAAATGATTCCTGGAGAAATGCTTGTACAAGCAGGGGAAATAGAACTGAATGCCGGTCGCCCTAGTATAAAACTGCAAGTAGCCAATACAGGCGATCGCCCGATTCAAGTTGGTTCTCATTTTCACTTCTATGAGGTGAACGAATCTTTAGATTTCGATAGAGAACAAGCAAAGGGAATGCGCCTGAACATTCCAGCAGGTACAGCCGTGCGCTTTGAACCTGGAGATGAAAAAGAAGTGGAATTAGTACCATTTGTTGGTAGCCATCAAGTATATGGCTTTAATGGCAAAATAAATGGTTCGCTATAGCAATTAATGAGGATAATTAAATGACTTTACCGATAAAAGAAATTGTACTAGCGCCTGGAGAAGGCAGGCATCTTACTATTGGTAACAGCGAAGCTACATTTAAAGCGGTTGGTGCCGATACTCACGGGAACTTAGGGCTGTTTGAGTTTAGCCTAGAACCGGATGGAACCGGGGCGCAACCACACATCCATCGCCAGATGGAGGAGATGTTTTATGTCCTGGAAGGGGAAGTGGAAATCCTCGTCGGGGATAGAACAGTAAAAGGACAACCAGGGGCATTTGTGCTTGTCCCTCGCGGTACACCTCACGGGTTCGCTAACCACAGTACAAAGCCAGCGAAGCTGTTAATAATGTTTTGTCCGGGGGGAGAACGCGAAAAATATTTTGAGGGACTAGCTGAACTGATGAAAGACGGGCAAAAACCCGATCGGGAAGCTTTGCTTGAGTTAATGCGAGGATTCGACCAGGAACCAGTAGAAATTTAGAAAAGAATGGCGATGGAATGGTATAACGAACCGCCAACTTGGAATGTCCAAGGCAATACAATTATCATTACAGCCGCTGGGAAAACTGATTTTTGGCGAGAAACTCACTACGGCTTTATTCGAGATAACGGTCACTTTTTTTATCAGCCAGCGAACAAAGACTTCATGGTTGAGGTGAAAGTTAGTGGTGAGTATCGAGATTTGTACGATCAAGCCGGATTGATGCTGCGCTTAGATGAGGCGAATTGGTTAAAATGTGGCATTGAATTTGTCGAGGGTGTACAACAAGTCAGCGCTGTGGTAACAAGAGATTACTCAGATTGGTCTGTTGTCCCGCTACCAGATAACCCGACTTCTCTTTGGATGCGCGTACATCGACGTGGCACTGCTGTAGAGGTGCAATACTCTCTGGATGGCACCCAGTACACGATGCTACGCCTTGGTTATCTCACGCCAGTTGAGACGGTGAATGTAGGGATAATGTGTGCTTCTCCAGAGGGAAATGGCTTCTCAATGAAATTTGAGGGATTCAAAATTAATCGCTTGTAACCCAAAAAACGCCAAGAATAGCCCAAAACTTTGCGTACCTTTGCGCTTCCCTTTGCGTACCTTTGCGTTAAAAATATACCACTCTAGAGGAGTCAAGGATGAGTTACAGAATGGATCGCCGCGCTTACGCCGAAACCTATGGTCCGACAGTCGGCGATCGCGTTCGTCTTGCTGATACCGAATTATTCATCGAAGTCGAACAAGACTTCACGACCTACGGCGATGAAGTGAAATTCGGTGGCGGCAAAGTCATCCGAGATGGCATGGGACAATCTCCTATTTCTAATGCCGACGGTGCCGTCGATCTGGTAATTACCAACGCCTTAATCCTCGACTGGTGGGGGATTGTCAAAGCCGATATTGGTATTAAAAATGGCAATATTTTTAAAATTGGGAAAGCTGGAAATCCTTACATTCAAGACAACGTAGAGATTATTATTGGCCCTGGAACTGAGGTCGTTGCCGGGGAAGGAATGATTCTCACCGCTGGCGGGATTGACAGCCACATTCACTTTATTTGTCCGCAACAAATTGAAGTCGCGATCGCATCCGGCATCACCACCATGATCGGCGGTGGTACTGGCCCCGCTACGGGTACAAATGCGACCACTTGCACTCCTGGCCCGTGGAATATGTACCGGATGCTGCAAGCCGCTGACGCCTTCCCGGTAAATCTAGGCTTCTTAGGGAAAGGCAATAGCAGCCAACCCCAAGGACTAATCGAACAAGTCTTAGCTGGGGCGATAGGTTTAAAACTGCACGAAGACTGGGGCACCACACCCGCGACGATTGATACTTGCTTGAGCGTTGCGGATAATTATGATGTGCAGGTAGCCATTCATACCGATACCTTGAACGAGGCCGGTTTTGTAGAAACCACCATCGCCGCATTTAAGAATCGCGTTATTCACACTTACCACACCGAGGGAGCCGGTGGAGGTCACGCGCCGGACATTATCAAAGTATGCGGCGAAGCGAACGTCCTGCCCTCTTCCACCAACCCGACGCGCCCTTATACCGTCAATACCCTAGACGAACACCTGGATATGCTAATGGTGTGTCATCACCTCGACCCCAGCATTCCCGAAGATGTCGCCTTTGCCGAGTCCCGGATTCGCCGGGAAACCATTGCCGCTGAAGATATCCTGCACGATTTGGGCGCATTCAGCATGATTTCCTCTGATTCTCAGGCGATGGGGCGGGTCGGCGAGGTAATCATTCGCACCTGGCAAACGGCACACAAAATGAAAGTGCAGCGGGGAAACCTTTCCCCATTGCTACCAGGAGAGGGGCAAGAGAGGGCGGATAATTTCCGGGCAAAGCGCTACGTTGCTAAATATACAATCAATCCAGCCATTACCCACGGGATTTCGCAGTATGTTGGTTCGGTAGAAGTGGGGAAATTGGCGGATTTGTGCCTCTGGCGTCCGGCATTTTTTGGCGTCAAGCCAGAGATAGTCATCAAAGGGGGTGCGATCGCTTACGCTCAAATGGGCGATGCCAACGCTAGTATCCCCACACCGCAACCAGTGCATATGCGCCCAATGTTCGGCAGTTTTGGAGGCGCGATCGCTGCCACTTCTCTAACTTTTATTTCCCAAGCGGCACTCGAACAAGAGATTCCCAGCCAGCTTAAGCTACAAAAGCCAGCCGTTGCCGTCAGCGGTACGCGGCAGCTCAGTAAGCGAGACATGAAATTAAACGATGCCCTGCCTCACATGGAAGTAAATCCGGAAACCTACGAAGTGCGAGCCGATGGGGAATTGCTGACTTGCGAACCGGCAACCGTTCTCCCATTAGCACAACGCTACTTTTTATTCTGATTAAATTGGTAGTAGAGAAGCGATTAACTTGCTAGAGATGCAACTAATCGCTTCTCTACTTATCTATTTTTCAAAACTAATACCCCTTCCGGATTCACCTCGTATTGTGCCCCCACATAACCAGTGCGGTCATACAGAATTTGGTGAATGTGTTGGTCTAGTTTTGCTTCATCAGAAATTTGAGGTCGATAATATTCTTTGATTTGCTCCTCGATGCCCATCACCTCAAGACGGTCGTGAAGTGCTGCGGGTTCTCCTGCTAAATAAGCATTTCGTGCCGCATCATCGCTCAAGAAGCTCATCAAGATTGGCAACGGAACCCCGCCAATCGTCATCCTGCCACTGCTCAGCAGTAGCACCCCTAGAAAGATAGATAAAAGTATAGAAAAGTAGATGCCCGCGATCAGTTTTACAGGAACTTTAGGCGAAGGACGGTAATCAGGGCGTTGTTGTTTGCGAATGGTTCGACTAGATTCAGGTGCTAAGCGACCCATACTTTCCAACTTTAGAATCTTCTCTTCAATTGATGACTGAAATTGGGGGGGTCGGTCAATCTATCCGGAGGCGTAAAAATTTAAAGAGTGGGGAAACAACGCAGTCAACATAGAACGCAGACCGCTAAGTAGCGGAGCGTTTAAAGCGATCGCTTCCACGTCCATCCTGTAGATAAAGCTGTCTCATTACCAACCACTCAAATTTTTATCTTGAGCGCGATCGCCCAAAAGACCTCTTTTACCTATCCATCCGCACGAGGAAATTGACTTCGCTACTGCCTATCTTTCCCGTTTTGCTTAATTTATAGATGTAAATAAACTAGATATCTGCGATTTTTTCTTTCCAGCAATGAGCAGCCAGATGTATCAGATGGCAGAAAAGTATGACCGTCATCCTAAAGGTTTATAATTAATTTTCTGTTGCTAAGGTCATTTGGCTAGTCCAGACACTGGATAGAAGCCAAAGAAGCAAAGATTCGGTAAAGATCGCCAACAATCCTTCTGTAGAATGAGGCAAAATGATACCTTAGGCGTAAAGAATGTTACGTGATGCACGATTAATTTACAAAAATTAATTTCAATAAACTTGAGTTGTTAACCTATCGCTTCCATGAAGAATCATTCGAGTC
The DNA here is from genome assembly GCF_039961915.1 of Trichocoleus sp. DQ-A2. Taxonomy (NCBI): domain Bacteria; kingdom Bacillati; phylum Cyanobacteriota; class Cyanophyceae; order Leptolyngbyales; family Trichocoleusaceae; genus Trichocoleus; species Trichocoleus sp. DQ-A2. The sequence goes on from NZ_JAMPKD010000001.1 coordinate 48,285, forward strand.
TCAATCAACCTTCTAAAACTGACCGCATTCTCGTTGTGGATGATTCTCCCGATAACTTGTTTTTGGTTCAAACCATTTTAGAAGAAGAGGGATATCAAATTACCTTGGCGGAAAATGGTCGTTCTGCCTTAAACGAGATTGAACAATCTCCACCAGACTTGGTCTTGTTGGATGTGATGATGCCGGGGATGGATGGATATGAAGTCACGAGGCGAGTCCGTGATAATACTAAGTTGCCATTTATCCCGATTTTACTGATCACAGCCCACGATCACGCCAGCGTGGTAGAGGGATTAGATACTGGAGCAGATGATTTTATTCGCAAGCCAGTGCAAGTTGACGAATTGCTGGCGCGGGTGCGATCGCTTCTGCGGCTCAAGCATAGTGTGGACGAACGCGATCAAATTGCCCGTCAGCGAGAAGATTTCGTTTCCTGGCTCACCCACGACTTGCGGACGCCGATCGTCGCCGCAGAGCGGATGCTGGCTTTATTTAGGCAAGGAGCCTTAGGAGAACTCTCACCAGGAATGCAAGAAGCGATCGCTACAATGGATCGCAGCAACCGCAACTTGCTGGCGATGGTGAATACTTTATTAGAAGTCTATCGCTATGAAGCCGGTCGTAAAACCCTGAGCTTCTCACCAATTGACCTGCGGAAACTACTTCAGGAAGTAGTTCAAGAACTTTCTCCCTTAGCAGAGGAAAAGAACCTCACCCTGAAGCTGGATTTAGGGGACAGCGCCGACAATCATCCGCTTGATTTCAAAGTAGTCGGCGATCGCATGGAAATCCATCGGGTTTTAACGAACTTAATCGGAAATGCTATCAAATTTACAGATAACGGTTCAGTTGCTGTCCATGCGTCGGTAGGTTCCCATACAAGTAACTCCGCTAATCCCGCCATCGTGATTGACGTTAACGACACAGGTCCTGGCATCACCTTAGAAGACCAGAAAGTTTTATTTGAGCGGTTTCGCCAAGGGAACCACAAGCGTTCTGGCAGCGGTTTAGGGCTGCATCTATCGCGTAGAATTGTGGAAGCTCATCAAGGTGAAATAGAAGTCAAATCCGAGTTGGGTAAAGGTAGTTTATTTAGAGTTCGCTTGCCTGCTCAAATATGAAATTTTATTGTTGGATTTTAGATTTTGGATTTCAAAGGGTATAGAGTCTAAAATTTAAAATCCAACATTGGAGAAAAAATGCTAGTACCACAAAAAGTTAGTAATATCGTATCTCAGCAAAAAACGTTTTTTGCAACCGGAAAAACTAAAGACATATCGTTTAGAATTCAACATTTAAAGCTTTTAAAAAGAGCATTATTAGAGAATGAAGCCGCTATTTTTAAGGCTTTGCAAACCGACCTAAACAAATCAGTGTTTGAAGCTGCTTTATCAGAAATAGGAGTTTGCTTAGAAGAAATTAATTATGCGTTAAAAAATATTAATACCTGGACAAAACCCAAGAAAATAAAGGCACCAATTACCCAATTTATAGCCTCCGCTCAGGTTTATTCTGAGCCGTTGGGTGTAGTTCTAATCGTGGGAGCTTGGAACTATCCCTTGCAGCTACTAATTTCCCCTCTAGTGGGTGCGATCGCAGCCGGTAACTGTGCGATTTTAAAACCTTCAGAAATAGCTGCAAATACATCCCATCTGTTAGCTGAGATTATCCCTAAATACTTTAATCCTGAAGTAGTGGCTGTTGTAGAAGGCGGTATTGAAACTAGCCAACAGTTACTCGAAGAAAAGTTTGACTATATCTTTTTTACAGGCGGTAGCGAAGTCGGAAAAATTGTTATGGCGGCAGCAGCCAAACATCTGACGCCCGTTACCCTGGAATTGGGTGGCAAAAGTCCTTGTATTGTAGATGCCGATACTCATCTGGAATACACTGCCAAAAGGATTGTTTGGGGTAAATTCATGAATGCAGGTCAAACTTGTATTGCCCCAGATTATCTTTTAGTAGATAAAAAAATTAAAAGAGATTTACTCGCACAAATCAAAAATTGTATTCACGATTTTTATGGGGATGAACCGGAAAAAAGCCCTGATTATGGCAGAATTATTAATCAAAAACACTTTAACCGTCTTTGTAAATATCTAGATGGGGATGTTTTGATTGGTGGAGAGACTAATCCATCTGAGCGATACATTGCTCCTACCGTCATCGATCGCGTTGGCTGGGAAGATCCAGTCATGCAAGAAGAAATCTTTGGTCCAATTCTGCCAGTCCTAGAATATACAGAGTTGAACGAAGCGATCGCGCTTGTCAACGCCAAACCGAAACCCTTAGCCCTCTACTTCTTCTCGAAAGACAAACAAAAGCAACAAACCGTCTTGCAACAAACCTCTTCAGGCGGTGTTTGCATCAACGATACCGTTATGCAGGTTGGTGTCCTAGATTTACCCTTCGGTGGCGTCGGAGAGAGCGGCATCGGTCGTTATCACGGCAAGGCAAGTTTTGAGACATTCTCCCATCAAAAAAGCGTACTCAACAAATCTTTTCTCGTTGATATGAAGTTGAGATACGCTCCCTATAAAGACAAGCTCAAGATCCTGAAGTGGCTAATGAAATAATTAGTAATGAGAAAAAAGTTTTAAATTGTAGAGGCGCGATTTATTGCGTCTGAGTTTTGAATTAAAGAATTCTTTTATAACTCAAAACTCAAAACTCTCTTTTCCTAGTCCCTTAATAGCTATATCGCTCTTCTGCCCACGGTTCTCCCCGCCGGTGGTAGCCATTGCGCTCCCAAAAACCCGATTCCTCTTGCGGGAGAAATTCTAAGCCGTTAATCCATTTGGCGCTTTTCCAGGCATAAAGGTGAGGGACAACTAGCCGCATCGGTCCGCCATGTTCCGCCGGTAGCGGTTCCCCAAATAGAGTGTGAGCAAAAAAATTTTCTTCTCGCAGAAAGTCTTCTAAAGGAATATTCGTGGTGTAGTCGCCGTAACAGTGTTCCATAACATGAACAGCTTTCGGGTCAACTTCCACCAGCTTCATAAAGTCTGTCACCTTAACGCCAGTCCACTGCACGTCGAGTTTAGACCAGCGGGTGACGCAATGGAAATCGGCAGTAAAGTTATGTTGGGGCAGAGCCATAAAATCTGCCAAGCTGAAAGTCTTTTCGGTTGCCAAACCCCAGACGCGAAATTGCCAGTTGTCAGTATCGATCTGCGGAGTGTTGCCGTAGGTCAGCACCGGGAAGCCTTTCGTCAGATATTGACCGGGAGGAACCCGTTCGCTCTGCTCCGATTCTGGTTTTTTGAAAAATTTTCCTAGCATGAGTCTAGTAGAGATGGCGTTTTGTGTACTCTAATTCTTAATATGCACTTATATCCAAAAAAATAGCGCCCAAAGGCGCTCGGAAATTCTAGGAGGCTGAGACGAAAAGCAACCTCTAGGATAATTATTCTTCTTCGGCTTCTTCTTCCTGGGTTGGATACACAAACTTAGAACGCCCAGTCAGAATCGATTTGCCCAAAGACAGAGCTTTCTGAGCTTGAATTGTCGCCTTGTGCTTCCAGGTGGCTTTGCGCTTATCGCGCTTGGATTTTGATGTTTTCTTCTTAGGAACCGCCATGATCGTAACTCCAGCAATCGTTTACAGCCTTCCTATTCTAAGAGATCCCTTGACCAGTTCCATCTAGTCGGGCGAATTTCTCGACTGTCTCACCCTTGTTCGTTCCCGATGAGGCAGTGAGCAGAGAGGTGTGCGCGGTAGTTCACACGCTGGTTTGCGCGGTTTTTATCGCCCCTGTCCGGTGGTTCCCGTTCCAGTGGTTGGCGTAGTGGGATTGGGAATGTTCTCTGTTGGATTGGGAATGTTTTCTGTTGGATTGGGAATCGTTTCCGTGGGATTTACATTACCGCCAGGAAATGCTGGTGAAGAGGGAATCGTTGGCGAGGTGGGAGCAGTTGGTGCATTTGGTGCAGTTGGGGCTGCGGTTCCGGGTGCCTGGTTCTGAGGAGTACCGGGGGCTGCGGGAGCGGCTGTTCCCGGTGTCTGGTTCTGAGGAGTCCCTGTAGCCGCTCCGGGCGCGACATCCCTAATGTTACCGGGCACTGCGGTTGGTGGGGGAGGCGTAGCAGGTGCACCCTGTGCTGGTGCTGGGGGGGGTTCGGCAGTAGCGGGAACGGGCTGATCGGAAGGCGTCACGTCATCCACAAAACCGAGTAAAGACTTAGTATTGGGGAAGTAGGTTGCCCAGCGGGGGGTATCGGGGCGGCTTCTCCAGGCTCCACGAGTTACTTTTAAAGAAAGAATCGGCGCGATCGCTCCCTGATTTTGCCCTAGAATCATCACGGCAACATCAGTCACTAAGATGTCGCGGTCAAAGCTACGCTGCGCCGCCGCCCTAGCTACTACCTCGGCTCTGCGGACAAAACCTTCGTAAGTTTCTGCTGGCTGACGAACCAAGGCAACTTCAGAGCGAGCAGTGTAAGCTTGGGCAATCTGCGGTACAAAAGCAGCCGTTGCCAGCCAAGTTGCTCCCCCACAACCGAGCAATGTCACTAAACTAATGGGTGCAATTCGCTTAGCTGCAAAAGACTTCATCAAATTAGCAGTCCTCTGACTCCAGCATCTCCTTTGAAACTCGATTGCTGATACAACGTTCAAACCATCAGAACCTAATTCGTGCATAGTTGCCACCCGGTTTTTGCCCCGCCCTAAGAATCACCGATTTTAGCCTTCCTACTTTGAAGATAATGCCCAACAAAAATGTAGTTCATCTACATCATGGCTGAGAATTACCTCCCACTGTAGAGGGATTTTGCCATAGATCACGACAAAATTGAATTCAAAATAGTTCCGAGTAAATGAATCTTTTCTTGTCGTTGGTACTTAGCTATGCGTTCTTTTTTAGTTTTCAGCTCAACCCTAGCGGTAATAGCTAGCATTTGGGGAGTCTTCAGTCCTTCAACTAGGGCGATTCAGCTAGCAGATGGAACTGTTTCCTTTGAAAAACCGCCTCGCTTAGTAAATGCTACGACTACCTTTGACCGGATTAATGTCTGGGGAGCTACCTATTATTTCACTGTTAGTCTGCCAGAAAATGCTGGTGAACCGCTTGGGCAAGTGACGATTACCCAAAACGAGGGATTAGATAAAATTCGGTTTAAACTTGACGACAGCGAGGCATTTGAAGGGAAGCCGGGAAACAAAGGCGAGAAGTTAGCGCTGGGAAAAGTCACAAGAGATAGCCAGACAAACACCATTTCAGTCATGTTTGATCCTCCGATACCTCCAGGTAAAACCGTTACGATTGGTCTCGATCCAGTACGTAACCCCTTCAGCAGCGGCGTCTACCTGTTCCGAATCAAAGCTTTTCCCGCCGGAGAGAAAGCTTATGGTTTAGATTTGGGCGTGGGACGCCTGCACTTCTATTCGCCCTTTTAAAAGCTTGTCTTTCTCTTAAACATCATTGCTGAATTTTCCGGATAGGCTCTTATAGGGGATGTAGGCGTCTGAATTGCTTGCATAAAACAAGTAAATTTGCAAGCGATCGCTACTCTGGTTGCAGATTTTTGTTGCCACACCCCCGAATTACTCTGTTTCAATATCACTATGGCTCAAACTTTTTTTATCAATCCAGCGACCGGAAATGATAGCGCTGCTGGCAGCCAGTCAGCGCCGTTCAAGACAATTACCAAAGCTCTCCAGCAAGCACAATCCGATACGACAATTCAACTAACAGCTGGGAACTACAATACAGCCAGCGGTGAAGTCTTTCCCCTCAAGGTGCCAACTGGGGTCAAGGTTGTGGGGAATGAAGCCAATAAAGGCAGCGGCATTTTGATTGAAGGAAGTGGAACCTACAGTAGCCCTAACTCTTCTGGGGGTCAAAATGTGACAGTCACTTTAGCCAATAATGCTCAACTCCGGGGCGTAACTGCGACCAATCTGGCTACACGCGGAACTGCCGTCTGGATAGAATCGAACGGCTCCACGGTTGCCAATTGCACCTTCACCAATAGCAAGCGCGAGGGAGTCTTTGTGACTGGTGATGGCAACCCGGTCATTACCAATAATGTATTTACTAAAAATCTGGGTAATGGCATCTCGCTAGCGGGAAATGCCAAAGGCGAGATTCGAGGCAATACCTGCCAAAATACGGGTTATGGTATCAGCATTGCGGAGAGTGCTTCTCCATTGGTGGTAGATAACCAAATTTCTGGGAACCGTTCGGGCATTGTCATCTCTGGAAATGCGCGTCCCAAGCTGCGGAATAATCTGAGCGAACGAAACACTGACGATGGTGTGACGATAATTGGCAATGCTTTACCGGATCTGGGCAGTGCCAACGACGCAGGCAAAAATATCCTGCGGTATAACACTAAATTTGATTTACAAAATAGCAGCTCAAACCAGCTAATTGTAGCGGGAAATCAAATAAATCCGGACAAAGTAAAGGGAAGCGTAAACTTGCTCGATAATCAGCTTCCTCCGACTGACACGGCAGGTGGCGGTGGTACTGGCGGCGGTACTGGTGGCGGTACTGGCGGCGGTGGTACCGGCGGCGGTACTGGTGGCGGTGGCACTGGCGGCGGCGGTACTGGTGGCGGCGGTGGTACAGTCGTTGAGCTAACCGATATTAAAGGTCATTGGGCAGAGACTTTTATTCAGGAATTAGTGAAGCAAGAGATTATCAGCGGGTTTCCTGACAAAACCTTTAGACCTGATGCGAGTCTGACGCGGGCGCAATATGCTGCCTTATTGACCAAAGCCTTTACTCCACCTGCCAAAAGAGAAGCGATCGCTTTCAAAGATGTGGCAAACAGTTTCTGGGGTTACGCTGCGATTCAACAAGCCTATCGCGGCGAATTTCTCTCTGGTTTCCCCGACAAAACCTTCAAACCAAACGACAATGTCCAGCGCGTCCAAGTGATTGTCTCTTTGGTTAATGGACTGAAGTTAACCGGGGGCGCTCTCACCGCGTTAAACTTCTTCGATGACCGCACGGGCATTCCAGACTATGCCAAAGATGAGGTCGCAACAGCCGCTCAAAAGCAGCTGGTTGTCAATCATCCAACGCTCAAAAAACTTAACCCCACCCGCGATGCGACGCGGGCGGAAGTAGCGGCAATCGTTTATCAAGCCTTGGTGAATGCTAACCGAGTCTCAGCTATCAACTCACCCTATATCGTGACGGCTTGATCGAGGCTGAAACTGCTTCACCTTGATTAAATGTTTCGACCGCCTTTAGGGGCGAACAGTTGTTCGCCTCTACTTCTCAAATCTACACTGGAGAAACCACGAGATTTACGAGGGTAGACCCGATCTCGTGGAGGGGGAGAACGAAATCTACACTTTCCGTCTCAATGGCGGCGCGAGGCATCTCAAAAAATTCCGATGTACTTTCATCTTGGGCGATCGCTAATCCACCCATCTTATGAATTGCCTGCACCCCGGTTGCACCATCGCTGCCAATTCCAGAGAGAATAACCGCGATCGCCCGTTCTTTAAAACTCGCCGCCAGTGACTGCAATAGCAAGTCAGCAGAGGGGCGTGCAAAGTCAACGAGTACCGCCCCAGACAGGCAAAAAGTCCCCTCCGGGGTGACGAGTAGATGCTGATTTGGAGGAGCCACGTAGACCATCCCCGGTTTTAATAGCTCTCCTTCTTGTGCCTGCTTGAGTGGCAAGGTCGTAGGGCGATTTAAAGCGTCGGTTATCAAACTGGAGGCAGACTGAATGTCGGGTTTTTGCACCACAATAATCGCTGCCGGAAAGTCCGAGGGGAAGGCAGGCAGGATGTGGCTTAAGGCTCTCAGCCCCCCCTCAGATGCCGCTAGCACCACTACTTTGAAAGGGGAGTGCGAATTTCCATTTCCGTCTGCACTCTCGCCTGATTCCTCACTCTGGGCTAGGGGTACTGTCGCAGGCAATTGACCTTGGAAAAGCCCCTGCCGGATGAAATCAGAGCGTTGTTCCGCTTCTTTAGCTTTTGCTTCATAACGCTGTGCTGACAAAGTTTTGTTGCGATCTCGCGAATACTTCGCCATCTTATACATCAGCTCCGCACGCTCTTCTAGAGAACGGATTGCGGCCCACAGCGCCTCCTCCTGAGCCTGGGACTGCCCCGCTACCAGAGTCTCTGCTGAATAAGCGTGCCCCACGCGACAGCGGTACTGGAGCAATCCTCTCTCATTCAGTTGGAACAAACTCCCGCCACAATCTGGACAAGTGAAGCTTGAGTGGGTTCCAGGCTTTCCCCGTTCCCGTAAAGCGGCTCCATCCACTTCCACAATATCGGTATCCGTATCAAATTCGCTTTCGCTAGACACAGTGCTGGCTCCTTCCTCTGCCACAGTTTCATGGGCTAGACGCACTAAAGCAGGGGCGATTGACGACAGCGGCAGGATAAAATCAACATCTGCGTGTTCGATGGCGCTCTTTGGCATCCCTGAGAAAAAAGCGTCCGTTGGGTCTTGAACGACTGCCACGCCCCCTTGCCGCTTTAAATCGATCAGTCCCGCCGTGCCATCGTCGAGGGTACCCGACAATACCACCCCGACTACCCGGCGTTTATACGCCCTCCCTGCGGTGCGAAACAGGGGATCGACTGCCGGACGAGCGTTGTTCTCTTTTGGCCCCTGCACCAAGCGGATATATCCGCGCTTCACCAGCAGGTGATAATCTGGCGGTGCTACATAGATTCGCCCATACTCAATCTTCTCATTGTTTTTAGCATGGTCTGCGTGCAAGGAACCATTCAAAAGCTGCGGCAGAATACTCTTACCCCACGCTGGAAAGTGAACGACGACGAAAATCGCAGCCGGAAGATCCGACGGCAAATCAGCGACCAATTGAGTCAAGGCTTCTACCCCCCCGGCGGAAGCTCCAATAACGATAATGTCGTGACCAGGCATTTGCCTCTCCTGATGGAACACTGCGGAAAAATCCATCCGATTGATGGAATGGGGTGAAAACTCTGCTCAATTAGTGATGATTGTACCTACGGCGGTTTTAGCTGAATTTCTACAAGGAAAATGTGCTTGGCGAGAAGCTCTATCCTTCTCTCGCCAAGCATCTTCTTGAGAGAACCACTATTTTCTGCCTTTCCTGTAAAGCTTGCAAGGCAGTGGAATTTTTAAAGCTTTGGCTTACTTATAACTAATGTAACTACTCGTGTTGCACCCATCTTCTAGCTGGGGAATGAGTTCACTATGAACTTTATAAGTGACCATAAATACAAAAAGCCTTGATGATTTACAGCACTAGAAGCTTGGTACTAGCGGCTGCTTTTTATTAAATTGCGTCTTGAAGCAGCCAGCAGACGTTGCTGCGGATTCAAAATAAATAATTTATAAGTTTTTGCACAAGCGATCGCTTTCTCTTTGCTTTCTCTTTGATGAGATCGGGAAAGTTCCATTACCCTAGAAGAGGCTTTCTCATCCAGTCTGAGTCGCAACCAACGCTCTACCCCCGATTTCTGAAATGGTGGAACAACTTAAACCCCGCTATTCTGTTGCTTGGATTAGTAAAATCGCTGAAGTGCCCCAAGCCGAGTGGGACGCGATCGCTCTGCCGTTGAAAACGCCTTTCCTAGAATGGGATTGGCTCAACAATATGGAAACTTCTGGTAGCGTCGGCGCTAAAACGGGTTGGCTACCCACTCACCTAACGATATGGCGAGACAGGCAGCTAATTGGGGCTGCACCGCTTTATCTGAAAGGGCATAGTTATGGTGAATTTGTATTTGACCATCAGTGGGCAGATTTAGCCCAACGCTTAGGGGTGCAATACTATCCAAAATTGCTGGGAATGTCTCCGATGACCCCAGCGGAAGGCTATCGCTTCTTAATCGCCCCTGGTGAAGATGAGGATGAGCTAACCGAGCTAATGGTGGAGGCGATTGACCATTTTTGCCAAAAAAATCGGATTAGTGGATGTCATTTCCTCTATGTAGACCCCGAATGGCGACCGATTCTGGAACGACACGGTTTTACGCCGTGGCTGCACCATAGTTTCATTTGGCAAAACACGGGCTTTAATACGTTTGATGATTACCTGGGGGCTTTTAACGCCAATCAGCGCCGTAACATCAAACGGGAACGCAAGGCGGTAGAAAAAGCCGGTTTGCAAATCAGAACCCTCACGGGTGATGAGATTCCGAAGCCACTATTTTCGTTAATGTATGACTTCTACGCCGATACGTGCGACAAGTTTGGCTGGTGGGGAAGTAAGTATTTAACTCGGCGATTTTTTGAACAGTTGTATCCCCAGTATCGTCATCGAGTGTTATTTGTTGCCGCCTACGACGAGGAGAATGACCTGCACCCCATCGGAATGTCTTTTTGCCTCACCAAGGGTGAGCAACTATATGGGCGTTATTGGGGTAGCTACCAGGACATTGACTGTCTGCATTTTAATGCCTGCTACTACGCACCAATTGAGTGGGCGATCGCGCATGGCATCCAAAGCTTCGACCCCGGTGCTGGTGGACGTCATAAAAAACGTCGCGGTTTCCCAGCTACTTCCAACTACAGTATGCATCGATTCTATAATCCGCGTTTGGGTCAAGTTCTGCGGACTCACATCCATCAAATCAACGAAATGGAGCAACTGGAAATTGATGCAATTAACCAGGAGTTACCTTTTGCCCAGCGCGATGAATAAAACAACCTTAAGAGGCACGAAAGCTCTGGAGAAATAGAGGAACGAACTAAACTTGAGATAGGCTGTAAGCCTGTTTACAGTGTCGATTGTTTAGAAATCTCTTGATTTTTATGCCTCAAACTGCTCAAGATTTAGCTGCCATTGATGACCAGCTTTCCAAACGTTATATTCACCTCGATCCGGCTGGATATTTCATCATTTACCTGGATCGGGAAGCGGGGCTAATTTGCGCTAAACATTTCACGAATATCATTAACGAACGCGGTTTAGCAGTCGATCCCGAAACTGGCAAACCCATCCCGGTGCGAGGCAAGGTAGAACGTACCCACACCGCTGTCTATAGTGGCAGAACAGCTAAAGAGCTTTGCATAAAAATTTTTGAGCAAACTCAGTCCGCCCCACTCACCATGCTGGATCATGCCGCTTATTTGGGGCGCGAATTTGTCAGGGCTGAGTTTGCTCTAATTAACGGGCAGGAGTACGTTCAAGACTAGCCGGAGAAGCCTTGATAGAAAAAGTAAGTCACCATTGGAATGACAGTGGCAGCGAGCAGTAAGCCAACCACCCAGATAGTCGCGTTGCCAGTGTCGGTTTCTTCTGCCTTTTTAAAGGTTCTTTCGACGTTAACCGTATCTTTGACTTCCGGCGGACCTGGGTCTGGCTCACCTGTTAGTACGGCAATTAAGCGATCGCCTGCATCCGAAAAAGCTTGATTGTATTTGTCGCCTTCCCGCAGTGGCACCAGCACGGTTTCTTCGGCAATGCTCTTGGCGATATCATTGCTCAAGATAGACTTTACCTTTTCACCTGTGCGAATCGCAGTGTTGTTCGTAACGCTATCAATCACCAGTAAAATTTGATTCGCTTGCGCTTCTGGCGTGGGAAACCATTTTTCAAACAACTGATTGGTAAAACTTTCCACTGTTTCGCCATAATCGAGGTGGCGGATGGTCACAAATCGGACTTGATTGCCTGTGTCGTTGGCTAATTTATCCAAATCGGTATTAATTTGACCTTCGGTAAGGCGACTGAGAATTTCAGCTTTATCGAGAATCCAGTTGCGATCGCCTGCTGCTAAATTGGGAATTTGATAAACGCCTGTAGCATTTACTGGCGCTGCGATTAGCTGAGTAGCCAGAACCATCAGGGCAATGGCTACTATCAGGCGCGTCTGGAATTTTATTCGGCGAAAGACTTGAGTGAGGAATTGTCTCATTGGATGAAATGACAAAAATGACTTTTTTCAAAAAATACTACACAAACTCCCCGAAAACTCACTTTCGGTGAAGCGAACGTGTTAGTTTTTAAAAATAGCCTTTTTTCGGTTATATCGAAAGTGAGCGCGATAGGTTAGCAAAATAATCAATAAAATCGCTCTGGGTGGTATCAGCTATGAGTTCACCAGAAATTTACAGGGGTTGGCTAATTGAAGCACGACCAGTATTCTGCGTTCAGGTTTGGAGTGCTGGTGGAGAATGCCTGATTCCCGTCCATAATGCCAAAACTGAGGCAGAAGCACTGGAGTTGGCGAAGCGTTGGATCGACCTGCAAACAGCACCAGAAAATCCTCAGCCCAACTCGTTCGATCCATTTTCCAATGAGATTGACTACGACGATGATATTCCGTTTTGAGCGATCGCATCCTTTGAGTAATCTCATCGCACTGACGCGAGCTTAGAAATAAATTTCGACGAGAAGCTAAAGTAAGCTTTAGCTTACTGGTAAGCGGTTGAACCCGTTTCAACGGATGTTAGCTTTTAGCCCATTTAGTTCGGGGCTGTAGTCCGCGACTTGCTCTTGGCAATGGAAAGAGAGCGATCGCATCTAGAGTGGCAAAATTCGGTTCGCTTCAGTAAAGAGAATTGAGCCACTAACAAAGCGATCGCATTGTCTTAATTTTTATGTAAAAAAATTCATAAAATTTAAACTACTTAAATCAAAAAATGATCCAAAAGTTAATGCATTTTTGGCGATATATTTGGGAACTCTAAAAATAGACAAGTTATCTGTAAGTGAATCTGGAGAAATCCTATGGATGCACAAGAACTGAAACAGCGCTATGAAGAAGGACAAAGAGATTTTAGCGGCGAAAATCTTATAGGGATAAACCTGGAAAGAGCCAATCTATCCGGGTCAGACTTTTCAGGAGCCTATCTATCAGCGGCAAACCTTAGTCGCGCAGTCCTAATCGGAGCAAACTTCAGTGGAGCCTGCCTGCATCGAGCCGATTTGAGTTTTGCCAAAGTCAACGAAGCACGATTCATCGAGACAGACTTGACAAAAGCCAACTTAAGAGGAGCTGTCCTCGTTAAGTCGGTGCTGGTCGGAGCAAAACTAAGTGGTGCAATCCTAACATCAGTAAATCTGCGTTTGTCAAACTTGCGCGGAGTTAACCTGTGCGGTTCGGACCTGCGGGGGATAAACTTGCGGTCGGCTAACTTGGTGGATGCTAACCTAAGTTGGGCAAATCTGAGTGGAGCCAGATTGAGCGGCGCATTGCTGCGAGGAACGATACTCAACGGCGTACACCTGAGAGGAGCTTACTTAAATGGCGTCGATCTCAATGGCATAGACTTGGATGGCGTCAACCTCAGCGAGACCAAACTGAATGGAGCTAATCTGAGTGGTGCCAACCTAGCAGCCACAAATCTGTCTGAAGCCCAGATGCGTGTAACGATTCTATCTAGAGCAAATTTGCACGCATCCAATCTAAATCACTCCTCACTTGCCAAAGCAGACTTATGTGAAGCGAACTTAAGTAAGGCAGACTTGAGTCAAGCCAATTTGAGTGAAGCTGACATGACGGGAGCAAACCTAAATATGGCAAGCTTGCGTGAAGCCAACCTGAGTGAAGCAAGTTTGCGGGGAGCCTATTTGTGGGGAGCTAACTTGAATGTGGCAGAAATGCGTGGAGCCGACTTGACTGGTGCTAGCCTACGGGGAGCCTACCTGGAAGACTCTGATTGGCAACAAGCAATCTTAACGGGTGCAATCCTTCCGGATGGCACAGTCCACGAATAAGTTATCTGGCGGGCATCCTGGGCGATACTTCTACCATTTGTATCTGTGGCTACAACATGAACTAAAGGGTAATTGGTAATTGTTTTCTCGTTACAGCTCATGAGCATTTATTTGTAGCAAGCATTTATAGAAAAAATGGTTTTAACACTCGAAGCGATACGCGCTAAGCGTATCGCTCCAATTCTATGTTGGTGCTGTTAGTTGTAGGTTCTCGTTTCCAAGCGTAAGAAACGAGAAATTTTATTTTGGGAAATTGGAGAGAGTTTTTGCAATTTCTTGGTAAAACTACAGTCACTTGAGCGGATCGTGACCCCAATTCATCAGTGAGTAGCGCCAGCGCGTGTGTTCTATATCGCCTGACGGCTGCTGTGCGCTGTGGCGGTGGACGTAACTAATCACTTTCTTAATGTGCGATATGTCATCTTCGCTGTACTCATCCTTCTTCTTGTGCAACAGCTCGATGATACGCTTACCGGATTTGTGACCTGTTGATTCTTCCTCTCCATCCTTCTGCCCAACAGCTTTAGAATCGTCTGTTTTTAGCCAGGACTCAATTTCCTGCGGTGTCATATTAACAACGCTGTGAAACTCGTCGATAACTGATTTCACATCATTATTCATAATTCAGCATTACTCCTCTTTCTTTAAGGATTCAGGCTTGTGAGCAGCTTCTTTCCCAGTTTTTTCGCTTTCAACTAGATACTCAGGATTATCTTTGGATGCGGCGACATGGTGTCCTTTGATATCTGTGGGTGAAGTGAGTTTTTTCTTCACAGTGCCGCTGGTTTCACCTTGTGAGGTCTTCCATGTAACCTTGTCACCTTTCTTCAATTGATCGCTCAAAGTTTGACTCCTGCTTAATATTTCTTTATCTACTAACTGTCACATTATGGTGGCTGATTTCCAGGGAGTAATCAGTCTAGTTGCAGATTAGCCGCCCGAAGTTTGCTACCACAAATATGCCTTTTGTAAGTGGTTGATTGCTAGGAAAGTGATTACTTAATTGCAGAGTAAATTGCGCGATCGCAAGTGCGCCTAGATGCGAGTACAGCTCAATACATTAGTTAGTACTTAAATTTACCTGGTAGCGATCGCGCCCAATTGCTTGATTTTGCTAGCACAATATTAAAAATTTTTCAAGTCGCCCAATCGACTGACACCCAACTGAGTTACCAAAAATAAGCGACTGGCAAGAAACTTTCAGCAAAGGTTATATCTGTAAAGCAAAGGGATTTGGCTGGCAACCTGAAAATTAGTATCGCCTGAGAGCAGTACCATCTTATTTTACGATTGCCGATTTAAATTGCCGAAATTAATTACTGTCTAATCTTTCACAATCTGCAATTTTAAATCGTCTAACTAGATACCAGTTTCATAAATCCCCTTTTTTTAAATTACTGATAAGTAGGGTAAATTCCAAATTTATTTTGAGGAATCCGAATTTTGCGACCTCTTCCTAAATCGATAATCAGATCGTGATTTTTCAAAGAACTTAGGCGATTAGAAACACTGAAATTCAATTTTGTGGAATCTGGACGCAAGAAAAACAGAAATTTCGATCGAGGTAGAGGTCAAAACCAGCGCCACATAAAACGGTAATCAACAAGGAGGAAACATAATGACTAGACACGGACAACTCTATCTAAGAGACCAAGTTCCACCTCGTTCCACTGCTTACGATCAAGGAAAATTTGGTCGGCTATTCCCGTCCTTACCTCCCTTTGCTAGCGACTCCAAATCAGTGCGCCAGAGGCTGATGGAGCTTGGGAAACCAGGCGGTTTGATGGATGCAAAAGACGATTTAAACGCAACAGACCCCGTACCTGGAAGTCCTAGCAACACCGATAACCCCAATATGACCGCAGGGTTCACTTTTTTGGGGCAGTTTCTAGATCATGATATGACCTTCGATTCCACCTCTAGCCTTGAGCGACAAAATGACCCGGAATCTATTGAAAATTTCCGAA
This sequence comes from Trichocoleus sp. DQ-A2, assembly GCF_039961915.1. Classification (NCBI taxonomy): domain Bacteria; kingdom Bacillati; phylum Cyanobacteriota; class Cyanophyceae; order Leptolyngbyales; family Trichocoleusaceae; genus Trichocoleus; species Trichocoleus sp. DQ-A2. The sequence continues at coordinate 63,893 of NZ_JAMPKD010000001.1, forward strand.
CGCCTTTCTTAGAGCTAGATAACGTTTATGGTTCGGGTCGTGCAGCCAGTCCTCACTTGTATGACAAAACAACGGGAGGCATCAAGTTCCTGATTGAGAAATTGGGTGGGGAAGGGTCGAAGGACGATCTCCCTCGAAATAGCCAAAATATGGCGCTCATCGGCGACCCAAGGAATGATGAGAACACGATTATTTCTCAGATGCAATTGGCATTTCTTAAATTCCACAATCATGTTGTGGATTACGTCATCGATAGTGGAATCAAAGATCCGAATGATGCATTCACCGAGGCACAGAAGCTAGTTCGCTGGCACTACCAGTGGATTATCGTGCATGAGTTCCTGCCCACAACCGTAGGACAGGATTTGGTGGATGACATTCTGAAAAAAGGTCGGCGGTTCTACAACTGGCGCAACCAGCCATTTATCCCAGTTGAGTTCTCGGTCGCTGCCTATCGCTTCGGTCACAGCCAAGTCAGACCGGGATACATCGCCAATCATGGCACTCAGGATATGCCAGAGTTTAGGGCACCAATTTTCAATTTCAGTTTAGACCCTAATCTTTGTGACCCGGATGACCTGCGCGGTGGGAAACGCGCACCCCGACGATTTGTTGACTGGGATACCTTCTTTGATTTCAAAAACGGAAAAGTCAAGCCCAACAAAAAGATCGATCCTAAACTCTCAAGTGCATTATTCACGCTGCCTTTTCCAGCACCCGGTTTGCCAGGACAAGAAGAGCCAATCCGGTCGCTGGCGCAGCGCAATCTGCTGCGTCACCTCACCTTCAGCTTGCCGTCTGGTCAGGATGTAGCCAGAGCGATGGAAATCGAGCCTCTGAGTCCATCCGATCTGCGCGACCTCAAAGATTTGGGATTCGACAAGCGAACACCCTTGTGGTTCTATATTTTGAAGGAAGCGGAGCTGAGAGCGCAAGGCAAGACACTGGGGCCTGTCGGCGGACGCATTGTTGCGGAGGTGTTCATCGGTCTGCTACAAGGCGATCGCAAATCCTATCTTCGGCAAGACCCCAAGTGGAAGCCGATTTTAGGGCAAAAGCACGACTTCAAGATGGTTGACTTGTTAAAGTTTGCGGGACTTGCTCCATAAGGAACGACTGAGTGCTGAACGGCTAATTTTTGGGTACGCGATCGCGCTTGTGCGTGCTGCCAATCTCTCACAAGCTACGCACGCAAGCAAAATCTATTCTCCACTAAGAGATAAGCGGTTGGATGAAAATCTGCCCGCTTTTTTTCTGTAGCAAGGTTTAGCGATTCGCGTCCGGCTTGTTCCCTAAGTGGGTGTTGTTCAAATGAATCTATCGACTGCTAGATTTTTTTTAGTTGTTTATAGTATTTCTAGGTCATCTTCATCTGCTCAAAGAGATTGAGCCTTCGTTGGGACGGAAACTCAGTCGCCCCCTATTCCCAGCGTTGCCAATTGCACTAGTCAATCGCTCGAAAGAAAAAACAGGCATGAAAGAACCATCAGAAAAAATGGTTAGCGGTGGATTTACTCTGGCGCTGCTTTTGTTGTTTGGCGTCGGTGTCACCTTCTCCTGGAGCGTCCAAAGGCTGCTGAGTAACTCTAGATGGGTAGATCACACTTATCAAGTCCGGGAAGAGATCGAGCATACCCTTTCGGGAATCAACAGTGCCGAAAAAGCAAGGCGAGGCTACATCATCACGGGAAAAGACACTTACCTGATCAATTACCGGCAGGGCATTCAAGAAAGTAACCGGGGCTTCACAACCCTTCGGACATTAACGGCTGATAACCCTCTCCAACAGCAGAGGCTCGCTCTCCTCGAACCTCTGATTGCCGAAAAACTGAAGGGGCTGCAAGAATCCATTGAGCTGCGACAGCGGAATTTAGGAGAAGACAGGAACGCTCAAATTGCCTTTACAGATAGGAACTCAGCGATATACGAAAAAATTAAAGAGCTACTGGCTGCAATGCAAAAAGAAGAGCAAATGTTATTGCAGCGTCGCGCAGCGGCAACAAATAGAAGCGTTCGTTATACCATTCTGGTTGTTTGTATTGGCGGTTTGTTGAGTTTCAGCCTACTGATTGCGATTTACTTTCTATTGCGAAAGCAAATTCGCGATCGCATCCTAGCAACCGAAAAACTTGCTCAGACAAACGCTGCTTTAGAAACTGAGATTGCGGAACGGTTAGAAGCAGAGCGCAAATTAGAGCAACTCACAACCAACTTGCAGCGCTCCAATCGAGAACTAGAGCAGTTTGCTTATGTAGCTTCCCATGATTTGCAAGAGCCATTACGGGCAGTGTCAGGTTATACCCAACTGTTAGTGCAGGAGTATCAAAACAGTCTGGATGAGTCTGCACAGGAATATATGGCTTATGTAATAGACGGTGCAACGCGGATGCAGCAGTTGATTCAAGACTTGCTTGCCTATTCCCGCGTCAGCACTCGCACTCAAGCATTTGTCTCCATTGATGGGGAGAAGGTGTTGCTTCAGGCGATAAACAATTTGCAAGTCGCGATCGCAGAAAGTAACGCCACCATCACCCACGACCCTCTGCCCCAAGTAAACGGTGACAAAACCCAATGGCTCCAGTTATTTCAAAATTTAATCGCCAACGCCATTAAGTTCCGCCGTGAGGAACCGCCCCAAGTTCACATTACAGCGGAGTTAAAAGATCGGGAATGGCTTTTTTCGGTACGTGATAATGGAATTGGTATCAAGCCACAGTATCTCGATCGCATTTTTGAGATATTCAAGCGTCTTCATACCCGTCGAGAGTTTCCTGGTACTGGCATTGGTCTGGCTATGTGTAAAAAAATTGTCGAGCGTCACGGTGGAAGCATCTGGGCCGAATCGCAACCAGGAGTAGGAACGACATTTTACTTTACCATTCCCCTCACGCCTGACCCTTCACTCTTAGAAGCCACGAACTCGCATGAATAGCCGCTATACCTTCCGATCCGTGGAAATTTTGCTGATTGAAGACTCTCCCAGCGATGCGAATTTAACCATCCGAGAATTTAAAAAAGCTAAGATTGCTAACAACCTGCACTGGGTTGAATATGGCGAGGCGGGAATGGAATTTCTGCGACAGGAAGGTGAATATGCCAATGCTCCACGTCCAGACCTGATTTTACTCGATCTCAATTTACCAGGGATGGATGGGCGAGAAGTCCTCATGGAAGTCAAATCAGACCCCGATCTTAAACGTATCCCAGTTGTCGTTCTCACCACCTCAGCCGATGAAGAGGATGTACTTAAGTCTTATAACCTCAGTGCCAACTGCTACGTAACGAAGCCGGTTGATATGCAGCAATTTATTCGGATTGTGCAATTGATCAATGATTTCTGGCTGGCAGCAGTAAGACTCCCACTAGAGTAACCCCAGTTATGTACAAAACGCCGATTCAAGTCCTCCTAGTGGAAGATAGCCCCAGCGATGCCAACTTGCTACGCCAACTGTTCTCGCGCTCAAATCAGGAGGGATGGCAATTAGTACACGTTGAGCGGCTGGGCGACGCAATTGAGGCTTGTAGCGCTGATTCCTGGGATGTTGCTTTATTGGATCTTTCTCTTCCTGACTCGGATGGATTGGACACAGTAGCACAATTCCGGATAGCTGCACCAGATATCCCCATTGTGGTGCTGACCGGGTTTGATGATGAGGAACTTGCCCTACAAGCGGTGGCAACAGGGGCACAGGATTATCTCGTCAAAAATCAAATTACAATGCAATTGCTAGTGCGGACGATCCGCTACGCCATTGAACGCGGACAAATTCTCAAGCAGCTGCACGAAAGCGAACGACGCTTCCGAGGGATTTTTGAGCAGACATTTCAATTAATGGGGTTGTTGACACCAGAAGGAAAGATCCTGGAAGTTAACCAAACAGTTCTTAACTTCAGCGGTCTTCAATTAGAAGATTATGTTGGTCACTTGATGTGGCAGACAAAATGTTGGAATTATTGCCAGGAAAGCCAGGATTGGTTGAAAAATGCGATCGCCTACGCCGCGAACGGTCATTTTGTCCGCCATGAGATCCAGGTACAGGGCGAATTGAATGTGATGCTGTGGATTGATTTTTCCTTAAAGCCCTTGACGGACGAAACGGGGAAAGTGGTGTTGCTGATTGTGGAAGGCAGAGATATTAGCGATCGCAAACTCGCAATGACAGAAATCCTCAAAGCCCTGGAACAGGAACGAGAACTCAACCAACTCAAATCAAACTTCGTTTCCATCGTTTCCCATGAGTTCCGCACTCCCATGACGACAATTCGGATGTCTGCGGAGTTACTTCGAGCCTACAATCAGAGCTTAACCGAACAGAAGAGAAATGAATACTTCGAGCGGATTGAAGGTGCCATCGGCAATATGCTCCACCTATTAGATGAGGTATTGATCTTGGGTCAAACTCAGGCAGGTGGACTTCAGTTTAAACCCGCACGACTCGATTTAGAAAAATTTTGCTGGGATCTCACAGCAACTTTACAAGCTTGTGCTACTAGACAGCACAACATTATCTTTACCTGTCAAGGGAAACGCCCCCAAGTTGAAATGGATGAAGTCTTGCTGCGGCATATCTTCACTAATTTACTTTCCAACGCGATTAAGTATTCGCCCCAAGGTGGCAATATCTACTTTGATTTAGTTTTCCAAAACGGAGAAGCTACTTTTCGCTTAAAAGATGAAGGAATTGGTATTCCTTTAAAAGATCAACAACGCCTGTTTGAAACCTTCCATCGCTGTAGCAATGTGGGACCAATTCAAGGAACCGGATTAGGTCTTTCCATTGCCAAAATGTGTGTAGATTTACATCGAGGAGAGATTCAAGTAGAAAGTGAAGTCGGTATTGGAACAACATTTATCGTCACGTTGCCATTCAATCAGCCGTCGGGACGGGTTCCTCCACAGGAACACCATTTACATCACCAATCTTAGGGAATTTGAAAAAATTTTGCTTGACATTTCGAGCCTCCACCCGAAGATAAATTGGAGACTAAAAAAGTTGCGCGTAGCGTCTCTTCCGCTTTCGGCTTCGTTTAAGCCTATGTGGTCTTAACAAGATGTACTGGAATTTCAATCGTAAACTCTGCACCCTGTCCGGGGAATGAATGACACGTCAGTTGACCTTTATGCTTTTCTACTATAATCTCATAAGTCGTCAATAACCCTAACCCGCTGCCTTGACCTATAGGCTTTGTCGTAAAAAATGGGTCGAATAAACGCGATCGCATTTCTTCAGCAATGCCAATTCCATTGTCTTTAATTCGGATAATTATCGTTTCCCAAGCACTAAACTCTGTACTAATCCAAATTGTTGGGCTGGAAGATTCAGAAAACTCTTGCCCAATCCTCAATTCTAGAGCATCAATAGCATTATTTAAAATATTAAGAAAGGCCTGATTTAGCTGGCTAGCATAACAATTAACTAAAGGTAAATCTTCATATTTTTTGATCACCTGAATCTCCGGGCGTTTCCCTTCTCCTCTAAGTCGATGCTGCAACAATAATAAAGTGCTATTCAATCCTTCATGGATGTCTACAGCTTTAATATCTGATTCATTAAGGCGGGAGAAAATGCGTAAAGCCAGGAGCATTGTGCAGATTCGCTCTACACCCGTTTGCATTGAGCCTACAAGGTTTTGAATATCTGAATTCAGAAAATCTAGATCGATTTCTTGAATTGCTTTCTGAATGGAAAGAGTAGGCTTTGGGTACTCTTGTTGATAGATACGAACCAGATTTAGCAAGTCTTGAATATATTTGCGTGCTGGATCGAGATTGCCAGAAATAAAGCCAATAGAATTATTGATTTCGTGAGCCATTCCTGCGGCTAATTGACCCAACCCAAGCATTTTTTCTTTTTGAACCAGTTGTGCTTGAGCCTTCTTGAGATCGCCTAAGGCTTGTTGAAGTTGTGAGTTCTGATTTTTCAACTGAGTTTGAAGGCTTTGAATTGTTAGTTGATTTTGAATTCTCGCCAAAACCTCCTCAATTTGAAAAGGCTTAGTAATATAGTCTACGCCCCCAACTTGAAAAGCTTTCAGTTTATCTAAAACATCATCCAAAGCACTTAAAAAAATCACAGGTACAGAGGAAGTTTCAGTATCTTCCTTTAACCTTTCGCAAACTTCATAACCATTCATGCCCGACATATTAATATCTAACAAGATTAGATCCGGCTGAAGTGTCTTAACTGCGGTTAAAGCCATTTGACCATTAATCGATTTACGAACGTTATATCCTTTATCTAACAGCAGGGAAGATAAAAAGCGAATATTGTCTGGTGTATCATCAACTATCAGAATATCGGCTTTGAAGGTATTTGCTAATTTGGAATCCATTGGGCTTTGAATTAAAAGAGTATCAAAATTGTTTACCTGCTTATTATCGCTGCATCCCAAGTAGTTAATATTCGTAAAAAATTAATTGTTATTTTAGCTTTATTAACTATCTTTTTTAGTTTGGCTTTAACTGAATAAACCTAGCTTTATTAACATAAACTACACTTTCACCCTAAATATTCTTACTGTGTATCCGATACAATTAAATTTGTGGCTTTTTTTCCTTCTACAGGTTTAGAAAACAGATATCCCTGTCCAAACTCACAATTTAAGTTTCTTAGCTGAGATAGCTGTTCGCCCGTCTCAATTCCTTCAGCAATTACACTCATATTTAGAGTTTGAGCAATCTTCATAATCGCCGGAATCAGTCCCAAACTATCTGTTTTTTCATCTAAATAACTAATAAAAGAACGGTCGATTTTGAGAGTATCAACCGGGAAATTATATAAATAACTCAGAGAAGAATACCCGGTACCAAAGTCATCAATACATAACTGAATCTTACGTTCTCGAAGTTGCTGCATAATCGCTTTTACAGATTGAGTATTATTCATCAGAACACTTTCTGTGATTTCTAACTTCAAGCTTTGAGGATTCAGTTGGGTTTCCGCGAGGATTTGGTCAATTTGCTCAATTAAATCTGGCTGAGCAAACTGCCGCGCTGAAAGATTGACACTCATAAATAGGGGATGATCGATCAGTTTTTCCTGATACCATTGCTGAAGCTGATAGCAAGCTTCCCGCAAAACCCAATTGCCAAGTTGGTTAATCAAACCTGTTTCTTCTGCTACAGGAATAAACAATCCAGGCGATACCATTCCTCGTTGAGAATGATCCCAGCGAACTAATGCTTCAAACCCAACAATTTTGCTGGTATCAAGGGCAATAATTGGCTGATAGTGGACAATGAATTCTTGTCGTTCGATGGCTCTACGCAAGTCATTTTCAAGCTGTAAAACTTGAATCACAGCATCGTGCATCTTTGGGTCAAAAATTTGGTATTGACCTTTTCCTAAGGTTTTGGCACGATACATTGCGATGTCTGCATCTCGCAATATATGTTCTGCTCGCTCATAATTAGGATTGCTCATAGCAATTCCAACACTAGCGTTGATGAAAATTTCCTGTTTATTTAGTTGAAACGGAGAAGCAAAAGATTGAAGTATTTGATCTGCGATTAGGAGTACACTGCTGATATTTCCAACGTCTGTCAAGATAATCGCAAATTCATCACCGCCCAACCGGGCCAAAGTATGATGTTGACTGAGTAATTTTTCTAGGCGGCGAGCTAAATTAATTAACAGTTCGTTACCGGCAAGATGACCGAGAGAATCATTGACTACTTTAAAGCGATCGCAATCAAGAAACAACACGGCAAACGCCTCTCCTGAATGTTCCTTGGTGCGTTTGAGAGCTTGTTCTAGACGCTCCATGAATAAAGCTCGATTGGGCAATCCTGTAAGATCGTCATAAAGTGCCATTTTTATGAGTTGTTCTTGAAGGAGCATCCGCTCGTTGATTTCCCGCCTCAGTTCTTGATTTGCTACTTCTAGCTGAAAAGTCCGCTCTTTAACTCGTTCTTCAAGTTGAGCATTTAGTTGTTGGTTTTGGATTTTTGCGGCTCTTAACTCTAGTTGATTCTGAACACGAGCTAAAACTTCTTCAAATTGAAAAGGTTTGGCAACATAATCTGCTCCGCCAACCGAAAAAGCTTTTACTTTATCAAAAGCCTCGCTGAGAGCGCTTAAGAAAATTACAGGAATTGCAGCAGTTTTTGGATCGGATTTCAGTTTTTCACAAACTTCATAACCATCCATACCAGGCATCATAATATCAAGCAAAATTAGATCGGGGATAACAGTTTGTATCGCTGTCAGTGCCATTTGCCCGCTTAATGCCTTGCGAATGGTATAGCCTTGCTTCATTAGCAGACCAGACAGAAAACGCAAGTTTTCAGGGGTGTCATCAACGATGAGAATATCTTCTTTTGCCATAACGAGGGAGAAATTATTTATTTCAATTCTTTTATCATCGATTTTGGAAAATTCGTTAGTTTAGAATATTATTTAAAAGTCATTTTTCTTCTATTTCCTGTTTGCAGTTAATGATAAAGGTTTAAAAAGTTTTGAACTAATTGATTGCAGCGTTAAATATTATTTAACCACTTATCTTAGACATTCTGCAATCATCTTCCACAGGTGTGAGAGTAGAGGAAGGCAATGGGAAAAAACCTATTTGCCATCCTGCAACAAAATTTTTCAATATCCTACTCCTGCTGGGAATGTGATAGAAGAGGCGAAAAATTGAGGGAGGTTTGCTGTGAGTTTTTACCAGGAAGCTGTGTTTCAGTTGATTGAATTAATTCCATAATTTGCTCAAACTGAAAATTTTCGACCAAATTGGTCAAAGCATTTATAACAAACGAATTTTCTGGGGGAATTTCCTGAAGGAGCTGAAGGAGCAAGAAATCGCTGCCTTGGGAAGCTGCATAGTGTAGCTGTTGTATCCATTCAGAGGGCATAGTGGAAATCTGAAGGGGGATGTCAGAATCGGAAGTCTCTGGTAAATTTTCCTTCCTGCTTTCGGTGGGTAATGCTTCCTCCTCATAGAGATATTGCACCCCTAGATATTTATTCATTTTAAAGAGTAGTTCCTCTTCTCGAAAAGGTTTACGCACGAAGTCATCGCATCCCGCTGACAAGATAATTTGTCTGTCTTCTTCAAAAACGCTGGCAGTTAGGGCAATAATTATGGTTGCCTCACCTTTTAAGGAAGCTCTAATTTTTTTGGTAGCTTCATAGCCGTTCATCACAGGCATCCGCATATCCATCCAGATTAGATGGGGTTCCCAACTCTCCCAAATTGCCACAGCTTCTTGACCATTTTCAGCTTCTTGCACCTCAAAGCCCAAGTAAGTAAGAAGCTTAACTAGGAGGAGACGATTTGTGGGCTTATCCTCCACAACTAGAACACGATAGATGGGTTGGTCAGGAGCTAAACCAATAACTTTTTTATAGATAGATTGGGATGTTTCAATCTCCATCTGCTCAACCAAACCTGCCTGAATGTCAAAGGTAAATTTGGCTCCCTGACCTGGATGACTACTGACTGCGATCGCTCCTCCCCCCATCAGTTGGACAAACTTTTGACTGATCGGTAAGCCCAAACCCGTGCCTTGACAGGACTTCAGCCCAACTGAGGTTTGTCCAAAAGCTTCAAATAACCGATCGAATTCATTCGGGTCAATACCGGGGCCAGTATCTTCCACTTCAAAGAGCAAGCGGATAAAAGGCACAGGTGAGGAGTCTGCTTGTTCCCCAACACTCCTGCTTTCCGCCTCTCCTTCCTCCCCTGTAACACGCAGGGTTACGCTCCCTTTGTCAGTAAATTTGATGGCATTACCGAGAAGGTTAATCAAGACCTGACGCAGCTTACTTTCGTCGGTTCTGACGTACTGGGGGACAGCAGCCGTGCATTCAAAGTTAAGCAAGAGTCCCTTGCTTGTGGCTTTGAGTTGTAGCATCTGTTCGAGACTATTGAGCAGACAATACAGGTCAAAGTCATTTTCATGTAGCGTGACTCGCCCTGCCTCGATTTTAGCCATCTCTAAAACATCGTTAATCAATGCCAGCAGATGATCGCCACTGCGACTGATGATCTCCAGGTATTTCTGATGTTCGGCAGATAGGGAGGTATCAAGGCTCATCAATTGGGTAAAACCAAGGATGGCATTGAGGGGTGTCCTTAGTTCGTGGCTCATATTGGCAAGAAATTCGCTTTTAGCACTGTTGGCAGCATCAGCGGCTTCCTTGGCGATCATCAATTCAATTGACTGCTGTTGAGTTCGCGCTAGCAATTCTGCCTGTTGGATCGCAACGCCTAACTGTGCCCCAATTTGAACAACCATCTTGATTTCTGCCTCTTGCCATTGGCGAGAACCGGAATTTTGGTAAGTTGCTAGCAAGCCCCACAGTTGATTGCTATGGAAAATCGGAACAATGATATAAGCTCGTGCTTGAAAGCGCTCCAACAGTTCTAGGTAACAAGCGTCAAATCCAGCTTGGTAGATGTCTGGGACACAACGATAACTGGTTCCTTGGCGATAAGTCCCGCCTTGATTTGCTTGCAAATAAGTATCTTGGATTGGCTCCTCTGCACTTCCCAAAGTTTTGCCAGCACAACCCACCTGGTTAACGGCAACCTTGGGCAGCTGAGATTGATGAATTTGTTCGGGAACTAGCAAATTCCAGCCTTCTGCTACCGACTCCGATACAAAATCCCCACTCCAGTCGGGATGGAAACGATAGAGACCAACGCGATCGCAATTAATCGCATGGCGTAATTCTTCAGTCGTAGCGCTAAAAATTTTGTCAATTTCTAAGGTTTGGCGCATTCGCTGAATCACGAAAGCGATCGCTTTTTCCCGTTCTGCACTCTCCCGTAATGCGGCTTGTGCTGCTTGACGTGCCTGAGTCACTGCAATGAATTCGTTGACTAATTTAAGCCAATTAATTTCTTCTTGACTCCAGATTTTGGAAGAGCTGATGGCATCCAAACCCATAAAACCGACAACCGTACCAGCGTAAAGCGTCGGAACGGCAAGCCGGGACTGGATACACTGAAGTTTCGTCAAGGTTGGTTCGGCGGTGACAGGTGGGCGTTCGGCAGGAAATTGAACCGTTTTGCCACTCAAAAGTTGGTTGTGAATCCAGTGATGATTTTCAACAGGTAAACCTTGAAACCGCTCGATCGCTGGCTGAATGCCAAAGCCGCACCACTCGTGGGTCATATTCCAGCCGTTTTGGCGATCGGAGTAATCAAACAGGTAAGTGCGATCGCACCCCAAAAACTCGCCAACGGCTTGCAGCGTGAAAGCGATCGCAGTATCTAAGTTTTCGTCAATCAGCATCCCAGAAATCCGGCTCAAGCAACTGTCCATCGCTGCTCGTTTTGTCAGCAATTCCTCCGCTAAGTTCCGCTCCAGCTCGGCTCCCGCTCTGGCAACAAAAATTTTCATAATCATTTCTTTGCCAGGATCGTGAGCCATTGGCTGCACATCCAACACCGCCAAATTGCCAATTGTATTGCCAGCCGAGTCTCTTAACGGAATTCCCCAGTAGCTTTGTGCGCCTAACTTCTCTAACGCTTGGAAGTCAGGAAAAAGTTCTTGTACCTCGGATGGATAAAAACCGCTCGTTCCCTTCAAGACGTTTTCGCAAGGACTACCCGCCAAGTCGTACTCGAAATTTTCGCCAAAGCCCTCACCCGTCCAGAATGCCAAAGTTCGCACTCTAGTTTCAGTATCATCTGCAAATTGACCGACTACAGCGTAGCGGACTCCCAAAACTTGGGCGAGATAGCGGACACAAGAGCGAAAGAACTCATTGCCAGTTGCAGAAGCTGTTCCCTCAACCATTAAGTGCAGTGCCTCTTCCCTCTGCTTGCGATCGGTAATATCAGTATGGGAACCTGCTATGCGATAGGCTGTGCCGGTTTCATCCCACAATGCCACGCCACGGGTAAGAATCCAGCGCCAGCTGCCGTCTTTATGGGATGCCCGAAACTCTACCTCGTAGTTGGGGATTTTCTTAGTTAAATAGGCAAGCATCACCGCTAACACTCGCTCTGAGTCTTCTGGGTGCAGAATTTGGTTGAAAGTATCGATGCTATTCGGAATTTCTAAGTCTTCATAGCCCAACATACTTTTCCAGCGAGGCGACAGATATACATAATTTGCTGGAATATTCCAATCCCAAATCCCGCCATTAACTCCTTCTACCGCTAAAGCAAATCGTTCTTCACTTTGGCGGAGTGCGGCTTCCGCTTGCTTTTGGTTCGTAATATTGCTGAGGGTACAAACAATTCGTTCTACACTCCCATCCTCTGCTAGTTGCGGGTCGGCATTTACTAGCAGCCATCGTTGATTATGGCTCTCAGGATGGTCGATTCTCACGACAATATTATGAATCGGTTGGCGCTGGGCAATGCTGGACTGCACGGGTAGCTCTGGCGTTGGGAAGGGTGTACCATCTTCTCGCTGCAACAGCCAATTTGCACCAAATACCTGATGCGATAAATCCTCTGAGTTGAGATTGAGCAGATTAATCGCAGCTTGATTGTAGGTGAGAATTTCGGCATTAGCATTGAGCAGTAATACTCCTACCTGCATTTCTCGGATCAGCATCCGAAAGCGGTTCTCACTTTCCTGTAACGCTTGCTGTCGAACTAACTGCGCTGTTAAACGCCGATCGAATAGAGAGGTTAATAGGGCTAGGCTCAAAATGAACAAGGTAGCAATCCCGATAGCGATCGCCAACCAAGACTGAGTGATGGGGGGAGACGGCTCTAGTGGAAAGACTTTGTGAGGAGTAAAGTGAGTCGCCCACATTCCCGTGTAGTGCATCCCACTGATGGCAATTCCCATCAGGAGAGCGCTGCCGAATTTCTGCCACAGCAGACCTTTTAAGGATTGCTCTTGTAGCCGAAATGCCAGCCAAAGCGCGGCAAAAGAAGCAATGATAGCGATCGCTACCGATAGGCTCACCAATCTCCAGTCATACTCAATCGTCGCCTGGACTTGCATGGCTGCCATCCCTGTGTAGTGCATCCATGCAATGGCAATTCCCATACAAACCCCGCCGCCGATGACCAGCGGGATTGAAACAGCGCGACTCAGCAGCCACAAAGCAATGCTTGAGGCAAGAATCGCGCACATCAAGGAGAACAGGGTGATCCACACATCATAATTGACAGACTGTGGCAGTTGGAAAGCCAGCATGGCAATGAAGTGCATTGACCAAATTCCAGTTCCCATTGCCCCTGCTCCACCCAGAAGCCAGCGCCATCGTCCCCGTTCCACAGCAGACCGCACTCGTCCGGCTAAGTCTAGGGCTGTATAAGAGGCAATTACCGCGATCGCAAAAGAAAGGATTACTAAACCTAGGTTATAAGTGCCAGCCATTGCGCTATGCATATCTTTTTCAATGTCGCGGATTTCTAAAAATCAATCGATATAAAAAAGTTTTTCAGCGAAAGGAATGCATTTGTGAATGGCTTCCTTAATCTCGCCCCACGAGTTTTTTTGAACTTACAAGTCCCGTTTCGATTCCTACCAACCCCCCCATAATGGCAGGCATAGCCTATCGCATTCGCGCTGCTACAAAACGGTAGAAAAAGGAGGGGAAATATAGTCAAAGTTCCCCTTGAAAAATGAGATTTAGGGGAACCTCCGTGTAAGTCGTATCGAATTAGGCCGCCGAAAGAAAGAACTTCCTCTGTGTTTAGACGAATCAGTAAACATTGCCCGAATCGGACAATTAAATTTTTTTGAGAATTTGCTTTAAAATCCGTAAGTTTGTACTTGATTTTTTTGATTTCATAAGATATTACTTCAACTAAAGCGTCGGATGGAGGCAGTATAAAGTTCTGTCAACTACCTAAACTAGCATTCTTTAATTAAATATGCCTTATTAAGAATCACTTACAGATAGGCGCTAACCTTATTGCTTTAAGCGATTCGTTTACAAGCCTTGCAAACAAAGGATTTCAGCAGTTTTCCCAATTTAAGCAAATAAATTACTAAGTATAATTCCCTACTTTTCCTACTTTTCCTACTTGCTGTTTGGGTCGAATATAATCATCTATCAAAGGTCAAGGGTTGCGATCGCGCTTTTATCATGTATCAATTATTAAGTTATAGATTCTTGGCAATTCCATAACCTCCACCTCCCGGTGTTTCGATAACAAATACATCGTCACGCTGCATTTCTACAACCGCTGTACTTCCTAATTCCTCTACACTTTTATCAGTACGCTGCACATAATTTTTCCCGACTGCACCCGCTTCACCACCATGCAAACCAAAGGGAGAAATGACGCGACGACTTGATAAAATTCCAGCAGTCATGGGTTCAAGAAAACGCAGGCGACGGATAACGCCATTCCCTCCATGATGATGCCCATTTCCGCCACTATTGGGACGAATCGCAAAACTTTCTAAAAGGATAGGAAATCGCCATTCCAATACTTCTGGGTCGGTAAGACGGGAGTTTGTCATGTGAGTTTGTACGGCGTCGGTGCCGTCGAAGTCAGCGCCAGCGCCGGAACCGCCACAGATGGTTTCGTAATATTGATAGCGATCGCTTCCAAAGGTGAAATTATTCATCGTTCCTTGGGAAGCTGCCATCACCCCCAGCGCCCCATACAAAGCATCGGTAATGTTTTGCGAAGTCTCTACATTTCCCGCCACCACAGCAGCAGGATAACGCGGATTTAACATACAGCCTTCGGGAATAATAATTTCCAAAGGTTTGAGACAACCCGCATTGAGGGGAATATTGTCATTCACTAAAGTGCGGAAGACATACAATACTGCTGCCTTGCACACGGCTGCTGGTGCGTTTAAATTACTCGGTTGCTGAGGAGAAGTGCCGGTAAAATCTATTTTGGCGCTGCGAGTCGATTTGTTAATGGTGATGGTAACTGCGATCGCGCTGCCATTATCCAGAGGACAGGTGAAACTGCCATCTTTGAGAACTTCGATAACCCGACGTACCGACTCTTCCGCATTGTCCTGTACAAAGCCCATATACGCTTGCACAGTCTCTAAACCATAATGCTCCATCATCTTGTGGAGTTCCTGCACGCCGCGTTCGTTCGCCGCAATTTGTGCTTGCAAATCTGCAATATTTTTACTGGGATTTCGGGCTGGATAAGCGCTGGATGCCAGCAGTTCCAGCAATTCTTTTTCTCGAAAATGTCCTCCCTCTCCTAGTTGGAAATTATCAAGTAGCACTCCTTCTTGTTCTACTGTGGTGCTGTTTGGAGGCATGGAACCTGGGGTAATCCCCCCAATATCTGCATGATGTCCCCGCGAGGCAACGTAGAAGAGGGGAAGCGTAGGAGGGGAGATTGTAACGCGATTTATTGCGTCTGGAGAGGAAGCAAATACAGGGGTAATTACAGTGATATCGGGTAGGTGCGTACCGCCGTTGTAGGGATTATTTGAGGCAAAGACATCTCCGGGTTGAATCGTGTCGCCACAGGCGTCAATTAAACTTTTGACGCTTTCACTCATGGAACCCAAATGTACGGGAATATGGGGGGCGTTGGCGACTAACTGCCCGTGTTGGTCAAAAATTGCACAGGAGAAATCTAAGCGTTCTTTGATGTTGACTGAGGAACTGGTATTTTGCAGAGTGATACCCATTTGTTCGGCGATCGCGCGAAACAAATTATTGAAAATCTCCAGCATCACCGGATCGGGACGATTTAAGATGCTGGATTCTGGATTTTGGATTGAGAATTGTAAATCTGCCGAACGCTGCAAAATCAGATGATTGCGATCGCTTAGCTGTGCTTGCCAACCGGGTTCAATGACATTCGTACCCGTCGCATCGGCAATGATAGCAGGGCTAGAAATCCAGTCTCCGGGTTGCAAATCCTCTCGCTTATACACTGGCGTCTCGTGCCACCGATCCGCCGCATACATCTGTACAGTTGCCACCGGCGAGGGAAGTTCATCACTGCGACGCTGAATGACTGCTTCCTCTACTCTCTCCGTCTTCGCCACCACCTCAACTGAAACTGCCTCTACAATCAGCCTTTTATCTTCCACAACAAAGCCGTAACGCTGCCGGTGCAACTCCTCAAACCACCCCCTCATCGCCGCCGTATCCCCAAAATCTACAATCAGCGCCGAATCAGTCCCCTCATACCGTAAATGCACCTTCCGAAAAACCTCAATCTCAACATCCTCCCTTCTCTCTTCTTCCTGTCTTTCCTCTGCGTCCTTGGCGTCGTGGCGGTTCGTTTCCTCCTCCCCCTCCCTTGCCAACTGGCTTAACATCCCCTCCAAACTCAGCACTAACTCCTCACTCAGATGCGCCTCCACCGCCCGTTCTCGCAGCACCCGCATATCTGCCAAACCCATACCATAAGCCGATAACACGCCAGCGTAGGGATGCAGAAACACCTGCTTCATCCCCAACGCATCGGCAATCAGACAAGCGTGTTGTCCCCCCGCGCCCCCAAAGCAGCACAAAGTATATTCCGAAACGTCATAACCGCGCTGGAGAGAGATTTTTTTAATTGCACTCGCCATTGTTTCAACTGCGATCGCGAGAAATCCAGCCGCCACTTGTTCCGGCGTCCGATTGTCCCCAATTTCTGCCGCCAGTTCACTAAACTTTTGCCGCACTACTTCTGCATCTAGCGGCAAATCTCCGTTCGATCCAAACAATTTCGGAAAAAACTCCGGTTGCAACTTGCCCACCATCACATTGCAATCTGTCACCGTCAGCGAACCGCCTTTTCCATAGGCAGCGGGACCCGGATTTGCCCCCGCTGATTCGGGTCCCACGCGATACCTCGCCCCATCGAAAAAGAGAATCGAACCGCCACCAGCAGCAACCGTATGAATTGCCATCATCGGCGTTCGCAGTCGTACCCCGGCAACTTCCGTTTCAAAGGTGCGTTCGTATTCGCCGTTATAGTGGGCGACATCCGTAGAAGTTCCGCCCATATCAAAGCTGATAATTTTGTCGAATCCCGCCATCAAGCTTGTCTGTACCGCGCCGACGATGCCCCCAGCAGGGCCAGATAGAATACTGTCTTTCCCTTGAAACTGTTGGGCATCAGTAAGTCCACCGTTGGACTGCATGAACATCAACTGGGGAGAGTTTTGAGTTGAAAATTCCGATTCCAAACTGGCTAGCTGACTGGCAACTCGATCTACATAACGCCGTAAAATAGGCGATAAATAAGCATCAACAACGGTAGTATCACCGCGACTCACCAACTTCATCAACGGGCTAACTTCGTGCGATACCGAGACTTGGGTAAATCCAATTTTCCGCGCTGCATCTGCTATTTGTTTCTCGTGTTCGGGATAGCGATAGCCGTGCATGAAGACAATGGCACAGGAGCGAATCCCGTCGTTGTACGCTTCTTGTAGAGATGCGATATATCCTGTTTCTACGGGGATTAATTCTTCGCCTTGGGCGCTGTAGCGTTCCTCGACCTCAATCACTCGCTCGTAGAGCATCTCTGGCAATACAATGTGACGGGCGAAGATATCGGGGCGATTTTGGTAGCCGATGCGAAGGGCATCTCGAAATCCCTGAGTAATGACCAGAAGAGTGCGATCGCCCTTGCGTTCCAGTAGCGCATTCGTCGCCACAGTGGTTCCCATCTTGACAACTGCAATCTGTTCCGATGGAATAGGTGCATCTGCCGCAATTCCCAAAATGTCCCGAATTCCCTGTATCGGCGCGTCAGTATACCGTTCGGGATTCTCCGACAGCAGCTTATGAATCACCAGTTGTCCATCCGGACGCCGCGCCACAATATCAGTAAACGTACCACCCCGATCGATCCAGAATTGCCAGCGGTTATTTACGTCGGAAGGTAGATTGGAATGCATAATAAAAAATAATTGCGCGATGTTGATGATAAAATCTTTCTAATTAATTCTTATTATAAATACCGTTGCTAGTTTGTCCGGTTTTAGTTTGAAAACATCCAACCTATTTTAATAAACATATTTTTTGATATAAAAATAGCTTTTGTAGCAGTAATATTTATAAATATTAATTGCTGTAACTTCTAAAAGTAAAATAAATAATCTAACCTTTTATTTAACTTTTATTTACAAAAAGGATGTTTTAGAGAATGCTTTACTTCACAGAAACAGAGAAAGCTAAAGTTCTAATTGATGAATATTCAAAACGCCAGCTTTTGTACTTAGATACGGAAGTTGCCGATTATAATACTCGCAAGCCTAAACTCTCTTTAATTCAAATATTAGATGACTTTACCGATGTAAGCGGAGATAGCGTTTGCATTTTAGATGTTTTAGATAATCCTGAAATTGCAGAAATCTTTATTAAAGAAATCATGGTTAATCCTGCAATTGAAAAGGTCTTCCACAATTCCAGCTACGATCTGAAGTTATTAGGTAAAACCAAAGCTAAAAATGTAAGTTGCACCTTAGAGATTGCCAAATCAATCCCTTACTATTTATTGCCAGTACCAAATTTACAATTGAGAACTCTGGCAGAAAATCTGTGCTATTTTCCCAATATAGACAAAACCGAACAAAGCAGCGATTGGGGACAGCGACCGCTGACAGAAAGTCAGCTACAGTATGCAAAAATGGACCCGATTTATCTGGCTCACGTGCATCAGCGGCTGTTGGAATTAACTCAATTGAGTAGTCCAGATCCAGAACAGGAAGATGTAACAGCTCTAGCCCAACGCTATCGAGAAATTGAGCAGGAATGGAAGTTGCTAGATACCGAAATTGACCACATCCAAAATAGGCTCAAAGCCGCAATGCAGGCACAGGAACTATCAGAGACGAAATATTTCCAATTATCCAGTTATGAGCGAACTACAAAAAAGATTCCGTTTAACCAGTTGGCAAGAATAGCGGAAATTCATGGAATTGATTTAGAGTTTCCGGTAACGCTAACCCAAAATCTTCAGAAGGACTTAGGAGAATTGGTCGCGGAACTTCCCGTGGAAGAAGAGAAAACTACTATCTGGCGGTTGAATCCCAAAGAGCAGGAAGATGAAGAGGATGATGGGATTCCATTTTAAAGAATATTCTGTTAATTCAAGTAACTATCTCTTTCTTCCAGTCTTGGGATTCACCTTTTATCTGGAATAGCAGTCTGTTCTCGTGTGTAAAAGCTCGTAGCTAACCTTCGTATTCAAGGGGTTTCTGTAATGCTTCCTGATTTATTGCATCGCAAACAGACACATTTCGTTTTGTGGCGTCCAGGAGATATTAAACCCCCTCCAACGCTTTACATCGGCGACTTCGCTGGAGATAATCCAAGCTCATTTGAAAATTTTCAAGAATTCGACTTAATCCAATCAACAGATTTTCCAGAACTTTGGGAAATACCAGCGGAAAACTGCAATTTAACAGACGGAGAGGTTTATTTTTACTGGTTTAAAGTCCGCGACACTGACGCCTACACCAACACCCATCGAATTCTCTACTGCACCGATCCTACCGCTTACACGGTGGATCGGCGTTTCTCTGCACCGAAAATCCTTTCAGAAGAGGGAATGTCCGACCTAGATCCAGCTAGCGTCATCCTCTACCGAGATAAAATGCTGGTTCCGTGCGATCCGAAGGGGCAAACAGCGGACTGGGAAGGAGATACGATAGAAAACCTACAACCGAATAATCGGCTAGTGATTTACGAGTTGCCCACTCGCTGGACTCGAATTCGTTCAACTGGGGGAATTCAAGAAGGAAACGGGACTTTTCGAGACGTAGTTTCTCTATTTGTGGAAGAAGCGATCGCACCTACTTTTTCCTCAGTCCGCGCCTTACAAAACCGCGCTCATCTGGTGGAATTAGGTGTCAATGCTTTGGAACTTTTACCGCCATCTGATAGCAATCAAACAGATAATTGGGGCTATGGTACGGCTAATTATTTTGCAGCCGATTATGACTTAGGTCGCCCGGACGGTCAAGAAGCACCCACGGCTTCCACCGATTTAATCAATCTCATCAAAGTTTGTCATCAACACGGCGTGCGCTTTTTTGTTGATGCGGTAATGGCTTTTTCTTACAACAATCCTTACCGCAACGTTAATTATCTAGAATTTTATATCAAGTTTAATAGTGGCGATCCAGAACAAGGAAATCGGGACGGATTTGGCGGTGATTTGTTTAAGTACAACTATTGGGTAGAAGGGTATCATCCGCTTGCAGGTACGCGATCGCGTTTTGTTCCTGCCCGCGAATATATGAAAGCCTACATCGCCCACTGGATGGATTACTATCGGGTAGATGGTTTGCGCCTCGATAGCGTTAACAATATCGGCAATTATGACTTTTTACAGGAATTCAAAGATTATGCGCGATCGCTTTGGCAGGAACGGGAAGGAAGCGGCGATAAATTTCTCGTAGTCGGTGAAGAATTAAGCGTACCGCTAGCTTTAATTTCACAGAATCGTCTCGATGGGTTGTGGAACGAAAAGTTTAAGCATATTATCCGTAGCGTCATTCTAGGACAAAATTCGTCTGATGAGCCTAGCTTTGAATGGAGCGTCCGCAAACTCATTGACTGTCGTAATTTAGGGTTTGCAGATGGTTCTCAAGCAGTTAATTATCTGACTTCCCATGATGTAGGAGGCTTTGGCAACGAACGCTTCTACAGCTACCTAAATAATAATCAAGTTTTTGATACAGAAAAGCGCATCAAGCTAGCATTTGTTTGTTTGCTCACTGCTGTCGGGATTCCGATGATTTTGGCAGGAGATGAATTCGCCGATCAAAATGACTTGCCAACTTCAGATGACCATAAAAAACAGGTTGATCCGGTCAACTACAGCCGTCTGACAGATGATTGGCGACAGCGTATTTTCAATTATGTTTGTAGATTAGTGAAGTTTCGGACTACTTCTGATGCTTTAGCCGTAAATGACACTCATTTTATCCATTCTGACTTCAATGAAGGCAAGCGAGTTATCGTTTGGCAGCGAGGCAAAGACGATCGATTAGTGATTGTGGTGGCGAATTTCTCCGAGTACGGGACTCCTCCAGGTTCTGAGTATAAAATACCTAATTGGCCTGCAACTCCGGCAGGTAAACAGTGGAAAGAGATCGCGCAAGATCGTATGGTTCCTGCTGAATGGGTAGGCAGAGAAGGCATCTTCCCGTGGGAAGCGAAGGTTTACGCGCTAGTTTAAACTTACTCACCCTCAGAGGTAGAGACACGGCAGTGTCGTGTCCCTACTTACTCAATACTGGTCTCTAAACGCCAATACACACCATTTTCCCGCTGCATCAGTTTAGAGGCTATCAACTCTCGTCGCAGAGTGGCGGAGTCAGGATGGTGGCGCTTGATGATTTCATTCACCTGAAGTTCTGGGTAATTAATCCCGATTTCAAATTGGTTTGCCAACCACTTGAGAATCACTTGGCGTTTTTTACGACTGGCAGGAATTTCTTTCAAGCGATTGCCTTCAAAAAAGTTTTTCAATACCTTGCTCTCCCATGCTTCCCCCTCTACATCTTGGACGAGAGAAGCCATGTTATCTGGGGTGAAAATCTCTTTGCTAAAGTTTTGCAGCGCCTCGCTATTGAGTCGATACAAGTGCGTATTGCCGTCAGGGCGCATATTCACCAAATTTAGTTCTTTCAGTTTACCCAAATGATGGGAGACAGTCGGCTCCTTCAGTTTCACAATCGCGGCTAATTCCTCGACGCTGCATTCCCGATTCGCCAGAATCCCCAAAATCTTTAATCGGCTTTCGTCAGCGAGAACCTTAAAGAAGCGTAGCAGGGTTTGAAATTCCGCTTTTTCCATCGTTTTACTTCTAATTAGATGCACATCTAATTAGAAGCTTATCTAATTAGTTTTGCGGTATGCAAGTCATCTTTCACAGATGGCTAATGCCGGAAGCCAAACCGCGACAGACGCCGGTCAGAAAGTCTAAATCCAGGGTTTCTATTGTGTCGCTCGGTTGATGGTAATGGGGATTTCGCATAAATGCTGTATCTGTCACCATCATTGCTTTATAGCCTAAATCCCAGAAGGGCGAATGATCGCTCAGTCGCGTTGAGCTGACGATTAAACCTTTATTCGGCACCGGCAACCATTCGCTTGGAACTCCAACTTTACGAATGTTGCGGCTAAGGTGAATTAGATCGGGAATGCTCGGCAAATTGCCAATCAAAGCAATGTAATCACCTCGATTCGGGTAAAAGCGTTCTAATCCGGCCGGATAGCGTTGCGAACCAGGGGCGGAGTTGCAATATCCCAGCATTTCTAAGGAAAGCATCAAACGAAGTGATTGTCCTTGTTGCTTTAAATCAGATGCATATTGCTGACTCCCTAGCATCCCGTATTCTTCCATATCAAAAGCAACCAATCGCACCGGGTATTTTGCAGGTTCTGCTGCGAAAATTCTCGCCAATTCCAATAGCGCGGCGACACCCGTGGCATTATCATCTGCGCCTGGGGTTCCAGGTGCAGCGTCATAATGTGCGCCAATAAGAATCGGTGGCTTCTGATTATTTGTCGCCGCTGGTAGATTCAGAATGAGATTCTGATGATTTTGACCGCGAATGCTGAACTCGTGGGTTTCTACAGTTCCCCATTGTTGCAGTTGTTCGCGGATGTAATGCTGTACGTAGAAATGCCCCGAACTGGCGAGATAAGGGTCGCGATCGCGTACTATCTGGGTGAGATGCGATCGCAAGTTTTCTTTTAAATCCAATTGTCTATTGCTCCTAAGTTTCTAACCAAGCGCTCAAATCATTTACAGAGGAGAAATCCAACAGCGCCTCGCCCAAATCTTCTTACTGGGGGAATGGATAATTGCTGAATTTTAGTTTGTAGTTCGGGAGCGATCGCGCCAAACCGACGGGTAAGCTGATGCATAATCAATGCTACCCTTTCTCATTGCTGTCACTTTTGGCGGATATTTTGATAAATTACCGAACCTTGCATAATCTCCTCTCTAAATAATTGGCTAATCAAATCTTTTTCAAAGCCTGATACTGTTTATAGTATCTACCGCCAAGCCTGAGCATGGAGATTCATCTGATGACGACTTACGCTCACCGCTCATCGAACGCTGTTTGGCTCCCTTTGTCACTCTCAGCTTGGCAAGATACCTATCAAACGCTGCATTTGTGGACACAAATTATTGGTAAAATTCGGTTAGCATTAGCCCCGAAAATCAACCATTGGTGGCACTCGACACTGTATGTCACCACCCCTGGACTTACCTCTGGCCCAATTCCTAACGGAACACGCAGCTTTCAAATCACCTTTGATTTTCTCGCTCACCAACTCAAAATCGAGACAAGCGAAGGTACAACCAAAAGTCTGGCACTTGCTCCTCGCTCGGTAGCTGATTTTTATCAGGAAGTGATGAACACCCTGAAGGATCTCGGTATCGAAGTGCAAATCTGGACAATGCCCCAAGAAATTGCCGATGCGATCCCATTTGAGCAAGACCATCAACATCATGCTTACAATCCGGAATCTGCTCAACGCTTCTGGCAAATTCTGGTACAAGCCAATCGCATCATGACGGTGTTTCGCTCCCACTATATCGGAAAGTGCAGTCCTGTCCATTTCTTCTGGGGCAGTTTCGATCTGGCTGTGACTCGCTTTTCTGGACGAAGGGCACCTGAACATCCAGGGGGTGTACCCAACATGGCAGATTGGGTAACGCGAGAGGCTTATTCCCATGAAGTCAGCAGTTGTGGTTTTTGGTTTGGGGGTGGTTCAACAGAAGCCTTATTTTATGCTTACGCCTACCCAACACCAGAAGGATTCAAGGATTATCTAATTCAACCAGAGTCTGCATTCTATAGCCCGGAGCTGCAAGAATTTGTCCTGCCCTATGAGGCGGTGCGACAAGCAGACGATCCAGATACAGCCGTGCTGCAATTCCTACAAAGCACTTATGAGGCAGGGGCGAATTTGGGAGATTGGGAGCGAGGTGCGTTGGAAGATACTCCAGTAGTGAGAAAATAAGGCGAGTCTGCGATCGCTTTTATTTGCATATGAGATGACATGATATGCGCTTTATTCAGTGCCACTTTATAGGGAATTGGTATTAGTAGATAACATATATAAAAAAGCTTTGTACTTGCAACTTTGTAGGAGCGCCCAGATGCACGCCCCTATATTCGCATATTACTTGATTAATAAAAAAAGGGATACGGTAATGCCGTACCCTTTTTTAAACCTAAAAAAATTGAATTTCAAATACCAGAACTGAGAACAAATAACCTCAACTGAGCGGTTATTTTAAACAGACAAAGCGGAGGAAAAAGCCTTGGACTGAGTAGGCTGGAGTAGATACTCAGAGTCAACTTTTTCAGCAGTCAAGGGCACCAGTTGCACCGCACAAGCTTTCAGTTCCGGTTGCAGTGATTCGGGACAAGATTCGGCATGGGTGAGGGCGTTCGCTTCGGCACCATCTGCCCAAAGAGCGCCCCAGTGCATGGGGACAAAGGTAACACCGGGAGCGATCGCCTTGGTGACTCTGGCAGGGAATCGCGCCGTGCCTCGACGGGTTCGCACTTCCACCCAATCATTCTCCTGAATCTTCAGAGAAGCCGCATCGCGGGGATGAATTTCAATGAATGGCTGCGGGTGCATCTGCCGAATTTTATCAATTCGTCCGGTACGGGTTTGGGTGTGCCAGTGTCCGTAAAGTCTGCCCGTCGTCAGAACAAAAGGATAATTGGGATCGGGCGGTTCTGCCAGCCCCCGCGAATGATAGGCACCAAACCGCGCCCGACCATCCGGTGTCGGAAAGCGAAAATCTGTGTAAAGCCGTTTTGAGTTTTGAGTTTTGTTAGCGTAGCGGTGCATAGCACATTTTGAGTTTTGAGTTGAAGAGTTTAACGGAGAACTCAAACTTGGGGGATCAAAACTACGATCGGGACAGGGCCACTGAAGCGGACCTTCTTGCGCCAGTCGTTCGTGACTGAGACCGCTCATATCGCAGACGCGATCGCGTGTCAACTTCACATATTCGGCATAGATAGACGCTGGCGTCTCGTAGGGAAATTTGTCTGCAAAACCTAAGCGCCGTGCGACTTCTGTAAATATTTGCCAATCGGGTTTGGCTTCTCCTGGGGGAGTGCGAAATGCCTGACACAGCGTGACCACTCGCTCGGAGTTAGTCATTGTGCCGGTTTTCTCGCTCCACTGCGCTGCCGGGAGCAAAACGTGAGCAAAGGCGGCGGTTTCAGTGGGGTAGTAGGCGTCTTGATAGACCGTAAAAGGCGATCGCTGCAATGCAGCTTTCGCACGTTCCAAGTCAGGTAAACTGACAGCCGGGTTCGTAGCGGCAATCCAGAGAACGCCCACATCTCCGGTTTCCAAACCCGTAATAATGTCCCACGCCGTGCGACCCGGATAGGGCGAAATTTGTCCGGCGGGGAGTTGCCAAAACGCTTCAAGTTCCGCTCGATGTTGGGGATTTTTGACCACTCGATATCCGGGCAGAATGTGGCAAAGACCGCCGGTTTCCCGACCGCCCATCGCATTCGGTTGACCCGTCAGCGAAAACGGCCCTGCACCGGGTTTGCCAATCTGAGCCGTCATCAGGTGCAGATTCACGATCGTTCGCACCTTGGCAGTGCCTTCAGAAGACTGATTCACGCCCATCGACCACAGAGACAGCACGCGCTTCGACTGTGACCAGTATCGAGCTGCTGTTTCCAGGTCAGAGATGGAAATACCGCATCGTTCGGCGACCACTTCCGGTGGATAGTGCTGGATGACTTCTGCAAAAGCTGGAAAATTCGTCGTGCAGTCCTCTATGAAATAAGTATCAATTGCGCCCCAACGCATCAGCAGGTGAGCGATGCCATTGAGTAGATCCATATCGGTGCCTGAGCGAATCGCTAAGTGCAAATCTGCTGCCTCAGCCGTGTTCGTCCGGCGCGGATCGACCACAATCATTTTGACGTGGGAATTTTTCTTGTGGTGTTTCCGCAGGCGGTTAAAAACGATCGGGTGACAGTCGGCGGTGTTGCTACCGATGATAAAAGCACAGTCGGTTAAGTCTAAATCTTCGTAGCAGCAAGGGGGGCCATCTGAACCAAAGCTTTGCATATAACCCGCAACGGCGGAGGACATACACAAGCGCGAGTTGGAATCAAAATTATTCGTGCCCAGACACCCTTTGAGCAGTTTCTGAGCAACGTAGTAATCTTCAGTTTGCAGTTGCCCGGAGCCGTACATACACACGGCGTCCGATCCTTGAGTTGCCAGAACGTTTTGAATCTTGCTCGCGACGAGATCCAAGGCTTCCTCCCAGGTGGCGCGGCGGAAAGGTTCATCCAGGGAGTCGCGGATCATCGGATGGAGAAGGCGGTCTTTGGAAAGGGACTCGGCAACGGTAGCACCTTTGACACACACCATCCCGTGACTGGAAGGGTGCGCGCGATCGCCCTGCACTTTCCAGATGGGATTCCCTTGAGCATCCCGATGCGTTGGCTTACCGGCTTGCGCTGGAGGTGTCACCTCCAATCCACAGCCGACGCCGCAGTAAGGGCAAAGGGTTTTTGTACTGTCAGTTGTCATTCGTCAGTCGTCCGTTGCTAATTGCTAATTGCTAATTGCGATTAGCCATACTTTCATCGCTTGTTGGGTATTACCCATTGGATAATACCTAACAAGCGATGACTAATCATCATCATGAGCAAATCGGTTGAACAGGAAGTCGAGGGCGTAGTTTCGCAGGTTGTAATATTCCGGGTCTTCCATAATCCGGGCGCGATTCCGGGGGCGGGCGAAGGGAATTTTCAAAACTTCACCGATGTTTGCCGATGGCCCGTTGGTCATCATCACCAGCCGATCTGCTAGGAAGAGTGCTTCGTCGATGTCGTGGGTAATCATCAAGACAGTAACTTGATGTTCGCGCCAGATGGTCAGCAGTTCTTCTTGTAATTCTTCCTTGGTGATGGCATCCAAGGCTCCGAATGGCTCATCCAGAATTAATACTTTAGGACGAATCGAGAGGGCACGCGCGATCGCGACTCGCTGTTTCATCCCTCCAGACAGCTGAGATGGTTTTTTATCTGCTGCTTCAGTCAGCCCCACCATTGCGAGGTGATCCCGAACGATGGTGACTTTTTCTGACCGGGGTTTGCCAGGATAAACAGAATCCACTGCTAGGTAAACGTTCTCGAAGGCAGTCAGCCAGGGAAGCAAGCAATAATTCTGGAATACCATCATCCGGTCTGGGCCGGGTTCGCGGATTTTCAGGGTTTCCAGGCGCACTTCACCGTCAGTTGGCTTATTGAAACCTGACACCATGTTTAACAGGGTGGATTTGCCGCAACCAGAGTGACCGATCAGGCAGATAAATTCGCCTTCATAGACGGTGAGGTTTACCCCATCTAGAACGGTATACGGCCCGGTAGGAGTGGGATAAACCTTGGAAACATCTTCAATTACCAAAAACGGGTCGCGGTTGACGGTTTCTTGGGTTAGTTGGGTGACGACGCCAGTGTTGTTCAAAGTGTGCATGGGGAGGTGAAGGTTGTTAATCGCTAATCGCGAATTGTTCTTGCCATAGTTCCATTAGCGAATGGCTAATGACTGATTACTAACGACTCGCAACTAAGGGGTCGATGTTAATCTCTTCGATACGAATTGGACGCTTAATTTCCAAGCTATTGAGGTACTTAATGGGATCGTCGGGATTGAAAATGGTGCCATCAAACATTTGCATGGGTGCGCGATCGCGTCCGATATCCATTAAGCCGAGTTCCCGCGCCGCTTCCCTAAATACATCGATGCGCCGCACTCGTTCTTGAATTTCTAGCCAGTTTTTGGGGAACGGAACAATTCCCCATCGTGCTAGCTGAGTCATCACCCACAGTCCTTCCTCCGGTTCTGGAAAGTTCGCTTTATCGACAAAGAACTGGTTATAACGCAACATCTGTTCGGGTGCTGCGCCCGTCCCGCGAATGTAGGGATCGATAAAGCCGGGACGGGTGTATTCTGGGGCGGAGCCGATGTATTGCGGCTGACACAGTAAGTTGACAATTTCTTCCCGATTGCGTCGGTCATCGCAGTATTCGCAAGCTTCCAAAAGCGCTTTTATCAATGCGATATGAGTTTGCGGGTACTTATTTGCCCATTCTTCCTGGCATCCGAGTACCTTCTCCGGATGTCCCGCCCACAACTCCATATCGGTGGCGATGACAAAACCGAGTTTTTCATGAACGGCGCGAGAGTTCCAAGGTTCGCCGACACAGTAGCCATCAATACTTCCAGATTTCAGATTAGCGACCATCTGGGCGGGTGGAATCACCGTCAAACTGACATCTCGGTCGGGATCAATGCCGCCACTTGCCAGCCAGTAGCGCAGCATCATGTTGTGCATGGAGGCAGGATGCACCACTCCGAGCGTATGGATCTTGTCGGGAGTTTGCGCGATCGCTTCCTTGAAATCTGCCAAGGTGCGAACGCCGCGATCGTACAAATCCTTACTGAAGGTAATCGCATTGCCATTGCGCGATAAAGTCATCGCCGTACACACAGGCAGTGGCGGGCCATCGGCTCCCAAGGTCATTGCCATCGGCATTCCGGCAACCATCTGGGCAGCGTCTAGGCGTCCCGTCGCCACCCCTTGCGCGATCGCTTTCCAACTGGGTTCGCGGTTCAGCGTCACATCTTCTAACCCGTGCTTAGCGAAGAAACCTTTTTCTTTTGCCACCACCAAAGGGGCGCAGTCAGTTAGGGGAATAAAGCCAATTTCCAGATTGACTTTCTCCAACCCATTCCGGGCAACCACCGCCGGTTGCGTAGCTTTGCGCTGCTTGGCTTTTTTCTGCTGGTTGAGGAAGTAAATCATCTCATTTCGCAAGCCGTAGTAGCTGGGATGATTGACAACCTCCATGCGCTTGCGTGGGCGAGGGATGGAGACTTCCAGAATTTGCCCGATATGGGCATCTGGGCCGTTAGTCAGCATCACAATTCGGTCAGATAGTAGCAGCGCTTCGTCCACATCGTGCGTCACCATGATTGCGGTGACTTTGCTTTCCTGACAGATTTGCATCAACTTTTCTTGCAAGCCGCCCCGTGTCAAGGCGTCTAGCGCGCCGAACGGTTCATCGAGTAGCAGCAACTTAGGACGAAGGGCGAGGGCACGCGCGATCGCTACCCGCTGTCTCATTCCCCCCGATAGCTGACCGGGTCGTTTATCCGCAGCGTGCCGCAATCCCACCAAATCGATGTGATGCTCCACAATCCCTTTGCGCTCACCTCTGGGCCGGTCCTGTAATACTTCATCTACCCCCAGAGCGATGTTTTCCCGCACGGTGAGCCAGGGAAGCAGCGAATAATTTTGGAACACTACCATTCGGTCTGGTCCCGGCGAAGTCACCTGTCGCCCTTCTAAAATCACACCCCCACTCGTCGGTCTATCTAGACCAGCCACCATATTTAGTAGGGTTGATTTGCCGCATCCAGAATGTCCAATTAAAGAAACAAATTCACCTTGTTTGATTTTCAGGTCAATATTCTTGAGTGCCACATAAGTACCGCCATTGGCAAGCGAGTACACCCGGTCAACATGGTCAATTTCTACAAAGACAGACATAGCAATAGGGCTGAGGTATGAGGACTGAGGACTAAGTGAGGACTGAGGTATGAGGGCTGAGGACTGAGAGAAGGAACTAAAAGAGGAGTCAGGGATAAGGATTGAGGATGAGTTGAGAAGTTAAGGGCGAAGAGTTTACTTAATACTTCCTACTCAGCCCTCAGTCCTGAGTCTTCAGTCCTTACTTCTGTTCCTCTGGTACAACTTTGGAGGCGACGAAGCCTACTAGCCTATCTAGCAGCAAACCAACAACACCGACATACACAAGTGCGAGAATAATTTGGCTCAGTAAAGAGTTGTTGTAAGCGTCCCAGATGAAGAAACCAATTCCCACGCCGCCGACTAGCATTTCAGCCGCAACAATTGCCAGCCAAGACAAACCAATACCAATCCTCAGTCCAGTAAAGATATAAGGAACCGCTGCGGGAAAGAGAATCTTAAAGAAATACTTCTGCTTAGAAAGCCGCAACACTCTGGCAACGTTTCGGTAATCTTGAGGAATTTGCTGTACTCCCACTGTGGTGTTAATAATAATGGGCCATATCGACGTGATAAAAATCACGAAAATAGCTGAGGGATTACTTTGTTGAAATGCTGCCAGAGAAATCGGTAGCCATGCCAGAGGGGGAATGGTACGCAGAACCTGAAAGAGGGGGTCTAAAGCGCGGTAAGTAAACTGATTGGTACCAATCAAAATCCCCAACCCAATCCCAACTAAGGTAGACAGAGAGAAGCCAATCGCTACCCGTTGTAAACTGGCGAAAATTTGCAACGCCAAGCCTTTATCCGTACCGCCATTATCAAAAAATGGATTGATAATATAGGGATTCCAAGTTTCTCTTAGTACTTGGATTGGCCCTGGCAAACCTTTAGAACCCGGAGGGCAGAGGATTTGCCAAAGGATCATAAAAGCTGTAAGTGCTAGCAGCGGTGGCACAATATGTTTAAGTTTCTTCTGAAAGAAGGTTCCGATTAATTTCTGGGGATTATTACTTGAAAGGCGATTCTCAGTTCTAGCGGTCATTCTCGCTCCTAATTGTTAATCATATTGATTCGTCATTGGCTAGCGAACAGCGAATAGCCGATTCCTCTTGAACTATTCGCTATTCGTGATTTATGCCTTCTTAATCTTGAGACTCTTCAAGTATTCCTCTGGCTTTTCGGGGTCAAATTTGACGCCATCAAAGAACGTTTCAACACCGCGAGAACTGCTAGTCGGAATTTCTGAAGCAGGAACGCCTAGTGCTTTGGCTGCCTCTTTCCAGAGGTCTTCCCGGTTCACTTTGTCAACGAGTTCTTTAACATTGGTGTCAGCAGGAATATTCCCCCAACGGATGTTTTCAGTTAGAAACCAGGTGTCGTGACTCTTGTAGGGATAAGAAGCGTTATCTGACCAGAACTTCATCAGTAGCGGACTATTTTGCACGACCGGGCGACCATCGCCGTAGTCAATGTTGCCTTTGGAGCGTTCGATAATATCTTTGGCTGGGACTTTAAACCATTTTGCTTGGGAGACAATTTGGCACATCTCTTCTTTGTTTTCTGCCTTGTCGCACCACTGCTGGGCTTCTTGGATTGCCATTAGCAGCGCTTTGGCAGAATTGGGATTTTTATCTACCCAATCAGCCCGCATCGCAAAAGCTTTTTCGGGATGGTCTTTCCACAGTTCTCCCGTTACCAAGGCGGTGTAACCCTGCCCTTGGTTCACCAGCTGGGCGTTCCACGGTTCG
This sequence comes from Trichocoleus sp. DQ-A2, assembly GCF_039961915.1. NCBI lineage: Bacteria > Bacillati > Cyanobacteriota > Cyanophyceae > Leptolyngbyales > Trichocoleusaceae > Trichocoleus > Trichocoleus sp. DQ-A2. Next base: position 95,068 of record NZ_JAMPKD010000001.1, read on the forward strand.
CCTACACAGAAGGCTTCCATGTTGCCCGTTTTCATATTCGCTACCATCTGAGGCGGTGGTACGGGGACTGTAGAAATATCCTTGTTTGGATCGATGCCGCCTGCTGCTAACCAGTAGCGCATCCAGAGGTCGTGGGTACCACCAGGATAGGTAATAGCTGCCTTGAAGTCATTTTTGCCCCCAGCTTTGGCAAAGGCTTCTTTGAGTCCTTTGCTGTCTAAGCCAACTTTGGATTCTTTGTAAGTATTGGCAACAGAAATTGCTTGACCATTGGTATTTAACCGCGCCAGGATGTACATCGGCACTGGCTGCTTGTTCTTGGTTTGTCCCAAGCTCATAAAGTAAGGCATGGGGGATAAAATATGCGCCCCATCAATCCCACCGGCGTTACCGGCTGTGCCTAGCTCCAAGTTATCGCGGGTGACGGGCCAGGAAGCTTGCTTGACAACCTCAACCTCTGTCATGCCGTATTTGGCAAACAACCCTTTTTCCTGGGCTACAACTAGGGGCGCGGAATCCGTTAGAGCAATAAATCCTAGCTTGGCGGTGGTTGTTTCTACTTTCGGCGCGTTGGCTGCCGTGCTGGTGGCAACGGGGGAGGATTTTGAAGCGGACTTGGCGCTATCGGTCGGGCCGGAACTACAGCCATGAGCTAGCAAGCTTCCGGCTGTGGCTGCGCCTGCTGTAATGATAAATTGCCGTCTAGAAACTCTGCTCATATTTCTCTTGGAAGTGGTAACTCGGTGGTACGTAGTCGGGAATTGGTGGTAGGGAGTCGCTAAAAGCTTCTTTGCAATCCCTAGAAACGAGGGGTCGCCCCAAACTGTTCGATCAATAAATTCCGCAATACAGGTTTGAGGTCTTCGCAGGGAATGCTTTTCTGGACGCAGGTACCCAAATGGGCTTCTTTACCAACTGTGCCACCCATGTAAAGATCGACACCTTCTAAGGTTTTGCCGTTTTTGCGAACTTTCGTCCCCATCAAACCGATGTCGGCGACTTGAGGCTGACCGCAGGAGTTGGGGCAACCAGTCCAGTGAATCCGCACGGGTTTAGTTAGAGATAATTCTGCTCCCAGTTCTTCAATCGTTGCCAGGGCGCGGTTTTTAGTTTCAATTAAGGCAAAGTTGCAGAACTGTGACCCGGTGCAGGAGACTAGCGATCGCGCTAAAGGATCGGGATTGATCGAGAATCGTTCTAGCAGGGGTTCGGCTAAGCAGGCGTCTAAGCGCGAGTCAGGAATATTCGGGATGATGACATTTTGCTCAACGGTGAACCGCATTTCGCCGTTGCCGTAAACTTCAGCCATCCGAGCCAGGTCAAACATATCCTGGGCATAGAGACGCCCCACGGGAACGTGTAAGCCGACGTAGTTTAAGCCGGGTTGCTTTTGGGGGTACACGCCGATGTGGTCGCGCTTTTCCCAGTCAATTTCGTCCTTTTCGGCGGCTGGTTGGAGGGGCTTCTCCAGATATTCTTCTACCAAGGCTCGGAATTGTCCTAACCCCAATTCATCGATCAGCCACATCAGCCGTGCTTTGTGCCGATTCGATCGGGGACCGCGATCGCGAAAAACTTCTAAAACAGCTCGGCATACCTCTACAACATCGTCGGGATGCACCCAAGCGTTGAGGGGAATGGCAGCATCGCACCGTTTGGCAGAGAACAAACCACCGACGAGGACATTAAACCCGAAGACGCCATTTTTGTAAGCGGGGACGAAGGCAAGGTCGTTGATTTCAGCGTGAACCGAGTTGTCGCGACAACCGGCGATCGCAATATTGAATTTCCGGGGCAGATTGCTGAAAGCTTTGTTGCCTTCCCCATGATTCGTAATCATGTCCTGGACTTGCTGCACCAGACTTCGCGTATCAAACAATTCATCCGCATCAATCCCCGCAACTGGCGAACCTGTGATGTTGCGGACGTTATCCATTCCCGACTGAATGCTGGTCATCCCGACTCGCTCTAACCGTCGGAAAATTTCTGGCACATCCTCGATTCGGACTCCCCGCAGTTGGATATTTTGCCGGGTGGTGATGTCGCCGCTGCCATCTTCGCCGTAACGCTGCACAATCTCGGCGAGCATTCGCATTTGATCGCTGGTGAGGAGACCGCTGGGCATCCGCATCCGCATCATAAATTTTCCGGGCGTAACGGGTCTGAAGAAAATCCCTACCCACTTGAGTCGGTGGTCGCGGTCTGTTTCGTCCATCGCCTCCCAGCCAACCTGGGCAAAATGTTCAATTTCTGCCTTTACCGCCAGACCATCTTTCTCTGCTTTGAATTTTTCAAATTTATTAAGACTTGCTGTGGGCGTGGCTGTGCTTGTCATGGGTGTGTCCTCATTACGTGGCGCTCGAATGCCCGCAAACGGATAATCTTGTGTTTGTCAATTGCTCGTTGATGATAAGTTATGCAAACTGAACTGTGAAATTCGTATAAGAAATTACAAAATGTTAATACAAATGAAGTTTTTGCATCGATCGGATGCCATTTAGTCATGACATCCCCCTTAAGGAGGATTAATGATTTACATAAGAAATTCTTGTGGCGAGGGGTTTTGGGGAAGCGATCGCTTCCCCAAAACCCCTATTAATGCAACCATTGAGTTTCCCTCAACTCACAGCCATCCAATACTAGAACTCACAAAAACGTGATTTTCCTCCTCTTGAACGTGGAGTTAACCAGTTGTGTGAGAATTTCCCCTCGATAAAACCGGATTACAAGGAAATATTCAAAACGTTCGGAGGGAACGCTCTTTTGTACGATAGGCATAGAACGGGTACGAAACTCGGCAAATTACTAAATGATCATCCCGACTTCTGTGCTGGCAGATTTGCTGCAAGTCCTGCCCCAGCTGCGACCGCAAATGTATTTCAAGTCTTCCTTAATCGCCTTATCTCATGCGATGGAAGACCAGGTTCTGGCATCTTTAGACCAGCATCTGGTGATTGCCAGTTTCCAGCGAGAGCGCTTCTATCGTCAGGAGGCTCACCGTTACCGACGGATTGCAGAACGGACAGAGCAGTTATATGTGCTGGCAGCCCCAGAAACCGACTTTAGCAACAGTTCGGAAGCTTACGAAACTGTTGCGTTTGAGCCAACCGATGGTTTAAGTCAAGAGTGGCACTTAGTGGTGATCGGGCAGAATTATGCTACCTGCTTGGTTTGTCGAGAACGAAACCTAACAGAGGATGGGCGATCGCGTCAGGGTGTAAGAGGAAAGACCGCAGCTAGAAAAGGAATCGCACCCGCGTTTTCCCCTAGCCGCCGCACTTCTGACCTTCCTCGAACCACCTCCCGATTGCGGATGTCATCGTTTGAAGGGATAGACCCCGCCCGCCGGTTTGAGGGAATCTGGACGTTCGATCGGCAAGTCAGTTGCATCGTTGCTGAATTATTACTCAATCGGATTTCGCAGTACCGTCCGGAATTGGCTCAAAAGCTCGCTCAAGCACGAAATATTTACGGCATTCCTTCGAGGGGAGAGTTTTTAGAAAATTCCTTTGGAAAAACCGATCGGGAAGCAGCGAATCGGCAGAATTTTTTAGTTCAAAACTCCGTACAGCCACAGGCGGCAAAGGAACCCTCTGCCCAAACTCCAGAGTCTCTAACCGACAATCCCGACCCCTTTGTTCAGTGCCTAGTCACTTACTTGCAAGCGGGGCAGTACAAGCTGCTCAAAGCTTATCGCTCAATTTCCGCCCAAGAACGCAAAGAACGCCTAGTCAACTCGATTACGGCTGCCATCCGGCGGGGTAGCCATACGGGACAGCCGTTACACCCGGATGAAATTCTATCCATTGCCGTACAGGAATTAGGACAGGCATTGTTTGCTTGCCGGTGTCTAATTTATCGTGCCGGGGAAATCGATACTTCTGCCACGATTAACCATGAATTTTTGAAAGTGACCGATAACGGGAATTCTCGACTTGCCTCTGCACTCGGTCAGAATTGGCCTTTACAGGAAAATCCTCTATTTCAGGAAGTTGTGCAGAACCGAGAGCGAGTTTATGTTGCCGATACTCATATCGACCCTCGCATTGTAGGAGTGTCGGCAGGAATATCGGTAGGAGTGTCGGAACTTCCTTCCAATCGCCCACTTCAAACTCTGGCGAGCCGCTTTGCTATTCAGTCTTGGCTGATGATGCCAGTGCTATATCAGGATCGACTACTGGGGATAGTAGAGCTGCATCATTGCGGTGCTACCCCCTACGAGTGGCAGGACGACGAACTAGAACTTGTAGAAGCCATTTCTATTCAAATCGCCGGGGCGTTGATTCAAGCCGAAGCCTACGCGAACCTGGAAGACCTCAACCAACAGCTAGAAGCTCTCGATCGCACTCGCAGCAACTTAGTCGCAATTACGGGTCACGAACTCCGCACCCCCCTCTCTACTATCCAAGTCTGCCTGGAAAGTCTAGCGAGCGAACCTGATATGCCCCCGGAGATGCGGCAAGTGATGCTCAGTACCGCTCTCACCGACGCCGAGCGGATGCGTAAACTGGTTCAAGATTTCCTCACCCTTTCTCGCCTAGAAAGTGGTCGGGTGCAATGGCATCCAGAACCCCTAGCCCTGCCAGAGTGCATCGATCTTGCCCTCAGCAGTATCCGCGCCCGCAATTCCGATGGTCAGCTACCAAAGATTATTACTAAAGTGTCTGATTCGCTGCCTTTAGTACGAGCGGATGGGGAGTGGCTGGTCGAGGTGCTTGCCAAACTGCTGGACAACGCTTGCAAATTTACAACGGCTCAAGGAAAAATTACGATACTCGCTGAGTGTAACGACAGCTCAATGCTTGAAGTTACGGTTGCCGATACAGGTCGTGGCATTGAACCCAACCGGCTGGAGGCTGTCTTCGATCGGTTCTATCAGGAAGAAGGCGCTCTGCGGCGAACTACTGGCGGTACTGGTCTGGGACTTGCGATTTGTCGCCAAGTTGTCACGGGTTGGGGCGGTGAAATTTGGGCTGAATCCGCTGGGAAAGACCAAGGTAGTCAGTTTCACTTTACCGTCCCTATCGCGGCAAGGCACTCAGCAGTCAGTAGTCTTTGATGAAATTAGTCAGCAATTAGTAGTCAGGAGTGCTTGACTAATGACCCATGACTAATGACTAAATGACTCATGACTAAATGGCTAATGACAAACTGTTACAGTTCTTGACAGACTCGCAAGACAGGCCTTGCCTCGGTGATAGGATGCCCTAAAACGTTGGGAGAAAAATCTATGCCAGAAACTCTTACTGGACAAACCCCCATATTTGGCGGCGGTACCGGCGGTTTGCTCACCAAAGCTGAACTAGAAGAAAAGTACGCCATCACTTGGACAAGCCCGAAACAGCAAGTATTTGAATTGCCGACTGGTGGCTCTGCCATCATGAACCAAGGTGATAACTTGCTATACCTAGCACGTAAAGAATACTGCATCATGTTAGGCGGTCAGGTACTCCGAGCCAAGTTCAAAATCAACAACTACAAGATTTACCGTGTCTTCCCGAACGGTGAAATGGAGTATCTGCATCCGAAGGATGGCGTCTTCCCAGAGAAAGTCAATCAAGGTCGTCCTTATGTGAATAAGGTAGAACGGAACATTGGCAGCAACCCGGAACCGCCAACGATTAAGTTTAGCGGTCGTGCGACTTACGACGTTTAGCACCTTTTTAATTATTTAGCATCAGTAGGGTGGGCATCCACCCTACTTTGTCCGTTAAAGATGATGCGATAAATGGGCCAAGCAAGGGCAATTCTGTTGGGTTAACAGTTTGAATTCAGATATCGCAATTCTCATTTGGGTGCGATACATCTGTAGGAGCATGACAATCCAAAAGCGCCTATCAAACATTAGAACCGCAAGATATTCCACCCAACTGAGAACTGCTATATTTGCTCCCCACGACTTATCCTCCAAGACTCCCCGATAAGTTGGGGAAATTAGATAAAACAAAAATACGAGAGTCTAAAGGAGAAAGATGAAGGATGAACTAAAGCGTCTGGTTCTTCCCTTTTCCCATTTGCGCCCATTTCTGTTTTAACCTGGATGAATAATGGCGGCGCTAGGCGAATCGCCTCGATCCAGAACGCAAGAAAATTATGATTTTTCCTGATTTTTCCCAATTTTCCGATCTGGCTAAACAGGGTAATTTTGTGCCGGTGTATCAAGAATGGGTGGCAGACCTAGATACACCCGTGTCTGCTTGGTACAAAGTCTGTGCTGGACAGCCTTATAGCTTTTTACTGGAATCCGTGGAAGGTGGGGAAAAAGTAGGTCGCTACAGTTTTGTCGGCTGCGATCCTTTGTGGGTGTTGGAGGCGAGAGGAAATAAAACGACGCAAACCCACCGTGACGGGAGAGCGATCGCGTTTGAAGGCGATCCATTTCAGGCATTAGCTTATTGTCTAAAGCCGTTTCATCCGGTTACGTTGCCCCAATTGCCGCCCGGAATCGGCGGATTATTTGGCTTCTGGGGTTATGAACTGATTAACTGGATAGAGCCGCGCGTGCCGATTTATCCCGCCTCAGAGGACGATTTGCCGGATGGATTGTGGATGCAGGTCGATAACCTGATTATTTTCGATCAGGTGAAGCGGAAGATTTGGGCGATCGCGTATGCGGATTTGCGCGACCCAGAGGTTGATTTGGCTCAGGCATATCAACAAGCGTGCGATCGCGTTACTCAACTGGTCAGCAAACTCCAGCTACCTCTGTCAGGAAAAGATACTTTGTTGCAATGGACGCCCCCTGAAAATCGGGAGAAGCAACTCACCTACACCAGCAACACCGGACGCGAACAATTCTGCGCCAATGTGGAAAAGGCAAAAGATTATATTCGTGCCGGAGATATATTTCAGGTCGTCCTGTCTCAACAACTCTGTGCCGAATATAGCGGCGATCCCTTTGCCTTATATCGCTCTTTGCGCCTCATTAATCCCTCGCCTTATATGGCTTATTTCAACTTCGGCGATTGGCAGATTATTGGCTCTAGCCCGGAAGTGATGGTGAAGGCGGTGCTGAGTTCTTACGGAGGCGATGCGGCGCTAACAGAGGAGGGGATGAGCGCGACCGTGCGCCCGATTGCCGGAACGCGCCCGCGAGGGAAGACGCCAAAAGAAGATGACGCCTTTGCTGAGGACTTACTTCAAGACCCAAAGGAAATTGCCGAACACGTGATGCTGGTTGACTTAGGCCGCAATGATTTGGGGCGCGTCTGCACCAGCGGCACGGTGAGAGTCGATGAATTGATGCTAATCGAGCGTTACTCTCATGTAATGCACATCGTCAGCAACGTGCTAGGAGAACTCGCGCCCGATAAAACCGCCTGGGATTTACTCAAAGCCTGCTTCCCCGCCGGAACCGTCAGCGGTGCCCCCAAGATTCGGGCGATGGAGATTATTCACGAACTCGAACCCTGCCGTCGTGGCCCTTATTCAGGGGCATATGGCTGGTATGACTTTGAGGGGCAATTAAATACAGCGATCGCGATTCGCACGATGGTCGTTCGTTCTCAAGCCAGTGGGAAACATCAGGTGTCAGTCCAAGCGGGGGCAGGTTTGGTTGCCGATTCTCGCCCCGAAACTGAGTACCAAGAAACCCTTAACAAAGCCAAAGGCTTGCTAGAGGCTATCCGCTGTCTTGAATAGAGGCTAAACCGTTAATGGAGTGTAGAGACGCGATGATTAATCGCGTCTTTTTTTCAAGAACAGCCCTCGATCGAGGTTAGAGCGGTTTCATTACGACCGCTTCATAGGGAATCACGCCCACCTCTTCGCTCTTAACGCAGCGAGCGGCTCCCCGCGACAAATCCAGCGTTCTCGGCGCAATGTAGGGGCCACGGTCAGTCACCCGCACGATGACAGCATCCCCATTTTTCAAGTTTGTTACTTTCAGAAAGGTATTAAAAGGCAGAGAGGGATGAGCCGCCGTGAGTGCATCCTGGTTATAGATTTCGCCGTTTGCCGTTTGGCGTCCGTGAAAATAACCGCCATACCAAGAGGCTAAACCCTCTAGTTTGGTATCTGTCTGGATTAAGCCGTGCATTTGGGCTTGAGCTTCTACCAAGGTTAAGGGCTTTTCACCCAAGGCGAGGCGGAGATTATTTACCCATTCGATTGCCAAGAGTTGGCGATCGCGATTGAAGTCGGTAGCGATCGCGTCGTCAATTACAAACAACTGGTTGTTGCCTAGCTTACCCCCCGGCTTCCCATCCACCAGCGCTGGTTTCAGTTGCGAAGCGTCTACATTGGAGTTTTGCAGGAGTTGCGCGATTCGCTTGGCAAATCGCTCAGCTTGGGGTTTTTCGGGGATTTGAGCCACCAAATGTCCCTTCACCCAGACTTGAAACTGCTCCGGTTCTCCGCTAGATGTGGCAACGCTCTTGCTTTTGCGCCCAGCCAAGGACATCCACAGACCTTGCCGTTTTCCAATTTTTTCATTGATTAAGCGATCGCCCAATGCGCCTTGGTCGCGAATCTGAACGACTGCAACCTGCGAAGGCTTTGTATCGCGAGATTCAGCCCAAGCAGGCAATTTCAATAAATTCTGCATCACCTGCATGATTCTGTCTGGAATACTCGGCTTTGACGCTCGACTGACAGGAACTTCAACCCATGAAGCCGACTGAGATAGGATAGTTGGCGCTACTGGCGCTTCCTTCATGGGTGCCGAGCCGGGGCGGCAAAGCACATTATCCACCGTCGCTAGCTTCCGCCTAGATTGTTCAGGCGTTTTGGCTTTGTTTGATGAAGATTGGCTCTGATTTCCTCCTATCTGGAAATCCCAGGAAGGCAAGAACGCACTGAATTTTTGAGAATGTAAACCGCTCAAATAAGAGTAGGGTTTCCCCGTTCCTACAGCGTAAACAAACAGAGGTTTATCGCTATCCAGGGGATTATTGACAGATGAAAAAACCTTGGCTGGAAGTGTTATCGAGAGGTAATCAGGTATACTCGACAACGCCTGGTTAGAGAAAAAACAGCTGACCCAAGAAGTTACCCAAACAAGTCCGAAAAATGGCATTGGCAAAAAAAATCTTTAGTTACAATGCACTCTGGATTTGCAAACGTTCTCTAGTATACCAACCTCCTTATTTGGTATATCTGCCCTCTGGCTGAGTTGTGCATTTAGACGCGATCCCAGCCTCTTGCTAATAAACCATATAGCAGCGATTTTGACAAGTATGAAGCGACTTCACTTTTACATTGTTGATGTATTTGCCGTAGAAAAATACACGGGTAATCAACTAGCAGTCTTTACGGATGCCGGTGAGCTTTCTGATGTTCAAATGCAAAGAATTGCTAAAGAAACGAACTACTCGGAAACCACTTTTATAACTTCTCCAGAGGTTCGAGATGGAGGTTATGATGTGCGGATTTTTACGCCTGAGCAAGAGTTACCGTTTGCAGGGCATCCTACCTTAGGGACTGCTTATATTTTGCAACAAGAAATTATTAATCAGCCGGTTGAAAACTTAATTTTAAATCTAAAAGTCGGACAGATTCCTGTATCGCTGCATTACGGAGAGCAAGCAGTAGAATGGTTGTGGATGCAGCAAAAACCACCTATTTTTACCCAAACCTTCGAGGGAGAGGCACTCGCCCAAGTTTTGAATTTAGAACCCAGCGAGATAGATCCTCGATTCCCGATTCAAGAAGTTTCTACGGGAGTTCCCTTTATTATCGTTCCCTTGAAAACGCACCAATCCTTAAAGCGAATCAAGGTAAATAAGGATAAATATTTTGATTTAGTTAGTCATACTCAAGGCAAATGTATATTGGTTTTCTGCCCTGAAACTTATCATCCAGAGAATAACTTGAGCGTGCGAGTGTTTGCCGAGTATGCAGGAATTCCCGAAGATCCGGCTACAGGAAGTGCGAATGGTTGTTTAGCTGGTTATTTGGTTCAGCATTCCTATTTTGGAGCAGAGACAATTGATGTCAGAGTTGAGCAAGGGTATGAAATTGGCAGACCTTCTTTGTTGTTGTTAAAAGCTCACAAAAAGGCTGATTTCATTGAAGTATCGGTGGGTGGTAAAGTAATTTTAGTTGCCAAAGGGGAATTCGTCTAATTGGTAAGATTTGCTTTGACTCAATCCGGTTTGGTTTGGCATAATTATAGATTGGATTCGGGTTGTCCAAACCCATCAGATGCCTTAATATGCGTGGTTACAGGTCTCAAGGCAATCTACACAGGGAAGGTTTTTAGTCTTAAGTCAACCGGATTTTGCCTCTATTTGTGCAAGTAAAGAAGAGCCTATCTCTTACCAATTTAACTGTAAAATTAACAATTTTTGAGAAATTTTATGAGTATTATTTTGCACATCACGAAGCGCGAACAGTGGGAAGAAGCAAAATCAACTAAAAAATATTGTGGCGATACCCTGGAATCGGAGGGTTTTATCCACTGCTCAACGCCAGAGCAAGTTATTAATGTAGCGAATAGCTTTTTTCATTCCCAAAGTGGCTTAGTCCTCCTGTGCCTTGATTCGGAGGCAGTTGAGGCAGAAATCCGATACGAGGGATTCGACGAAGGAGAACGGTTTCCTCATATCTATGGATCTTTAAATATCAATGCTGTGGTGCAAGTGCTGGATTTCTCTCCGGGGGATGATGGCTGCTTTGAATTGCCGCCAGAGATTGCTGGTAGTGCTAATAAGGCTTGAAGAACGAGAGCGAGCATCCTCATCTAGCCGCATCCGTTGTCCATTAGAGGCAACCTGAGCCGCATTCCTGGTTGATTTGGGGCTATCTATGGATTGAATAGGAGCAAGTCCGCTTATCGATTGCTCAATAAACGGACTTGAAATCGGGAATGGCTAATCCCAAAAAACATAAAGTTTACAGACGTGAGTTGATTTTCCTCTGGTTGTCGCCAGCGCCACAAGCCGCCAGCGCCACAAGCCGCCAGCGCCACAGAGTTATAGCACCTGCGCCCTCAACCAAGCCGCTGGCAAACTCAGCAGCTTCCGGGAAGTCGGGACGTAAGCTCTGGTGCTAAATACATCGTATTGATTGCGTTCAATCCGATCGAGAATTTGGCTATAGAGCATTAAAGCCGCCGCAACGGGCCAACGAGCATCGGGGCTAAGGGCACCAATTCCCTGTTCGGCTTCAACGTAGAATTTGCGTGCCCGTTGAATTTGGAAACGCATCAATTCGCGCCATCGCTCATCGACTACGCCATTCATCAGATCCTGTTCGGTGTAGTTAAATAACGCTAATTCTTCGAGGGGCAGGTAAATGCGACCCCGACGGGCGTCTTCTCCGACATCTCGCAGGATGTTAGTGAGTTGGTTGGCAATGCCAAGTGCGATCGCTTCCGAGGTCGGAATATAAATCTCTTGATTGCGTTTCCAGGGTGCTGTATACGGTTCCGTATCGACACCCATCACCGCAGTAGACATCAACCCCACCGTACCGGCAACCCGATAGCAGTAAAGATTGAGTTCTTCAAAGGTCTTGTATCGGCTCCGGTAGAGATCCATCCGCTGACCCGCAATCATATCCCGAAATGGTTCAATATCCATCGGGAAGCGTTTCAGCGTATCTACCAAAGCCACATCCGGGTCGTCTAGGGGTTCGCCAGCAAAAACAGATTCTAGTTGTTTTTCCCATCGATCCAAAGTTTCAGGAGTCGTAATCGCAGCTGAGGCACCGTCTACCAGTTCATCGGTGCGACGACACCAAGCATAAATTGCCCAGATGGCACGGCGCTTGGCTGCTGGCATCAGCAGCGTACCCAGATAAAACGTCTTTGCGTACTTAGCCGTAATCTGGCGACAGAGTTGGTAAGCGTCCTCTATTGAAGCCAGCGTTCTCATGCGCGGGAAATTAGACAGTTGCAGCATTCAGTACAGGCACCAGAGATTGTCAGTTTTCCGTTGTCAATTGTCAATTGTCCTGAGTCTGTTGTTCTTTGGTAGCAGGTAATAGATAGTCAGATATTCGGGAGTAGACTCTTTCCCCCTAACCATTACCCACTAACGACTAACGCCTGATCGGTGACCGTTGACGATTGATCGGTGACTACTGACGACTGACTGCTCACAATTGCCTGCGCTGTCAGCTTACCAGAAAGTACGGCACCTTCCATACTCGCTAGGTAACGCTGCATGGTGTAATCACCCGTCAAATAGAAATTCGCAATCGGTGTTTCTTGGGAAGGACGATATTGCTGACGCCCTGGAGTTGCCTTGTAGACTGAACGAGGGGTTTTGACAACGTGATATTTCAGTAACTTGGCTGGGTTCTCACCCCCAAAATGATCGGGAAAAAGTTTTTCCAATTCTGCGACGGTGGCGTCTACAATTTCCCCATCCGATTTGCTAATCCAATCTTTTGCTGGTGCCAGCACCAATTCCAACATTGAGCGGTCGGGGTTCGCATATTCGCGACAGGTGTTGCTCATGTCCGCGTAGACACTAAGCAAGGGCGATCGCGAAAACAGCAGATGGTCAATTTGAGTTAATTTTCGGTCAAACCACAGATGCACGTTGATGACCGGGACACCCTCTAAGCCGTCTAGCTTTTGGAAATACTCCATCTGACGCCAAGATTGGGGCAACATCACCTTCAGGGGATCAACCGGCATCGCAGATACATAAGCATCCGCCGTAATAATTTCATCCGCAGCACCATTTAACCCACGAATCAAGAATCCCCGCACCGTGCCATCGGCATTGAGCAAAAATTCCTTGATCGGCATATTCAACCGCACTTCCCCACCGCGCTCGGTGATGTAATCTACCATTGGCTGACACAACCGCTCGGTCGGGGAACCATCCAAAAATGCCATTTTTGAGCCATTTTTTTCCTGAAGGAAGCGATTGAGAGCGGTCAGCAATATCGTGGCAGAAATTTCATCTGGGTTAATGAAGTTCAGTGCTTTGGACATGGCAATGAAAACTTCTTTTTCTACCCGTGGGGGGATGTTTTGCTTTTTCATCCATTCCGACCACGAGTATTTATCCATCTCCTCAACGTATTTTTGCCCCTGAACCATCGCCGGAATTAAACCAATCCCGAAGCGAATTTTTTCAGGCCAAGTCAACATATCGTTGTTGCTTAGAATCGCTGTGACGCCATTAAATGGTGCCGGAATGTCCGGAAAGTCAAAGCGTGAATAAGTACCGGGGGCATCAGGTTGGTTGAAGATCATTGTGTGTTCTTTCCACTGCAATCGATCTTCAATACCGAGTTCCTTAAATAGCTGCAACATATTGGGATAAGCCCCAAAAAAGATGTGCAGTCCGGTTTCGTACCAGTCGCCGTCTTCGTCTTTCCATGCTGCCACCTTACCGCCTAGAACGTCCTGACGTTCTAGAACGATGGGAGTGTGACCGGCATCTGTCAAATATTTGGCGCAGGAAAGCCCTGCTAAACCCGCCCCAGCGATCGCAACTCGCATCTGATGGTCTACCCTTATAGCTGCTTGCGTGTTTGGTCGCTCTCATTATACGTTGCATTTCGTTACAGAAGATAGCGCTACCCCACTGCAAATCTCTGTAAAGTTGTCACCCTCTCCCGATCGATGAATACTAGCTGCGATCGCATCGGGGCAATAATGAGAAATTATCGTCCAGAGCTGAACCCGCAGGAAAGACCGATGAGTCACGACAATCCCGATGCACCTCAACCACTCAGCGAACGAGATAGGGCACTGGCAAAGGAGCTTGCAGCAGTACGCGCTCAAAGACAACGCCTGTATGAAAAGCTAAATGGTTCCCTAAAAGCGTTGTTTAGCCATTGTGAGTGGAGAATCACTCATCACGACACTGGAATGACAGAATTAGTTGTCATCTGCCCTAGCTTGGTCATTTATCAACGGCTATTAAAAAAAGTAATTTCCATTCAAACTCGGCTCGAAGATACTGTCGAAATTAAACAGACCAGATTTATTCTCTCTTATCCTCCAAATCCTCAAGCTTTTTATGAGCATGAAGTGACGATACAGCAGGGGTTGAATCCTAATACTTATTTAGACGGGGATGAGAACGAGGAGTTTTAGCGGATTAGAGAGAACAAATTCAATCGCAAGGGCATAATCTCAGCAACTACAACAAAAACAAAAGAAATAGTAATCGCCCGTAAAGCAGGCTTTGTTTGTTTAGCTCTAGCATTGGATAGTGCCGACCATATTTTGTCTAGCGAGGCCAGGGAATTCTAGTATCGGCAGCAATTTGGCGACCGATGACAGCCGCACCATAGCGATTTAGATGGCTGGGGTCGGCAAAATAGCCATTTTGGTTTGTCCACTGTCTGGATAAGTCGAGAAAGATGAATCCTTTAGCACTAGATTGGCGAACCATATAAGGTCTAAATTGTTGCTCAGCTCTAAGACGAGTTCGGTCTAAATAATCTCTACTTAAAGGCAGGTTGATGAAGAATACTGGAATCCGACGCTGCTTGGCAAATACCATTAAATTATTCAACGCCACCTCCTGCTTACCTCCGAGTTGGAAGGCACTGTAATCACTGTCATAAGCGCCTGCAACTCGCGGCTTTTGTCGATAGTAAATAGCAGGATTAAATCGGATATTTACGGGAAGGAATCCATTGGCGTCGATTGCCTCTGCCGAGTAGTCGGGAGTCAATCCTCCTAGAGTATTTTGAGCCAGTATTGTCTCGCTGGACGGCTGAGAATTCAAAAGGGTGATATTAAACTGGCTTTCATTCTGGGGAATTTCGTCTAGGTTGGTATCAGCAACTGAGTTGAGGTTTGGAGGTGGGGTCGCCGTTAAGAGTGTATCCGGGCGGTTAGAGGGTGTAATACCACTTAAGGGGCGATTGCCCGTTAATAAGCGCTTGTAGCCTGGAGAAGCCAAAATCAAGTTATAAGTCCGATCTACACGCCCACTGTTAAAGGCTCTCACTCCATCCGCCCACACAATGAGTTTCGGCAACTGCTCTTCGGTTAAAATTTTCCGCAACAACAAATCAATCACTTGGACAGTCGCACCATTCACCCCGAAGTTAAAGATTTTCAATCCCCCAAAACCTTTACCCGCTAAAGCTTGCTGCATCTGTTTGGGATCGACTCCCTGCAAAGAGCGGGAACTGCCTACAATTAAAATATCGGGTGGGCCAAGGGCAGCGATGTAGGACAGATAAAGAACTAGCTGATTATCAAGCAATTGGTTGTTAAAGGTGGGGTATTTAAACTGAAAGCTGGTTGCAGCGGCTCTTTGTTGGGCTACCTGCAAAAAAGCCATATACTCGATAATTTTCTTCTGGGCATAGACTCGTTGGGGACTGTCGGGTGGTATGGCTTGCAGGGATGCGATCGCGCTTAGCCATGTTTGGGCAACTTCATCCCAGTCCGCCGCCGATCTAGCCGTTTGAGCCAGGGTAGCAGCCCTGTTAGCGTAGTTAATTGCCTCCGACAAGGAATCGCTCTTAGTCGCTGCTGTTGTGGCAGCTAAGGGCTGAACCAGCAGGTTCCTATGGGTAATTTGGGGTACTAGCGTTGTCGAACAGCCAATCGCCAGCAAACATCCTGCCACGACGGCAGTAAAGCGGGACAAGAAGCGATGATTCGCAGCAAAAATAATAAAGAGTCGATATATCATTGAGTTTCTCTCTTGCCTGATACTGCTCATTCCTGACAGCAAGATAGAATAAATCCAGCAAATTGTTCTCAGTATATTAAGTTAGGTAAGGAGAACACGAATCGCATGGGCAAGGTAGTCGGCATTGACCTCGGAACAACCAACTCAGTCGTAGCTGTCATGGAAGGCGGCAAGCCCGTTGTCATTGCCAATGCGGAAGGCATGAGGACTACTCCCTCCGTGGTAGGCTTCAGCAAAGACGGGGAACGCCTAGTTGGACAAATGGCACGGCGGCAAGCCGTTCTAAACCCGCAGAATACGTTTTATGCGGTAAAACGGTACATCGGACGCAAGTATGCGGAACTCAGCCCCACCTCGAAGCAAGTTCCCTACACGATTCGGCGGGATGACGAGGGCAATATTAAAGTCAAATGCCCCAGACTGAAGCGGGAATTTGCTCCAGAAGAAATCTCGGCAATGGTGCTGCAAAAGTTGGCAGATGAGGCGAGTCGTTATCTGGGACAGCCGGTGACGGGCGCGGTGATTACAGTTCCGGCTTATTTCAATGATTCCCAACGGCAAGCGACGCGAGATGCTGGGCGAATCGCCGGGTTGGATGTATTGCGGATTCTTAACGAGCCAACGGCTGCATCTTTGGCTTATGGTTTGGATCGCAAGGATACTCAGACGATTCTGGTGTTTGACTTGGGCGGCGGTACATTTGACGTTTCCATCCTGGAAGTGGGGGATGGAGTGTTTGAGGTAAAAGCCACCAGTGGCGACACCCAATTGGGCGGGAACGATTTTGACCGAAAAATTGTGGATTGGCTGGCAGAGCAATTTCTGGAAAAAGAAGGGGTAGATCTCAGACGCGATCGCCAAGCCTTACAACGCCTCACGGAAGCCGCCGAAAAAGCCAAAATTGAGCTGTCTGGCGTCACGGTCACAGATATTAACTTACCTTTTCTCACTGCCACGGAAGAAGGTCCCGTACACTTAGAAACCAGGTTGACGAGGGCGCAATTTGAAGGATTGTGTGGGGATTTGGTGAGCCGATTGAAGGCACCCGTCAAACGCGCTTTAGTGGATTCTGGTCTGAACCCCTCCAAGATTGATGAAGTGGTGTTAGTGGGCGGTTCTACTCGCATTCCCTTGGTGAAACAGCTGGTTCGTAGCTTAATTGACAAGGAACCAAACGAGAACGTTAACCCAGATGAAGTCGTGGCAGTGGGTGCCGCAATTCAAGCAGGAATCCTCGCCGGTGAAGTCAAAGACGTGCTACTACTGGATGTCACGCCTTTGTCCCTAGGATTGGAAACGATAGGCGGCGTGATGAAGAAACTCATCCCCCGAAACACGACGATACCCGTGCGGCGTTCGGATATCTTCTCGACCGCTGAAAATAACCAAACCTTGGTGGAAGTTCACGTCCTGCAAGGGGAACGGGAAATGGCGGCTGATAACAAGTCGCTAGGGCGGTTTAAGCTCACTGGCATTCCCCCAGCACCGCGAGGAGTGCCCCAAGTTCAGGTATCTTTTGATATTGATGCCAACGGGATTTTGCAGGTGACGGCGTTAGACCGGACGACAGGGCGAGAGCAGAGCATCACCGTTCAAGGGGCTTCCACTTTAAGCGAATCGGAAGTTAACCGGATGATTCAGGAAGCCGAGCAATATGCCTCAACAGATCGGGAACGGCGCGAACGGGTGGAGAAGCGCAACCGCGCCGAAGCACTGGCTTTCAGTGCGGAACGGCAACTGAAAGAAGTGGCGCTGACCTATGGAATGCAGTTTGCTGCCGGTCAGCGCCGTCGCATTGAGAACATGGTGCAGGAACTGCGCCAGAGCATTGCCCGCGATGACGATCGGTCTGTGGATCGGGCACAAAGCGATCTCCAGGATGCACTCTACGAGCTGAACCGAGAGGTGCGGATGGAATCAATGGAGGACGAGGACGACTTTTTCGGATCGATCCGTCGCACGTTTTCCGGCGAAGGCGATTCCTTGTTTGGCAACTCGACACAAGACCGCTATGAGAGTAGCCGCTATCAAGATCGTTATGAAAGTAACCGCTATCAAGATCGCTCGGAGGGTAGCCGCTATCAAGATCGCTCGGAGGGTAGCCGTTCGCGCGATCGCTATGACGATGACCGTCGCAATAGCGGCTCTACAGGCGGTCAGCGGTATAGTCGGGATAGTGACGCGGCTCCCCGCCGGACTTCGAGAATTGTTCAACCTGAGGATGATTGGGATGATGATGATGATTGGCTGTAAATTAGCTATAGCTGTTAGCGATTAGCTGTTAGCTATTGAAGCGGTCTGGCACAAATAGTAGAGGATTAGTCTGCTAAAACTGTGAATATCCAACGCTCAATCAGCTAATCGGTAACAGCTAATCGGTAACAGCTAATCGTTAATTAACTATGCAAAATTTTCGGGACTACTACCAGATGCTGGGCGTTGCTCGTGATGCCTCCGGCGACGAAATTAAGAAAGTTTATCGGCGGCTAGCTCGGCAGTATCACCCCGATCTAAATCCTGGCGACAAAACAGCAGAAGAAAAGTTCAAGGATATCGGCGAGGCTTACGAAGTTCTTTCCGATCCGGGTAAGCGATCGCAATACGATCAGTTCAGCCGTTTCTGGAACCGGAGCGGTTTCAAGGGCGCTAAAGGGACGAAGGGGACTAAAGCCTGGGGGACGCGCTCCAACGGTCGCAACGGCACACAAGAATTAAAATATGACGATTACCCGGACTTCAACAGCTTTGTCGATACTCTGCTAGGACGTCGGGAAACCCGTGTAGCTACTCAGGCACCCAGTTCCAACAACCGAGTTGCCTCAGCCGATACCTTCCGTCCTGGTAACACAAAAACATCCTACACCGTGAGTTCGCGCCCTAGTCGGCGCGATGTTGAAGCTAGACTGACGATGCCCCTCGAAAAAGCTTATCAGGGAGGACGAGAGCGGATTCGGCTGGAAGATGGGCGATCGCTGGAAGTGGATATGCCACCCGGAATGGTCAACGAGCAACGCATCCGGCTGAAGGGTCAGGGCATTGAAGGTGGCGATTTGTACCTCAAAATTACCGTATCGCCCCACGCCTTCTTTCAAGTAGAAGGCTCGGATATTTTCTGCCAATTGCCAGTCACTCCCAGCGAGGCAGTCTTGGGGGGAGCCGTGGAAGTTCCTACCTTGGATGGTTTGGTGAAAATGACGCTTCCTAGCGGTGTCGGGCACGGGAAGCGCCTGCGCCTTGCCGGAAAAGGCTACCCGACAGGTAGAGGCGATCGCGGCGATCAGTTAGTTGAAATTCAGGTTGTGGTTCCCAAAACGGTCACTTCCCAAGAACGGGAACTCTACGAAAAGCTGCGGCAAATCGAAACCTTTAAACCCCGTCTCGATTTGCCAGTTCAACGCTAAAAAATTAGCCCGCGCAGGCAGGGCTAATTTTTTGTCTAGCCGCAGACTTCAGTCTGACGGATGAGATGGGCTTTAATTGAAATACTGGCGTTTAAGCGCGATCGCGATAGCACAAACCTAACAGCGTACCGCTAGCAATCAACTTCAACGCTTCTAATGTCCAGTAGCCCCCGTGCATTTGATTCATCCCGGCAGGAATCTCAGCAACGGGTTCAAAAAGATTGAGCTGTAGCCCCAGCGCGCTCATTTGTGGGGTTAAAAAATATGTATCAATAATGGCAATTGTCAGCAAGAACAGGGATAAGAAAATTACTTTGCGCCCTCCCAGCTTAGAAGCAGCCTGAGTGCGGTGAAGAACCAACAGCCCCGTTAACACTAAGGCTGCACATAATAATTCAATCCGATTAAAAATCCAGAAAATTGAATAACCTGCTGTTGCAAATCCAGGTTGAGTCATCATCCCGGTTGCAAACAAACTGGGCATAATTACCCAGTCCAAAAGCAAGCTTCCGCTAAGCCAGAAAGCCAACGTAAAGGTGACGGTTGTTTGCCATGCTGGTTGCTTTAATCCAGCGCTAGAAAAAGCGGTCATATAATTTCCTCAACTTTCTGTCTTCTTTCAGCTTATCGAATTGTTTTTAGAAACGATATGAAGTATCTTTTCGATTTTTGGCAGTTTTGCTGTTAGGAATTTACATTTAGTTAAATTCTCCAAATCATTAAGAATTTTAGTAAATTCCTAAGCTAGTTAATTGAGTCAGGAGGGCACCATCGGCTTGGTAAAGTGCGATCGCTTGCAAAGAAAACAGGTGCGAGTCGCTGCATCGCCGCCTACCAAGAAGGCGATCGCGCTCTAGACCCGTTTAAGATGTGTAAAACCCTGAAACGGAGATTTCCATCTAGACGTTTTTTGAGTCGAAATTAGGTCGCAGCCGAGTTTGATGACGCGGCTCTAAAAGTTTTTTGGACTCTATCTCGCAAAAAGGCTTAACATTTGCCTCATTCTGCCGATATTGTTCAACTTGTGTTTACGAATAAAATCAACAGAAAACATCTGTCTAAAGAATGAACTTTATTAGGCAAATATACCTTTAAGACAAGGATGGAATCAGATTTACAAAATCTTTTCTCGATGCCCTTGCCCAAGTAAAATCCTCATCAAGAGAACACTATAGGCTTTTCATCGCTATCCGAAAAATGCAATCAAGCTTCGCTTTCTAAGTCTGGAAGCTGCTACTGGTTATCGTTCACCCTCAACCTTAGTTCACCGAAACACGCCATGATGAAAGCGATTCTGCCTAAAAATGAAGCTGATCTAGTGTATGTACCCACTGAGGGCAGCTCAACGAAGCACTTGCATCGGAAATTCTTCTACAAGGTTGCGGGAGGTCTGGGAGTGGCAACTGTCCTACTGGTTAGCATTGGTGGGATTTCGTACCGGAGTATCACGCAACTTGTGCAAGCGAATAACTCAGTAGACGATACCTTTACCTTCATTAATCAGCTTGATGATGTATTTTCCGGAATCAAGGACGCAGAAACTGGGCAGCGTGGCTACATAATCACTGGAGACGAGGCTTATTTACAACCCTACTACACAGCAACAGCTAAGGTTAATCAACAGGTTGAGTTTCTCAAGGGATTAGCGGGAAATAACCTCAATCAACAGCAGAAGCTCGGCACTCTGGAATCTCTGAGTGCAAGTAAATTTTCTGAATTGAAACGGTCAATCGAATTACGAAAAAACAAGGGATTTGAAGCCGCGCAGCAATTAGTTAAGACGAATGAAGGCAAGGTAGTGATGGATAACATCCGCCTGCTTGTCAATGATTTGGAAAATGACCAAAAGCATTTGTTGAAGGAGCGGTACCAACAAGCGAAAGACCAGGCTCGTGACTCTCTAATTACATTTTTAAGCGGTGTCTTTCTAAATTTTATTATTGCTTTATGGGTTTACAGGCTTATTTATGGGGAAATGAGCGATCGCTATCGGACAGAAAATGAACTTCAGAAAGAACGCGACTATACATCATTTATTGTTCAGACTACACCAGCACTGGTCGTTGGGCTAAAGCTTGATGGGGTGATTACATTTGTCAATCCTGCTGTTGAGCAGGTGACAGGCTACTGCGCAGAAGAATTAATTGGACGCAACTGGTGGGAAATCTTTTATGCTGACGATGAATACAGAGGTATCGAGCAGTTATTATCCACCCTGAAGCACGGAGGCGTCCGCGACTATGAAACAGTTTTGACCATCCAGAATCGAGAAAAACGGATTATCAATTGGAATGTTCTGAAGCGGTTTGACGAGCGAGGCAAATTGGTTGATGTGATTCAATTTGGCAATGATATCACCGATCGCAAAGCAGCTGAGGACATTCGCAAAGGCGCAGAACTGCTGCAACTGATTTTGGATAATATTCCCCAATATATCTTCTGGAAGGATAGAAACTCTGTCTATTTAGGCTGTAATAAGGTTTCATGTCAAATCACTGGGATTAGCAATCCAGAAAACATTATTGGCAAGACGGATTATGACTTGTGGTCGCAAGAAATAGCAGAAAAATACCGCAAAGACGACCGTCGCGTGATGGCAACGGATACCCCGGAACTGCATATTATCGAACGCTTGATTCAGCCAAACAATGAAGAACTCTGGGTAGACATCAACAAAGTTCCCATTCACGATGCGATGGGCAAAGTAATCGGTATCCTCAGCACCATAGAAGACGTTACCGAACGCAAGCAGGCGGAGAAAGCCTTGCGGCAGAATATGGAGATGCTTGACTTAGCCACGGACGCAATTATCATTCGGGATTTGAATGACAAGATTAGCTATTGGAATCAGGGCGCTGAACGACTATATGGTTGGACAAAAGCAGAAACACTCGGTCAGTACATCCACACCTTCTTGGAAACTGTCTTTCCCCAACCAAAAGAGGAAGTTCTAGAGATATGCCTGCGTGAAGGGAATTGGGAAGGCGAATTGATTCACACCAAGCGTGATGGCACTCAAATCACGGTAGCCAGCCGATGGACGCTGCAATTAGATGAATTTGGTCAGGTGTCCGCCAGACTAGAAATTAACAATGATATTAGCGATCGCAAGCAAGCTCTTGATGCCTTGCGCCAGTCGGAAGCGAAGGAACGAGAAAAAGCCCAGCAGTTGCAACAAACTTTGCACGAACTCAAAAAGACCCAATCTCAACTGATTCAGACTGAAAAAATGTCCAGTTTGGGTCAACTGGTTGCTGGAGTGGCGCATGAAATTAATAATCCCGTTAACTTTATCTACGGCAATCTCATCCACACCGAGCAATATACACAAGACTTGCTCAATCTAATGAAAGTATACCAACGGTACTATCCCAATCCCGCGCCAGAGATTCAAGAAGAAGTTGAGGCTTTAGACATTGAGTTTGTTCTTGAAGACCTACCCAAAATGGTCGCTTCAATGAAGTTAGGCGCTGACCGCATCCGCCAGATTGTCCTCTCTTTGCGAACCTTCTCCCGCCTGGATGAAGCAGAAATGAAGCCGGTTGATATTCACGAGGGTATTGATAGCACCCTCTTAATCTTGCAGAATCGGCTGAAAGCTAAACCAGATTCTCCAGGAATTATAGTTATTAAGAAATATGGCACGCTGCCAGAAGTAGAGTGTTATGCAGGACAACTGAATCAAGTATTTATGAATATCTTGAGCAATGCCATAGATGCTTTAGAAGGGTTGCCCTCTAATCGTCAAAAGCTCATGGATTCTGGAGAAACAAGTTCTAATAGCGAGTTCCCCATTCCTAATTCTCAATTACCGACCATCCAGATTTGCACTGAAGTTTTGAACGCGAACAAAATTGTTGTGCGAATTGCAGATAACGGCCCCGGCATCCGTGAGAATGTCAAGGCGCGACTTTTTGACCCATTTTTCACGACCAAGCCAATCGGTCAGGGCACCGGGCTAGGATTAGCAATCAGCTATCAGATTGTTACAGAAAAACATGGAGGGTCGATCAGTTGTGTATCAGCAGTGGGAGAGGGAACCGAGTTCGTTGTAGAGATTCCAGTCACACAAAGTCCAAGGCAAGGGAATTGACACATTTTCCGCGATTTCAAACGACAGAAGGGATTTCAAAGGCAATCCTTTTTGGTTAATGCTGTAATCCTGGGAGAACCTCTCAATCCCTTGGATCGCCAGACTTCCGAGTAATTTTCCCTGATACTAAGTTAATCCTCCCCTTGAGGAGCATCTATGGGTGGATAGATGAGCGGCTTAAAACTAGATTTCTGGGTTTGAGAAAGAAAATCTTAAAAACCCGTAAAAACACAGTGTTTATTTTCTCCAATCCTCCTGAGAATGAGGATTGAGTGAAAACATGAATCTAAATTAGCAGACTCAAAATTTAAGTAGTAATCTCTCATATTACCACTTAACTTAAGATGTGAAAAAATAACATTTTTTGAAGTGTTACTTTCATAATTTTGGAAAGCGGTATTATTCTCCAGACACGGTAAAAAGTTAAAAGGTAAACATAGCCTTAAACAGAATGCAAAAACATCTATCTTGGATACGGAATCGCTCTTACAAACGAGCAGTGACTTGCTTCATCCTAGCCTTGTCCGTTACGTACAGTTGTGTAGCCTGTACTCAGCCAAGTGAAAATACCACAACGCCAATAAGCCCCAGCTCTCAGCCACTGAGCGATAGTTATAGGAATACAGGAGACGAACTAAAAACCATAAATATGGCGGTGATTCCGTGGCAGGTTTCAGCAGAACAGGAAAAGCAACTTCAGCCACTAGCGGACTATCTAAGCAAGACATTAGGAAAACCTGTTAAATTTCAGATTACAAAAGACTACGACACATCGATAGATTTACTGGTGAAAGGAAAAGTAGAAATGGCTTTTCTAGGTCCCCTGTCGTATATAAAGGCACATCTTCGAGATCCCCAACTTAAGCCAATTGTTGCGCCAATTGAAAGAACAACCGGACGACCTTGGTATACAAGCACCATCGTTGTTAATAATGCCAGCGGTATCAAAACTATTAAAGATTTAAAAGGTAAGAGATTTGCCTTCGTCAGTAAATCCTCAGCTTCGGGTTACTTAGTGCCTTTAGCTCACTTTCAAGACATTGGTATTAACCCCGAACGCGACTTTGCTACAGTCAAGTATGCGGGTAGTCACGACAAGGTGAAAGCGGATTTACTAGCAGGAAAGGTGGATGCGATCGCGGATGATAAACGCTCGTATCTTCAGCAACAGAAAGAGGGAAATATTGACCCTTTAAAATACAAAATTATTTGGGAATCTGACCCAATTCCTCTTTCGCCCATTGTCGTCTCTAGTAAGCTTCCATCCCAACTGGTAATCGACCTCAAGAAAGCATTTGTCAACTCTCCAGAGGGACTGCTAGATCCCAGTGGTTCTGAGTCGGCTGGATATACTCTGGTAGAAGATCGAGACTATACACCGATTAGAAAACTCCAAGAGCGCCTTAAGTTGAAATAAAGCCGAATGCAATGAAAATATTAACTAAGTTTATTGGATCTTCTATTGCCGTACTAGGGCTAATTTTATGCCTTACAGTTGGCAGTGAAGACTGGCTCAAAGAAGTAGAAAAATCCACCGAAACGAGCCGAGAAAGAGCCGCTCAAGCTGACAGTATAGTCTTGAATCTAAAAGTTTCTTTAAGAGACCAGATCGCAGCACTGAGGAACTATCTCATCCTCAACCGCGACCCCTCAGATATGGCAAAATATCACAAGGCGATGTCTGACTTTATCCTTAGCTTGGATGACTTAGAAAGTCTGATGCCAGAAAATTCAGGCCTGACAGTTGTTCGCCGTCGCCATAGTTTTCTCGTCCGCTTAGCAACAGAGCTTCGCGATACACCTTCTACTCTTAAACAGACTCAGCAGGATTTCAGAACCATCAATTCTTTCAAAGAAGATATTGATTTCTCTTTAAACTCTCTAGTTAGTAATATTCAGCAACAGTATGCTCTAGCAAGGCAAGAATCAAATAAATTTAAAGAGACCACCCATATTATTAGATATGCCACTACAGGTTTAATTCTTATAATTCTCACTGGGCAGATGATATTAATATTAATCCCAGTCATTTTATCTATAAAAAAACTCCAGTTAGGAGCGACAAAAATTGGTGCAGGTAATTTAGATTATCGCCTAAATATTCAAACAGGAGATGAAATTGAAAAATTGTCTTGCGAGTTCAACCAAATGGCAAAAAAACTTGCAGAATCTTACTATTTTTTAGAGCAAAAGATAATTGAACGGACTGCCGAATTGATTGAGTTAAACCAAAACTTAGAAATTGAAATTTCCGAACGCAAGCAGGCAGAAACAGAACTTCAGCAAGTTTTGCAAAACTTGCAACAAACCCAAGCTCAGCTCATTCAAACCGAAAAGATGTCTAGCCTTGGTCAAATGGTTGCTGGGGTAGCTCATGAAATTAATAACCCCGTTAATTTTATCCACGGCAACCTTGTGTATGTGGGTGAATATACACAAGATTTGTTGAGACTGGTGCAGCTTTACCAAAAACACTATCCTAACCCAATTACCGAGATCGAGGAGCAAGCAGAAACTGTCGAACTTGACTTTATTATTGCAGATTTAGACAAAATCCTATCTTCGATGAAAATTGGCACTGAACGTATCCGTCAAATTGTTCTTTCTTTGCGGAATTTCTCTCGCCTTGACGAGGCAGACATGAAGCCAGTTGATATTCACGAGGGATTAGATAGCACTCTTTTAATCTTGCAAAATCGATTAAAAGCTAAGCCGGAGCATCCCGCTATTGAGGTGGTTAAAGAATACGGAAATTTGCCTTTAGTTGAGTGTTATGCGGGTCAGATGAATCAGGTATTTATGAATATTATTAGCAATGCTATTGATGCCCTAGAAGCCTTTGATGGCTTATCGTTCATTGCTCGTAACAATGAACAATCGACAAGTAATCTTGAACCATCCCCAACGATTCGGATTAGCACTCAAGTTTTGCACCCCGACCGTGTTGCTGTGCGAATTGCTGATAATGGACTAGGCATGACGGAAGAGGTAAGAAAACGGCTATTCGATCCGTTTTTTACGACCAAGCCAGTTGGGCAAGGAACGGGGCTGGGGCTATCAATTAGCTATCAAATTGTAGTAGAGAAGCATTCAGGAATGCTTCGCTGCATTTCCGAAGCGGGACAGGGAGCAGAGTTTTGGATTGAAATCCCGATGCGTCAAAGCCAGAGAGGCTCTACTGCAACTGTTCGAGAGAGGTCAAATCGGTCAAAACCTATGGCAATTTCTTAAGCGTTGTCCTCTTATTGTTGAAGGGATGTATTAGGGAAGCTTAAGGAGGCGATCGCTCTTTGCTTTTGGCCTTCCTCTAGGCGACGCCGCAGCGATTGGATATTAAGTTTCTCTATCTCCTTCTTGACGTTGATTTTCTAGAGACTCCATATCCCGCGTCTCTACAAACGATGAATGCTACCTCTAGGTTTCTGGCTTTTCATAAAAGTTTTATGTCTAAAATTTAACTTTAGTATCTTTTTTATTAATCTTTTATAAAAAAATCATATATTTTTGGAAGTCTTTTTAAGGTTTTCCAGTTCTATGCCAGAGAGATGACTTCTCTAAACTGGCATTACCTTGCCTATTCCAGAATTCACGAATAGGTAATTGTTACTAAGCATTTATTATTGAAACACTATTTCAAGTAGCAAGACGGTTTAGCATCAGGAACCCATTTAGATGAAAATCAGCCACAAATTGATGACAGGTTACTTAGCCGTTGCTCTACTTGTTGAAGTGGTTGGATATGTCGGAATTAAAGGAACGAATAATCTTGAAAAAAAGTACAACGAAGTTATTAATGGAACAATTCCTTTTCACTATGAGTTAGAGCGGTTGCAATATGTTTCGGATACAGTAGTTTTGTATACTAAAGAATTAGAATTCCAAGAGATAGAAAGAAATCCATCTGCAAAAGATATTGTATTGACGCAAAAATATCAAAAGGTGGAGACTAGCCAGGAAAATTATCGCAAGGCTCTGAATGATTATAAAGAATTAGCGAACTATTTTTTCCCATCTGAACAAGGATTGTCAGAAGAAATCCAAACTTCAGGTGAGAGACTTTTAAAATTATCCAATGAGGTAATCGGCTTAAAAAAGCAGGGAAGGGTAACTCCAGAGTTACTGGCAAAAGAAAACGAACTGGAAAAAACCAGCCAACAATTTATAGGAACTATTAACCAAAAAATTCAGGCTCAATCGCAAGAGTTGGAAACGGAAAGAAAGAAGATTCATGAAACTCTGCTCTTGACCGACAGAATGATATTTGGCGTCGGTTTATCTACCCTCTTAATCGCTATATTTCTTGGTCTTTTTATCTCGCGGTCTATATTGAGTCGGCTAAACAAACTCAAAGCGGCTGCGGTAGAGATAGGCAAGGGCAAGCTAGAGACAAAAATAGACGCTTCCACCAAAGATGAGCTGAGCGCCTTAGCTGATGCTTTCAATAAAATGGCTGAGGATTTGCGGCAGAAAACAGCGGATGTAATCAATGTTTGTGAAAGCATGGTGGAATCTCTGATCGTGGTAACGCCCGATACCATGATTCAGTCAGTTAATAAAGCAACCTGCGAACTTTTGGGGTATCACAAAGAGGAGTTAATTGGGCAACCGATAGGAGTTATTTTTGCCGATGAAAAATTTCCTTTTACAGCGTCGGAGTTGGATGATTTAACTCAAAAAAGGGTTGTCCGAGATGCAGAAAAAATTTACCTGTCCAAAGACGGGAGAAGAATCTCGGTGCTGTTTTCCTGTGCAGCGATCGCAAGCGTATCGGATAGAATTCAGGGAATCGTTTGTGTAGCCCAAGATATCACGGAACGGCAGCGAGCGGAGTTGGCGATCAAACAAGCGAAAGAAGAACTAGAAATTAGAGTTGAGGAGCGCACAACTGAGTTAAAGCGTGCAATTGGGCAATTTCAGGGCGAGATTGTCGAGCGTCAGCGGGTAGAGGAAGCACTGCGCGAAAGCGAGGAGCGGTTTCGGACGCTGATACAGGAGCTTCACGTCGGCGTTTTACTGCAAGGAGCCAACGCAGAAATCCTGCTGAGCAATCAAGCAGCTATCGACCTTCTCGGTATCACTGACAGCCAACTGCTGGGGAAAACTTCCTTCGATCTGGATTGGAATGTCATTCATGAAGATGGTACGCCGTTCCCCGGAGAAACCCATCCGGTGTCGCAAGCGATCGCAACTCGTCAAGCCGTGCGGAATGTCGTGATGGGCGTTTATCGTCCCAGTGTGGGCGATCGCATCTGGCTATTAGTCAATGCCGAACCTCAGTTGGCAGCGGATGGTCGCCTTGAACAAGTAATCTGCACCTTCAGCGATATCACCAAGCGCAAGCAAGCAGAGGAAAGACTCGCGCAGCGCGAACGCTACTTATCAGCATTGGTTGAAGTTGAGCGCCGGTTGCTGACTTTTGATGGCAGCGTCAATTGCTACACGGAAATATTGGTACAACTCGGACAAGCAGCAGGCGCAAGTCGCGTTTACGTATTCGAGAACCATCGTTCGCAAATAGGCAACTTGCTGATGAGTCAGCGTGCCGAGTGGTGTGCCGAGGGCGTTCAGCCAGAAATCGACAATCCGGCGCTGCAAAACCTTTCTTATGACGACTTCTTCCCCCGCTGGGCATATTTGCTAGAAAAAGGTGACATTGTTGCCGGAATTGTCGCTGAATTACCCGAATCAGAGCGTTTTATCTTAGAACCTCAGGGAATTCTTTCCATCCTAATTTTGCCCATCATGGTTAAGGGCGAATTCTTCGGGTTTATCGGCTTTGACAACTGCATAGAAGCGCGTGCTTGGGAACCTTTGGAAATCAACCTGCTGCGTGCAGCGGCAGCCGCCATCTCTCTTACTCAAGAACGCAAGCAAGCAGAGGAAGCAGTAACACGCCTTGCCGGGATTTTGGAAGCAACGAGTGATTTCGTAGGCAGTGCGGACAATCGAGGACGCGCATTTTACATTAACCAGGCAGGTCGTCGCTTGGTCGGAATTCCTCTCGAAGAGGATATCTCAAACCTCAGCGTTGCCAGTTGCCACCCGAAATGGGCGGGTCAAATCATCTTGGAGGAGGGAATTCCTAGTGCGATTCGCGATGGCGTCTGGTGTGGCGAAACTGCACTTTTGACCCGCGACAAACGGGAGATTCCAGTTTTGCAGCTGATTATTGCCCACAAGAAGCTGGATGGAAGCGTTGACTTTCTTTCTACCATCTCCCGCGATATTAGCGATCGCAAGCAAGCAGAAAACGCTCTCAAACAGCTCAACGCAGACTTAGAAAAACGAGTCCTTGAGCGTACAGCAGAATTAAACAATGCGATCGCGCAATTGGAGGGCGAGATTGCCGAGCGCAAGTGGGCAGAAGAGGAACTGGAAAAATCCCTGTCCCTGCTCAAGGCGACGCTCGAATCAACAGCTGATGGGATTCTCGTAGTTGACAAAACCGGAAAAATAGCCAGTTTCAATCAAAAATTTGTCCAAATGTGGCGCATCCCCGACTCTATTGTCGCGGCAGGGAATAGCAACCAAGCCTTAGCATTTGTCCTAGAGCAGCTAAAAAACCCGGAAACCTTTATCACCAAAATTCAGGAACTCTATAGCGAACCAGACGCAGAAAGCTACGACCTCCTTGAATTTAAAGATAGAAGAATCTTCGAGCGCTATTCCCAGCCTCAACGGATTGGGGGAAAAGTCGTCGGTAGAGTGTGGAGCTTCCGCGATGTCACCGAGCGCCAACAGGCAGAAGAAACCATCCGCTATCAAGCGTTGCACGACCTGCTGACTGGCTTGCCGAACCGGATGCTATTCAATGAGCGGCTGTCTGTGTCCTTGGCGTATGCACGTCAAAGCCAAAGTACGCTTGCCGTAATGTTTTTGGATTTGGATCGTTTTAAGACGATTAACGATACATTGGGGCACGCTTTTGGCGATCGCTTGTTGCAAAGCGTGACTGAACGAATGATCGGCTGTCTGGGGGAGGATGACACCGTTGCTCGTTGGGGAGGGGATGAATTTACCCTACTTATCCCCCAAATTCGTTGTAAAGAGGACGCTGCTAAGATTGCCCAGAAAATCTTAGAAGATTTAAAGCCAGAATTTTATTTAGAAGGGCACTCCCTGCATATCAGTAGCAGTATTGGGATTGCACTTTATCCCAGTGATGGCGCAGATGCTGAAACACTTTTGAGAAACGCCGATGCTGCCTTATATCGTGCCAAAGAAAAAGGTCGGAATAACTATCAATTTTATAATCCAGCAATGAATTCTCAGAATTCTGAGTTATTGGTACTCGAAAACGATTTGCACCATGCTCTAGAACGGGGAGAATTTGTCGTTTACTACCAACCTCAAGTCAATACAACGACTGGAGAAATCACCCACGTTGAAGCCCTGTTGCGCTGGCAGCATCCAAAGTTTGGGCTAGTTTCTCCAGGAATATTTATTCCCCTAGCGGAAGAAACCGGACTCATCGTACCAATTGGGGAATGGGTGTTAAAGACTGCCTGCGCTCAAAATAAAGCTTGGCACGATGCAGGATTTGCAGACTTACAAGTGGCGGTTAACCTTTCTGCCCGACAGTTTCAGGAACCTGATTTAGTCAAAATGGTGACGCGAGTTCTGGAAGAAACTGGACTCGAAGCGCCATTTTTGGAGTTAGAAATTACTGAAACAATCACGATGCAAAATGTAGAATTTACCCGAAAAACTTTGAGTGAGTTGCATCGGATAGGACTCTACATTTCTCTAGATGATTTTGGGACGGGATATTCTTCTCTGACTTATTTGAAAAAGTTTCCCTTCCATACCTTAAAAATTGACAAATCCTTTGTTCGAGACTTGACAAGCGACCCCAATGATGCAGCCATCATTACAGCGATCGCAGCGTTAGGAAAGGTACTCAATCTGAGACTGGTTGCGGAAGGCGTGGAAACAGAAGCGCAAAAAGATTTCTTGCAAAATCTCCAATGCGAACAGATGCAAGGGTACTTTTTCTGGCGACCTCAAGCGGCTGAGGAGATTACCAAAATACTCGAAAAATCTTTCTCAAAGATAGCCAAACATTCAAGTTGTGTATCCGTTGCTAACTGTTCCTGTAGCTTTAGACTTTCAGCGGAAGCGATGCGATGATGGCTTAGGATGGATACGGAAGCGATCGCACAAAACTTATATTTTCGTCTTGCTCATGACGGATTAGGCAACTCAAACAGTAGTTTTAACCAAGCAACAAAGATGAGTGCGATCGCACAATCGTAACGTAGCACTTGTGCTGTGATTGCCTGCCCCATAGGCATTCCTGGTGTTTGTTGCCAAGCTAGCCAACTGTGGATCAAGGCTTTGGGACGGTGAACTAATGTATAGCAATTGAGGCAATCCTGTTCAATTTCTTGCAAAATTGCTTCTGCTTTCGGACGCAAGGCATCATTTTGTGGGATTAGATGGGCAACGAAATCTTCTAAAATTCCCGGAATTTGATTATCTGGCATCAGCCAAACCCCTACTCGTGGTAAGTCTGGCGGAGCATAAATCCAGCCTTCAGCAGGTGGAGATTTGGGAATGTCTTTGTAGCCACTTGCACTCAGGCGATCGCGTACCGCTTGCCATCGTGCCAGTAAGTCTTGATCGGCATCCACTACAATTCCTAATGTACGCAAGTTTTCTTGTTTCAGTTTTAAAGGCAAGCTCATCAAAAGTGCTTCTATTCCTGGATCTTCATCTTCTTGAGGCACTTCTACAGAAAAGGTTTCTGGAAGTTTATGTTGTTCGCACAAAGCCCAAATAACGTGTCGGTCATTCTTTCCTTCAACCAATAATTGCTGCGGTTTTGGTTTAGGTGGTTTTCGTGATAAAGGCATCAACGCACCTCAATACTTTGGCGCACAGCAATAGATAATTCATCAGGAGTGTATTCAACAGCACGTATATTTTCATCCTTCCGGCTTAAGCGAAATAACTTTCCTATTGAGCTATCTTTTGTTTGAGCCAAAGATTCTTGAAATGCAGTTATACAGTCCCAACTATGGGTAGTAGCAAATACTTGAATGTTCAACCGTTGTGATATTTCTAATATTAAACGCCACATATCAGTTTGCGTCTGATAGTGAAGACCTGTATCAATCTCATCTACAATTAAAAACCCGTTTTCAACTGTCACTGCTGCCATAGCTAGAGTTAGAATCCGGCGCATCCCATCACCCATACTACCTAAAGGAATTGGGTTAGGCTGTCCGCGCAGCTTGACTAGGATGCCACTGTTAAAAGTCTGTCGGCTAGTGAAATTAATGCGCTCTATAGCTGGCTCCAGAATTTGCAATGCTTCTATTATGCTGTTTTCTTTGGGGGTGAGTGTTATTTTGTCCCATAAAGCAGCTAATTGCTCAAAGCTCATCATACCAGTTGTCAAAAACAGGCTTTTAATACTAGTCTTTAAAAAGACACTGGATGGCGCTTGTTTTAGTAATTGAAAGGAGCGTGATTCAATCGAGCCATCCTCATCGACAGATATATCCTGTCTTGTAGCTCGCTCGTCTGAAATGTAAATAAATACAAGGTTAAAAGCATCTGTATCAATATCATCTTGTTCACTTATGCCTTCATCCTCAGAATGTAAATCCTTCTGAACTGAAGGAAATAGGCCGATGCTAAGTGAAAGGGAAAGGGGGCTTTCTTGCCGCGATTTAAAATGAATGTCTTGTTCAGGCTGAAACTGATGGCTATGAAAGATATGTCTAATTTGATATCGATTCAAGCGATGTATTACTTCGCCAGATTCACGTATAAAAAGCTGTTCAGCAAACTCACCTCGCTTATCTAGTAAATCCAGAAGAAGCGAGGGGCTATTCTGATTAACTAACAGACAAACTGCTTCCAGTAGACTGGTTTTACCGCTGTTGTTCATGCCGACCAGAAGATTGACACGCGCCAAACCGTCGATATAGAAATCCTTGAAGCAGCGATAGTTTTGGATAGTGAGATCGCGTAACATAGATTCTTCTGCTGTGCAGCGGTTGTTATCTTCTATATTAAGGGGCAGTGGTAGATTCGATGACGGCTTCGGCTTGGTGAACTAAGCTTCTCAACTTATCCACCATTTCTTGATTGACGTTTTGCCACAAACCGCGCTGATTAGCTTCTAGCAAACGTTCTGCCATATCTCGCAATGCCCAAGGATTCTTCTGATGGATGAAATCCTGCACAGATTGGTCGAATAAGTACGCTTCTGCAACTCCTTGATACATAAAATCTTCCACACAATTTGCTGTGGCATCATAAGCGAAGAGATAATCAACGGTTGCTGCCATTTCAAAAGCACCTTTGTAACCGTGGCGCATGACTCCAGCAATCCATTTTGGATTCACGACACGAGAACGATATACTCGCGCAATTTCTTCTCGCAGTTGCCGCACTTTTGGGTTTTCAGGAAGGGAATTATCCCCAAAGTAAGTTTGAGGATTTTTGCCACTCATTGCTCGAACTGCTGCTGTTAGACCGCCTTGAAATTGATAGTAATCATCTGAATCTAATAAATCGTGTTCCCGGTTATCTTGATTGTGCAATACGATTTGCATCTGGCGTAGACGCTGCTCAAAGGCTTCTGGAGCGGCGATTCCCCCTAAACCTCTTTTGTTCAGGGGAGGAGAAGAAACATCTCCCGCAACTCCTTTTGACAAGGGAGGCGAGGAATCTGCGGTGCTAGTGTAGGCGTAACTACTCCAGTTGATGTAGGCACGGGCTAAATCTTCGTCATCTGTCCAGTTTTGGGCTTCGATTAAGCCTTGCAATCCCGCACCGTAGGCACCAGGTTTAGAACCAAAGATGCGATAGCGCGATCGCATTTCTGCTTGTTCCTGATTTAACCCCGCCGCTTCCCATAACTCGGTTTCTTGTTTAACTTGCGCTGCTAGGGGGTTTTGTTCCGGCGGTTCATCCAACGCCGCTACCGCTGCCACCGCTTGATCGAATAGATCGATTAAGTTCGGAAAAGCATCGCGGAAAAAGCCAGAGATTCTTAGCGTGACATCGACGCGGGGACGATTTAAAACGGAAATTGGCAAAATTTCAAAATCTACCACCCGCCGCGATGGACTATCCCACACAGGTTGTACTCCTAACAATGCCAGTGCTTCTGCCAAATCATCGCCGCCAGTCCGCATCGTGGAAGTTCCCCATACGGATAATCCGAGTGTTTTGGGATACTCGCCGTTTTCTTGCGTATATCGTTCAATTAAAGCTTCTGCTGCTTTGCGCCCGACCAGCCAAGCGGTTTCTGTGGGAATTGCCCGAATATCAACCGAGTAAAAATTGCGACCCGTAGGCAGAACGTCTGGGCGTCCTCGTGTTGGTGCGCCAGAGGCACCACTAGGGACAAAGCGCCCATCTAAGCCGTGCAATAAATTGGTGATTTCTTGGGTAGTTTGTTGCAGGGAAGGCAGAAGGTAGCTGCATATCCACTCCAATTCTCTTTGCGTGGCATCACCGTCTACCCCACCCCAAGCCTCTCCGTTAACGGGGAGAGGGTAAGAGGGAGTGGAAAGGGAGGGGGCGATGAGTAGATATTCCACCAAGTTAGCTGCTTGTTGTTCTAATGCTTCAACTGCGTCACCAACAGTGCGATAGGCTGCAATTGTTTGCTCGTTGTCCCCCTTTTGAACGGGGGGGATAGGGAGAGGTTGAGCCGGATCTGCTGTCAAGGGGTCGAAATCTAAACCCCAATCTTGGGCGATCGCGCGAGTTAAACCGATACGATGAGTACCGGGGTGACGAGCGATCGCTACTATCAAATCCCTGAGTTGTCGCCCCTGCGGACATTGCCCAAAAATGTGCAAACCATCTCGAATTTGAGCCTCTTTTAATTCGCACAGATACCCATCAGCGCGGGTAAGGAAATTTTGGATTTCCTCACTTCTGTTGTTAAGAGTTTCTAACCCTAAATCCTGATGGAGGTTTTCTTCAAGGATTAGCTGAGTGATGCGATCGCTTATCACTGGCAGGCGCGACGGATCTAAACTCTGGGCTTCATAATACTCGTCAATTAATCCTTCCAATTGTTGCAAAGAACCATAAAGTTCAGCGCGAGTTATCGGCGGCGTTAAATGGTCAATAATTACCGCTTGGGCGCGACGTTTAGCTTGCGAACCTTCGCCAGGGTCATTGACAATAAAAGGATAAAGATGAGGTAATGCGCCAAAAGCAACCTCTGGATAACAATTTTCAGAGAGTGCCACACTTTTACCCGGCAACCATTCCAAATTCCCATGTTTCCCCACATGAACGATTGCATCTGCCCCAAAATGTTGCCGCACCCAATAGTAAAAAGCAAGATAACGATGAGGCGGTTCTAAATCTGGGGCGTGATAATTCAAACTAGGATCAATATCGTAACCCCGCGCTGGTTGAATCCCTACAAACACATTACCCAGATAAATACCAGGAATCGGGAATTCAGAAACAGAACCAGTTAACTCAATAAATCTCTCTTCCCTCTCTTCCTTCGCGTTCTTAGCGTCTAAAGCGCTAACGCGCATGGCTTTGCTAGTGCGGTTCATCTCCAAAACCGAACTCCAGCGATCGCATATTCCCTTCTGCACGTCCACTGGCAACGTCGCAAAATACTCCTGATATTCTTCCCCACAGACAAATTGCCCGACGGGGCGCAATCCCCCCTCCGGATCGTTCGTCACCCCAGCCGTTAAACGCCCAATCAATTCATCTCCAGTTTCCGGGATATTTTCAACCTGATACCCAGCCAACTGCAACGCCTTGAGAATTTCCACACAACTTGCTGGAGTATCCAACCCAACACCATTGGCAAGACGCCCATCTCGGTTGGGATAATTAGCCAAAATCAAGGCAATTCGGCGCTCAGATGGTGGCGTTTGGCGTAGTTTTGCCCAATTAGAAGCTAAGTCAGCAACGAACTCAATGCGATCGCGTACTGGCTCATAAACCACCACATCCGTTTCCAACTGAGGATTCCGGGTTTGCACCGCCTTAAACGAAACCGCACGGCTAATAATCCGCCCATCCACTTCTGGTAGCGCTACATTCATCGCCATATCCCGTGGCGATAGCCCCTGAAACCCAGATTCCCATTGTTCCACCGTGCCACCGCTGAGGATTACCTGCAACACTGGTACATCTAAGGTACTGAGTGCTAATGGCTCATCGCTCATCGCTAATTTTTGACCATTCGCGCTTGGCAATGAGCTAATCGCAAAGCTGGTGGTACTCAGCAAAACCTGTATGGGTTCTGCATCTTTAGGTTGGAGTTGTTGCAACACTTCTTCCTGCACATCCGGATCTCGCAGAGAAGAGACAAAAACGGGGACGGGTTCTAATTTTCGTGCGGCTAAAGCTTGGCAAAGCGCATCAATTACAGCGGTATTTCCCGCTAAATAATGAGCGCGATAGAACAAAATCCCAACTTTCGGATCTAACCTCTCCCCCAATCCCTCTCCTGCAAGGAAAAGGGACTCGTTCTCCCCCTTCCCTCGTAGGGAAGGGGGCTGGGGGGTTAGGTTTTTATTAATATTATTCGCGCAATTAATGGGAGATGGGAAAGGAGAATTTTCTCCCTCATCCCCCATTTCCCATTGATAAAGCCCCACGCGAGGAACTTCTTGGGGTGGGAGTGGATTGTAACTACCTTCTAGACAAACATCAGCAATAAATTTTAGGGCGTTGGCGAAATTTTCCCCGCCCCCTTCGATGAGGTAGCGCCACAACTGGTTCACAACTGATAGAGAAACACTAGAATGACTGATTAAATCAGGATCTGGGCGATCGTCTCCTGGCAGGACAATCAATGCTGCACCCGTTCGCTGCACTGTCTCGCGTACTACTTCTAACCCGTAAGACCAGTAAGAACGTCCTCCCAGTAGCCGTAAAATAATTACCTGTGCCTGCTCTAGCACTTCTTCTGCATAAGTATCAATACTGAGCTGTTGCTGCAACTGCAAAAGATTGACGACTCGTAGCGCTGGAAATCCCTCTGGTAATTTGGATACGGCTGCGGCGAGCGTTTGAATATCGGTGTCCGCTGCGGTGAGAAGGACGATCGGGGCAGGGGTTT
This sequence comes from Trichocoleus sp. DQ-A2, assembly GCF_039961915.1. Taxonomy (NCBI): domain Bacteria; kingdom Bacillati; phylum Cyanobacteriota; class Cyanophyceae; order Leptolyngbyales; family Trichocoleusaceae; genus Trichocoleus; species Trichocoleus sp. DQ-A2. The sequence continues at coordinate 132,196 of NZ_JAMPKD010000001.1, forward strand.
GTTCGATAAAAATGACGCCTTCAGCGTCAGGATTCCATCCCCCAGGAGTAGCGGCTAGACGATGCATAATAGCGATTTTAGATTTTAGATTGGCTCTTGAGATTCGCTCTTGCCAAGGTATGACTTTCTCATACTTAGCTGAAAGTGGATTGCTCAAAGCTCATGGTTCGTTGTTCAATGTTCATGGCATTTGACGATAAACCATGAACCAAAATTCCCAAGGATTAAACGCGCTGAGTCAAGGTCTGATTGTATCTTGTCAGGCTCCGGTTGACTCGCCTTTACATGAGCCATCGGTAATTGCCGCGATCGCGCAAGCCGCTATCCTTAACGGAGCCGTCGGTGTCAGAATTGATACGCCCGCTCATGTGAAGGCAGTCCGGGAACGGGTAAAATCACCGATTATCGGGCTGTGGAAACAACAGATACCGGGGTACGAAGTTTATATTACGCCGCAGTTTGAACACGCGGAAGCGATCGCTCAAGCCGGTGCGGATATTATTGCCATTGACGCTACTTTACGCGATCGCCCAGGCGCGGAAACAGTAGAAACACTCATTACCCGGATTCACGATGAATTAGGCAAGCCGGTGATGGCTGATGTGGATACGATAGAGAGCGCGATCGCGGCGGCGGCGGCTGGTGCAGACATTGTCGGTACCACGCTCTATGGCTACACTGCCCAAACGAAAAATCTGGCTCCTCCCGGCTTCGATCTTCTCGCCCAAATAGTCGAACAGCTAAGCGTTCCAGCAATTTGTGAAGGTGGCATTGCCTCACCGCAGCAAGCTAAACACGCCTTGGAATTAGGAGCTTATGCTGTTGTCGTCGGCACCGCAATTACAGGTATAGATTACAACGTAAAGATGTACCGTACTGCTTTCCCAAATTCATAAAAATCATAATTTTTAGCTAAAAATAATTGTAATAATTAAAACTTTGACTACTTAATTATCAGTATTTCTCGTGAAACAGCAGTTTTTTTCTAGATTTAGTCTCAGCACGTAGGTAATTATTGGGATATACTTCTTTAGGTAGAGGCATACAAAGATTGCTCTAGTTATCTTTGTGGTCTAAAAAATTGTGAATGTGCCAGGGCGCTACCTAGGGTAATTTTTATGCACGCTTTACCACGAGTTATCAGGAAAACCGGCTTTTTATGGGCGTTGGTTGCAGTAGGTGCATTTCAGGGATTGCTGATTACCTGGATGCTGCCAACCCAAAGTTTGAACTTTAACAATTCGCCCCAATCGGTGCGTGCGGGAAATCGGTAGTTACGTGCAAAAACAAAAATACCCTCGATGCCTCGAAGGTATAACCAGAAAAAGTATTTTAGGTAGATTTGGCGGCACCCGCGCAACAACTAAGTCGCCGCCACTTGACGCCGCTTCACAATCACCATCGTGTTTCCCACGACTGGACTACGCGCTAGCACGTCGCCTTGAGAATCGGCGATTTGTAGCTTGCTGAAGTCGAGTTCTCTAGCACGTTGCAGCATTTCAGCAGCTAATTTGTCCTGCTTAGAGACAGAGAGATTGTACCAAGCATCTCCTACCTTCACGATTAGCAAACTGCCTGGAAAGTTAGCTTCAATCGACTGAATCAGCCCATTTTCATATTGGCTGGTAATTTCAGTGACTCGATTTTGGATAGAGGCAATCAGGTTTTGCTCTGGAGTCAGCACTGGGGGAGGCGGCGTCACCGTTTCCACGGGTTCCGGTGCTTCAGGCGCTTTTAATTCCGGTGGAGTGGTAATTTGTGAAGTCGGAAGATTCGCCACGTCAGTCGGAGGCTTCCCAGGTATTAGGGCGGCTGTTGTCCAGAGTACTACGAGAAGAACGCCTGCGATCGCTCCCGACAAAGCCGTATTCGACAGCTTTTGACTGATTGCTTCCGGCAGAATTGAGCGGATTCTCCCTAGCGTCGCATTCCACAACATCACAAAGCGCATCCAACTCTGACGGAACCTCTCTAGAGGACTCGGCGTCGGTGGCAAAGGCACCACCTCAGCAGGGGGTGTCTCTGGTGCTGGCGTGTCCGCAGAGGTTTCTAGGGCTGACGTCTCTGTAGCCAATGCTGGTGCTTCTGGCGTCACTTCTGGCGTCACTTCTGGCGTCAGCTCTGTCACCCCCTCAGTAGGTTGAAATACCACCTTTTCCGGAGGAGAAGGAGTCCTTGAGGGTAACTGTTCGGTAGGTTCTGCCTCCAGTTTTTCGACAACCCCTTCCAGTAGCTGAATTGTGCCACGCAGAGTTTTAAGGCTTTGCACTTTCAGAACGGGTTGGAATCTAGCCCAAATTTGCTGGAGGGCTTTTCCCGATTGGCTTTTTGCCCCCGTGGGCGTCGGCGTTTGGGGTGCCGGTTTAGCTGAAGAAGTTGGCTGTTTCGGTTGATCTTCTGGCATCGAATTTCCCCTGAGGGCAGTGCAAATAGGTGCAATTACGGTAAATTTTTACCGAATGCTGCCTTCACAGCCCTAATCTACCACTTTGCTATTCTGCTTTAATCGACTTGCGCCCAACTTACGTAACTCTTAATCAAGTAATCCATGCCCCTTAAACGCCGTGACTTTCTAATTTTAAGTAGCCTCAGTGGCTTCGGCTTAGCTTTTTTGGTCAGAAAATTCCGCAGCCAAATCGCTCAGAGTCAAGATATCAACCCAGGAGAGACGTCAAAAACCTCCCCTTCCTCCAACTTAGGCTCCAAATCGACAACCGTTAGTTCATCACAATCCCCTCTCCTGCGGTTTGTCTCCGTCGCTGACACCGGCACTGGTTCGGCAAGCCAGTATGCTGTAGCAGCGTCAATGGCTCGTTACCACGCGCTAAAGCCCTTTGATTTAGCAATTCTTGCGGGTGACAATATTTACAACAACGGTGAAATCGAGAAAATTGTCGATGTCTTTGAGCGCCCCTATCAAGCTTTATTGCGGCGCGGAGTAAAATTTCAGGCGGTTCTTGGCAATCACGACATCCGCACCGATAACGGAGAACCCCAAGTGCGCTATCCAGGCTTTAATATGCAGGGACAACGCTACTACACATTCCGCCGCAACCCCGTACAATTTTTTGCTTTAGATACTAATGAGAATGCTGACTGGGAAACTCAACTAAAATGGTTAGAAAAAGAACTCACTCGCAGTAATGCCCCTTGGAAAGTAGTTGTTGGTCATCACCAGATTTATTCATCGGGTGCATACGGGGTTAATCAACCCTTTATACAAACCTTGACGCCACTATTTAAAAAGTACGGAGTGCAACTTTACATTAACGGTCACGACCACCATTATGAGCGCACTCAGCCCATCAATGGTACTACCTACCTCATCTGTGGGGCAGGGGCAGGACTCCGCCCGGTGGAACGTTCAGAATGGACGGCGCATTCTACTAGTCAATTGAGTTTTGCGGCACTTAATGTATATGCAGACAGAATAATCATTAGCGGTATCGGCAGCGATAACCGCATTTTCGACCAAGGCATCATTCCGCTGCACTCAGCCTGATTCAAACTATGAAAGTCAAGCGCCTAAAAATGAGTTCGTTCCGTGGCATTGGCGATCTGACGCTAGAGTTCGATACTGATGAGCCAACGGTTTTCATCGGCGTCAATGGAGTGGGAAAATCAAGCATTCTTGATTGTCTCGCCATTCTTCTATCTCACTTGCTAGCGAGAATTGAATTTAATTATAGCTTTGAACGTTTCTTTAGAAGTCAAGACATCAAAAATAGACACGAAAGAACAGACAACGAGATTACAATTTCAATCGCCTCACGGGAAGTAAGGTGGTCTCTCGCCCAAGTTCGTCAAAAAGGCAGCACAGATGAAAGCGGCGAACTTACTGAGTTAGAAGCGGCTATTGACGACGATGAAATATACAATCATTTAGCAATCACTCCCGAAAACAACACACCTTTGGCAGTATATTACCCGGTCAATCGTGCCGTTTTTGAGATTCTCCTGGAAATTCCTAAGGGAAACCTGCTTGAGCAGATAGATCCCTACGAGTGGTCACTAACCGGGGTACAAACTGACTTCGGTAGCTTTTTCCAATGGTTCAGAGCGGTAGAAGATTTGGAAAACGAAGAACGGAGAGATAATACTGATTACAGAGATAATCGACTAGAAGCAGTAAGGCAAGCCATATATTCACTGATGCCCGATTTTTCTAACTTGCGGGTGAGGCGATCGCCTTTACGAATGATTGCCACAAAACAAGGTCAGGAACTTATCATCGAGCAGCTGTCTGATGGTGAGAAAGGCTTATTGGCAATGGTGGGAGATTTAGCGAGAAGGTTAGCGATCGCAAACCCAGGTTTACCTGATCCACTCCAAGGCGAAGGCGTTGTTCTCATTGACGAAATTGAACTGCACCTTCACCCGAAATGGCAACGCGAAATTATTCCCGCGTTAACAAGAACATTTCCTAATTGTCAGTTCATCGTTACAACCCATTCCCCACAGGTAATCAGCGAAGTTAAACCTAATGGAATCTATATTCTAGAGGCAACATCTGAAGGTGTTGTTGCTAAACGTCCAGAAAGTTCTTTTGGTAGAGACAGCAATCGTATTTTAGAAGACCTCATGGGTGTTCCAGCCCGTCCGCAGGAAATCAAAGACGAACTCCTGGAGCTATTTCGACTCATCGATAAGGGGGATCTTGACGGTGCTAAACAATTGCGCCAACAAATCGCTGACCAAATTGGAACTGATGAACCAGAGTTTGTTAGGGCAGATGTACTCATGCGGCGAAAAGAAATTCTTAACCGATGAAGTACATCAGAAAAAACAAGGAGCCGGAAAGTTTCACCAAGTGGAAAGCGCTCGCTAACGAAGACTGGATACCCACTTATGATGACCTACGCGGACAAGAGAAAACAGATGTTTGTAATAGGCTGCTGCAAGAGCAAGGTTATACCTGTTGCTATTGCGGAATGCGTATTGCTAGAGAAAATAGCCATATCGAACATCTAAAACCCCAAAGCTCCTATCCACATCTAGCGCTAGAGTACACAAATCTGTTGGCTTCATGCCAGGGAGAAAGTGAAGAACCACCCCCACTCCCGGTTCATTGTGGACGCAAAAAAGATGACTGGTACGATGAGCATTTAATGGTTTCTCCTTTAGATGCGGACTGCACTAATTTCTTTAGGTACTCTGGTTCAGGAGAAATCCTACCAACAGACGATTTAGGTAAGCAAGCAACAGCAGCAACAACGATTTCTCAGCTTGGACTCGACATTGACAAGCTGAGGGCAATGCGTCGCGAGGCGATTAATGGAGTCTTGTTAGCGATTGAGGGACTAACGGACGAAGAGATACAACAGTTTGCTCAAAGCTACAAGCAGTTAGATGCAAAGGGACAATACACGCCGTTTTGTGCTGCGATCGCTTATATCTTTAAGGCATACTATCCTTAATATTGAGCTAGATTAATGGATAGGAGGAAATACGCGATCGCATCTAGTTCATCCGCCTATTTCACTGCGAGTCACTAATTTTTTAGCCTCCGAATAAGACGAAATATTTTATTTTCTTAAAAAGGATGAGAAAAAACAACAATCATGAAATTGCAGAATCCCAAAATTAGATTATTCCTTCTCGTCTTGGCTTGTGCAGTTGTTTTCAGTATTCAATCCTTATCTTTAGCACAAAAAGACGCTCAACTAGCCACCGAACCGATTACTTCACCTGCTTCCCAATTACTCGCTCAACAAAACGGGAAGTTAATTATTACTCAATTAAATCGTGAGTTTCAGATAAATTTAAACGAAACCGCTATTTTACCTGATGAAAATATTTGGGTGAAATTTACTGACATCACAGAAGATTCGCGCTGTCCTATTAATATCCAGTGTATTTGGGCAGGACGAGCAAAAATTGTGGTAAATATTTGGAAAGACAGTCAAAATACAGGAGATTTTGTTTTGACCACTGGTGGCGGAAATCCAGCATTAGCAGTGCAAAACTTTGACAGCAACTATAATATTAAGTTTGTAGAGCTTCAGCCAGCTCCCATTAGTGGATCAGAAACTCAAAAATCAGCTTATACTGCTGCTCTCGTGATTTCTAAAACAACAGACAAGATTTAGTCTTGTAACTTGCGTAGGCAGGTTTCATTTGTGTAGGTGCGGTTTCAACCATCCCTGCAAGAGGTGAGGGATTCTGACCCGCTGGCATATCGCAATTCAAATACGATTGCTATAGCATTTTTTTAACTATAACTATATCAAATTAGAGGCAAATAACTAAAAGATGAAGCACATAAACATTCTTATTTCTGGTTTTCTTCTAACTACGAGCCTGACGGCTACAGCAGCCTACAGTCAAAGCGTTTCCCCACGCCCAACTCTACTTCCCACATCCAGCCCTATTCCAAATTCAAATCAAATTAAACCCAACAACTGGGAGATAAATGTAAAAGAAATTTTAGAAACTCCTAATTTGGCTGACTGCAAATTTTGGATGATGCTTGGGGTAATCCTCGCTGCTGGAAGCCTGGGTGGGTTAGTCTACGAACTGCTCAATCTCCAGGGAAATATTGAGTTACCTCATAAGCCGACCGATGATGATTTAGCAGTAAAGTTTGCCTATGCTCATTCTACGAATGTGATTGATTTAGGGGTAGTGGCACGGTTACTCATTGGTGCCCTTGCTGCACCTCCAGCTATCGCGATTGTCCGACCAGAAACGGCTTTTATCCTGTTAGCAACCTCCGCAGTTGCTGGTTCCGCAGGTACTTTGATCTTTCGCGCTCTACAGGATCGGTTATTAGTCGCGGTACTTCAAACTGGGATAAACGAGGTCAGTGCAAGAAGTATTAAACCGCAACAACCAATCGATGAAGCGATTAAAGATTTTGACAAGCTAGTACAAGAAGTAAGAAAGCATTCAGAAAGTCCCAGAGGATTGACTGAGCTAAAGTTTACCAGAGACGCGACTTTAGACCCCAGCGACTTCGAGGAAGTCAGCAAACATTTGAATCAAATTCAAGGAGTAAATCCTAAAGTTGACGAGGCGATTGAGATTTTCAAAGAGCTGGTGGAGGAAGTGCGAAAGCACTCCGAAAGTCCTAGCGGGACTACTAAACTAAAGATTACGAAGGGTACCGTTTTACCATTTGAGCATTTACAGAAGATAAAAACACTTTTGTGGCAAGCTAAAAAAGACACGGAAACGGCTACATCCGCAAATGATAGCACTGCTGAATTAGCATCTAAGCCGACGCCACCCGCAGAAGGCAGTACTTCTTCTCACAACTGAAATAAATTCAAGCACACGGATAAGCTAATCCTGCCCGATGCAGTTGCCTTGAAAAAACAGAATTAACACTACTTGTAATAAAACTTTACAGTAAAATCTTGTCGTTCGATCTCTTGAGTTTTGTTAGTTAACCAGTAGGGGTATTGTAGTCTAATAGAAATAGAATTATTAGGTTGTTAATATATTAAGTTTAAACGTATGCAGGCTGGATGATATTTGTTCAATCTATCGGAAGAGTGAATTATTTGAACAATTTGTAATAAGGCAACATCTGTCTAGAGAGCGGTTTAGCTGATAAGCCAAATGAAGTAAATATAGGATTGCTAAACCTAATGAGATTGTGTTCTATGCAACCAAATTATTTTACGAAAGGACTTTCAACTGTAGGACGTTGGCTGGCTACAACGCTGTTTTGCGTGTCAGCGATCGCGTTTGTTTGGCAGGGTGCCTTTTTCTCGACCAGCGCAGCAATGGCTGCTCCTAGTGCAAACCTAATCGCATCTGTAGATACGAGCGACCAGGTTAAAGGAAAAGCCAATGAAGATTTGAACCGAAGCAAGAATTTCATTGACGATGTCAAAGACAAGGTAAAAGCAACTGCCAATAAGAATGCCGACCGAGTCGAGGAAGGAACGGATGGGCATGGGAATCTCATTGAGCGTAAAGCCAACAGAGATGCAGCGCGAATTGAGAAAAGAGCAGATGAAGATGCGGCTCGGACTAAGGAAGCAGTAGACAACACAAAAGGTCTTGTTGAAAAGGCTGTTGATAGCATCAAGGATGCCCTTGGTAACTAGAGAATAGTTATTAGGTCAATGTACATTATTCCGTTCATTTAAACCTGAAGGATGGATGTACATTGATTGGCTGTTTGCAATTCTACTTCGGCAAGAGAAATCAAAATAAAGAAACGAAACACAAGCTTAACTCGAATGGCACTGAGTTAAGCTTAAGCTTACTCGCCGCTCTCCCTGTCTTGTCACTCTCTGAAAACAAAAATTTAAGACGATTTTTTAACTCTGACTGGAATTGGGTTTATCGCTTTATTTTCTAATCTTCTAGATATAGTTGTTGCGTAAAACTAAAATGCTTGTGTGGGAAGGGTTACATCTTTTCATCTGAGAATAATGATGGAAGAACGATAGAGTTTTAAGCCGTGTTCTTCAACTTTTTCGGGGTCGTCAGCGTTTCGTGGAAGTTTCGCAAAATTGGCGATCGCAACTGCATCATCAATCGCTCTGTTGACGGTTGCGTCGTTCGTTCTTGACGGTTTGGTTAGATTGACAATGTGGACATTGGATCATGCTTCGATTGTGCAATTCCCAAATCAATTATCAAGTCAAGTCAGAACTTCACAAGGGCGAAAAGTCGTCTCGATCGCCCTAGCCATTTGTACAAATACTTGCCCCACTGTGGAACCTGGATGCGTTAGGGTCAAAGGCGTTCCCGTATCCCCACCCATACAAATACTAGGGTCAATCGGAACCTGTCCAAGTAAAGGGGCATGGAGTTCTGTCGATAGCTGCTGCCCTCCACCACTCCCAAAAATCGGAGTGCGATCGCCACAATGACCACAGATTAAATAGCTCATATTTTCGATAATGCCAAGCACGGGAATGCCGACACGACGAAACATATGGACACTGCGGCGAACATCCGAAACCGCAACTTGTTGGGGAGTCGTCACTAAAATTACGCCACAAATCGGACTTTCTTGCACAATCGTAATTTGAGCATCGCCTGTGCCAGGAGGCAAATCAATCAGCAAGTAATCCAAGTCTCCCCATTCCACCTCCTGAATAAACTGAGTGACAATTTTGTGCAGGACGGGGCCGCGCCAAGCTAGGGGATGATCGGGTTCGGCCAGCAGTCCTACTGACATAACTTTGATACCGTGGGCTTCTAGGGGGAGAAACTTTTGACCGTTGGGTGTATCAATCACCTTGACATCTGCTTGTCCCAGTCCCAACATCTGGGGGACGTTGGGACCATAGACATCAGCATCGAGTAAACCCACCTTCGCCCCTTGCAAACTCAAAGCGGCGGCTAAATTAACCGATGTTGTGGATTTGCCTACACCTCCCTTGCCACTGGAAATTGCCAACGTTGTTCTGACACCGGGAATGGTGCAGAGTTGGATATAAGTTTTCTTGCACCAGGTTACGGGCGAAAGCGCCGATTGAATGTCTGCTTGTAGGTGATGCTGATGTTTCCCCACATACAGCCGTAGATAAATATAGTCATCCACAACCCGCAGATTCCGCACCATCCCTAAGCTAACGATGTCGTTTTTGAGGATGGGTTCAACTACCTGTTTGAGACACTGGACAACTTCTCGTTGCCGAGATTCAGTCACCGGATCAGGAGGAGTGGCAACTTCCTCTATTGAATGAGTTTGGCGGAAGGGAGATTGATGGCTAGGCATTGGATGTCTCTGGCGTGGACTCCTGGATTTTCTGAATCGCTCGTTGTGCGTAAATACACACGTCTTTGTCTGGATCGTCCAGGGATTGCTGGAGTGCATTCAGGGCCGTTGGGTTCTTTAGGATACCGAGTGCGATCGCTGCATCTCGACGCACATCCGAGTACTCATCTGCCAATGCTTTCACTAACGCGGGTAAGGTTTGATCGGCAGGTGTTTTCTGCAAAGCCTGAAGTGTAAACTTCCGCACCTGCCAATGCTCATCGGCCAAAGCCGTTTCTAAAGCCGGAACTGCCGCAACATCAGCGTGAAGTGCCAACGATTTTGCTGCATTACGCCGCACCTGCCAATCCGCATCGCTAGTGAGTGCTTGACACAGACGGGGAACTACTTCTGCATCTGCTAAATGTCCTAACGTTAGGGCAGCAGAACGCCGCACGTTCTCATCGGGGTCGGACATTAAGGCGATCGCTTCTTTGCAGCGTTCCACTTGATTGAGATAGCGTAGCGTTGTCACTGCCGCTTCCCGTAACTGAGCATTTTCTGACTCAAAGAACGGCAGCACGTAGGGTAGAGACTGAGCATCGTGAATCTTCCGCAACAGAATTAACACGTTCAGTTGCATATTCATGTCATCTCGATGCAAGGCATCTAGCAGCAACAACAAGCGATCGGGGGTAACTAATTCGCCCAAGGCGGATAGCGCTTCTTCCCGAATCTCTTCATCGCTTGAAGCCAGACATTCCACTAAAGCCGGAACCGCCTTGGGATTAGCTAACTCCCACAGTGCCGTCACCGCTAGCTTTTGCACAGCCATGCTCTCATCTTGCAGGGCTGTAATCAAGGGTTCCAGAGCATCCTCATCGCCCAAATGTTGCAGCATTTTGACGGCAACTAGGCGATCGCTAGCGTCGGGCGATCGCAGCATTTCCAACCATTGGTTCAATTCAGTATCCACAGACATCTTCACTCCTCTATCGCAACAAAAAGGGAATTTGTACTGTAATCGCGTTGGTGGGACATTCCTTCTCGCAAGGCAAGCAAAACCAGCACTCGTCGTACTTCATATACGCTTTGCCCGTTTCAGGGTTCTTCGCCAATACATCCAGCGGACAAACTTCAATGCAAGCCGTACACTTTTCTAGGCATTTCGATTCATCCACGATTACGGGTACATCCACCCGTTGCATAGCTAAAGCCATAACTCTTCCTCTGTTTGCTACAAATTGACCGACTTAGCGCACCGCCACGTCATAAACTTCTCGTTCAATATCAACGTCCACCACATACGGCTCAACTGGACGCTTGAACAAAGCCATTTCGCCTGATTCGTCTTTCTTGAGATTGACGTGGCAGAACCATTCTTCATTGTTCTTGTCGGGATAATCCACGCGGTAATGGTAGAGTCCCCAACGGCTTTCCCGACGATACAGTGAGGCGCGTGCTGCCATCTCAGCACAATCGCGAATAAAGTGAACCTCCATGCAGCGCATCAATTCATGCGGATCGCGTGCGCCCATCATCTCTAAGCTTTCGTGATAGCGCACAAAGTTTCTTAGCCCAATTTCCATCTTGTGGTCTACTTTGGGCGGCTGGAGATAGTCATTGACCAAGCGCCGTAACTTATACTCCACCTGCGTGTGCGGTACACCATTGGGGTTGTTCAATGGAGCATAAATTCGTTGTTTTTCCGCCTCTAAAACATCAGGATCGGGTTCAATATGCTCTAATCCTTCGATATAATCCACCGCATTTGTACCCGCCAACCGACCAAATACAAACGCCCCAATCATGTAGTTATGCGGGACACTCGCCATATCTCCAGCTGCATATAATCCTGGAACCGTCGTCTCCGCCTTCTCGTTGACCCAGACTCCAGAAGCACTGTGACCGCTACACAAACCGATTTCTGAGATATTCATCTCCACGCCATTCGTGCGGTAATTTTCGCCTCTACCTTCATGGAAGCGTCCTCGGCTGGGTCGTTCATTCGACCACAGAATCGACTCAATTTCTGAAATAGTGTCTTCATCTAAGTGGGTCATCTTCAGCTGAACCGGGCCTTTTCCAGAATTCAACTCCTTCCAGATTTCCAGCATCATCTGACCGCTCCAGTAGTCACAGCTGATAAAGCGGTGCCCTTCTGCATTAGCAGTGTAGGCTCCAAAGGGACTAGCGACATAGGCGCAGGCAGGACCGTTATAGTCCTTCATCAAGGGGTTAATTTGAAAACACTCAATATTGGTGAGTTCTGCGCCTGCGTGATACGCCATTGAATAGCCGTCACCAGCGTTGGTGGGGTTTTCATAGGTGCCGTAGAGATAGCCAGAGGCGGGTAAACCTAAGCGTCCGCAAGCTCCTGTACATAAAACGACTGCTTTTGCCTGAATCACGACAAAATCACCGTTTCGCACGTCAAACCCTACCGCTCCAATAGCGCGTCCGTCCTTCACTAGAACACGAGTCGCCATCACCCGATTCGTGACTTTCGCTTTGTGGCGCTTTACTTGCCGGGTCAAAATTTGTTTGAGGTCTTTTCCTTCTGGCATCGGGAGCACGTATTTCCCTACGCGATGCACTTGCTTCAGGTCGTAATTGCCGTGAATGTCTTTTTGGAACTTCACGCCCCAGCTTTCCAGTTCTTGAATGACTTCAAAGCCGAGTTTCCCGGTTTGATAGACGGCTTTTTGGTTCACAATGCCATCGTTGGAAATCGTAATTTCGCGAACATATTGCTCTGGGGTAGAATTACCAGGAATGACGGCTGTATTGACCCCATCCATACCCATTGCGATCGCCCCACTGCGACGGATATTTGCTTTCTCTAAAATCAGCACCTCTCCCTCAGGATTTGCCTGTTTTGCTTTGATGGCTGCCATCGTTCCAGCAGTACCACCACCGATGACTAAAACATCGGTCTTCATCCATTGAGTATCCACTATTGACTCCTCTTCAGTTAGCAAAAACTTTTATAAGTTGTACTGATAAATTAATCGAAATCGCCTCTTGACTTTTTCATGTTAGGGAAGAAATTAGAAACTTACAAGCTTTTTTGTAACCAAAAACACCATCTATTTATTCATATTTTTTATACTTTTATAAATTAGTTTAATTCATTCATTAAGCTGTAAAATATAAATTCCAATCTGGGGGGTTAGAGAACGTGGAGGTTTATCAAGTTAAAGTATTTCTGGAGGTAGCTAGGCACCTCAGTTTTACTGAAGCCGCTGATGCTCTAAATCTGACTCAGCCTGCGGTCAGCGCCAAAATAAAATCCCTGGAAACTGAACTAGGAACTGACCTGTTTTATCGTCTTGGTCGTAAGATTCAGCTAACCGAGGTGGGACAGTTTTTATTGGAGGAAGGGCCAAGACTGATTGAGATTGAAAATCAATTGTTTGCCAAAGTCGAAGAAATCAAAAAAGGCAAATTTGGCAATCTCAAAATCGGCTGCACAGCCGCGATAGCTAATGGATGGCTACCTGAAATTCTCTTCCAGTACCGTCAGCAGTATCCTGGGATTCAAACTCAGTGTGTCGTATTTGATTCGGCTGAATTTCTCTATCGAGCTATTACCAGCAGTCAGATTGATATAGGATTTTCAGATATTAGTTTTGCAGAATTTTCTGAAATTTCAGCAACCCCAATTGCTCCCATTCACTATTCTTTAGTGGTTGCGGCGAACCATCCTTTAGCGAATCAAAGCTGGTTGAGCTTAAAAGAACTGCAAAAAGAGCGATGGGTGATGCTAAATACTGGCTCCCCTAGCCGTTTAGTGTTTGAATCTCGGCTAACTGAATTAGGGATAAATTTTTCGGATTTCGCTCAAGTTGAAACTGTTGATACTCTCAGTTTGATGCGAACCTATATGATGCAGGGTGATTATTTAGGATTTGCTTCTAACTTTGAATTTAAGTCTGAATGTCAATCGGGAATGCTTGTTGCAATTCCCCTGCAAGAATTTGCCTTATCCGGTAATGTTTTCCTAGTGTTACCCAAACGATTAAGCCAATCTGCGATCGCAGACTCATCATCGCAAAATCGGCGCTCGCGCAACTCAAACCCGATGCAAAAATTTATTGCTCTGGTTGAGAATGGTCAAGAGCAACAGCACGCCTCTGTTCGCCCTCATTCAACCCCAGTGCGTTTGCGATCGCCTAACCTAATCATTCGTTCCAACTCCCTGCAACATCCTGAGACAATTGATCTAGCGATCGGGATTCAAAACAGCACGATTCCAACAGTAACGGCGGGCTTAGTGATTCAGCGCTTAGGCTTGCTAGAACACTTCTTACCCAGAGAAGGGCGATACAGTTCCACGCAGTATCGCATTCATTGGTGCGATTTTTCCACAGGAGCGCCGATTATTCAAGGATTGCACGCCGGAAAATTAGATATTGGCGTTTTAGGGGATTATCCCTTGTTACTGAGTGCTATCCAGCAAAATAATTCCGGTAGTGAAACTCGACAGACGCGCCTGGTTAGCTTTGTTTCAACGAATCCCGATGGTTCCTGTAATGCCGTAATTGTTCCCAATAAGTCCAAACTGCAAAGTATCGAAGACTTACGAGGAGGTGTGATTGCGGTTCCTTTCAGTTCTTCGGCACATGGGATGGTGATGCGATCGCTCAATTCTGCGAACTTACTTAACGAGGTTAAGCTTGCTTCCTTAGAGAACTCCAACATTACTCACCCCTTTGGTTATTCCATTCAAGCAGATGGATACGCCCACTTTGCTCCCTTTCACGATATTGCCTATCGTCAAGGCAAGTTTCGTTATTTGCAAGGCGACAATTTGAATGTGTTACCGGCTTTTCATGGTGTAGTGGTGAGTGCAGAGTTAGTGGAACAGTATCCGGAAGTTGTAATCGCTTACCTAAAAGCCTTAAGCGCTGCCCAATATTGGTATACTATTACGCCCTCAGCGCTTTCTCTGATCAGCCAGTGGACAAACCTGGATGCCGAAATCGTCTCCCAAATTCTCAGCAATGTCTATCACCAGAATCAACCTGGGCGCTTTTTCTGCGAGATGATGATTCGTCCCGACTGGATTACTCAACACATTGCCCAACTGCGTCTAGTTCCCGGAAATGAAGGACTAGAGACAATTAACCTCGATCGCTGGATTCAAACCGAATTTCTCCATCAATCTCAGAACTTAAGCAGTTGGTAAAAGGGACAACAAAGGGCACGCCAAGCCGCTATCGAAAGCAACACACTTGGGCTGTACGAGCAGTACAAATACGGTTTGCTTCAATCAACCCAACTCCATACTCTTGAGAGTTTCTTCGCGAATCAATTCAAAGACTTGCCGATTGAGATTCACAAAATCCGGTGAAAGCATCGTATCTATATGGCGGGGTCGATCGAGATTCACCACAACTGTTTCTTTGATATGCCCTGGACGAACGCCCATGACCAGAATGCGATCGCTCAAAAAGATGGCTTCTTCAATATCGTGGGTGACAAAAATAACCGTGGATTTCAAATCGCTCCAAATGTTCAGCAGCAACTCCTGCATCATGTGCCGAGTCTGAGCATCCAAGGCTGCAAACGGTTCATCCATCAACAATACTGAGGGTGAATTTACCAGTGCCCGCACAATGCTTGCACGTTGTTGCATTCCTCCTGATAGCTGATGAGGATAAGAATGACGATGCTTATACAAGCCGACTCGGTCTAAGTAATCATTTACCAATTCAGTTCGTTCTACTCTAGAAATACCCTGAATTTTTAAACCAAATTCCACGTTCTCAAAGGTGGTCTTCCAGGGTAGGAGCGAGTATTGCTGAAAAACAAATCCGCGATCTGCTCCCGGTCTTTCAACGGGTTGTTCATCCACCAATACCTGTCCCCTTGTTGGCTTCAGAAAACCAGCAATCAAGTTTAGAATCGTTGACTTGCCGCAGCCCGATGGTCCCAACAAACAGACAAATTCACCAGGATTAATTTTGAAGTTTGTCGATTCTAGAACCAGCAAAGGCCCGTACTGGTCTCGTCGCTTAAAGGAAACGGATAAATCTTTAACCTCAACTGACCCTTTCGCCAAGGCGCTAACCTGCTTTTTTGCTAGGGTTGCCACAGCTTCTAAACCTCCAAAAATAGGCAACTTGAATATTCATTTTCAGGGAACTACACACCCTGCTTTTTCGTTACTCGCCAAGGCATCAGCAACTTCGTTAAGAGATCGACAATCAACGTGCTTATCAAACCCATCAAACCAATCAGCAACATTCCCATCACGATTGGTGGATAATTCGATGTAACATAAGACTCCCAGGTCAGATAACCCACTCCAAAGCGACCTGCCAGAATTTCAGCTGTTACCAAACAAAACCAGGCATTTCCCATACCAATAACCAAACCGCTGGCAATGTTAGGCATCGCTCCTGGCACCACAATATCTTTAAAAATGTGCCACTGTTTAGCTCCCAAACACTGTCCTACTCGCAGCAGCACTATATCCGTGCTTTCTACTCCCCGAATTGTGCTGATCAAAATTGGGAAGAATGCGCCTAGAAATGTGATGTACACCATCCCTGACTCTGCATTGGGAAACATGAGAATTGCCAGCGGTATCCAGGCGACGGCAGGAATTGGTCTGAGCAACTCCAATGGAATAAAAACTAAATCTTCAATCTGCCGAAACCAGCCAATCAAAATGCCCAAACTAACGCCCAGAATAGCCGCAATTCCAAATCCCAGCAAAACTCGTTGAAGACTGGCAGTAATATGCACAGATGCATTGCCAGAAAAGAATTCAACCGTTGCATTCCAAACTTCAACTGGAGAGGGTAAAAAGGTAAAATTGATGAAGAAATTGAACTGAGTGACGCACAAAAACTGCCAGATTCCAAAGAATAAAACAATGGAAATGGCTCGCTTTAAATTGCGACTTTTGAGCAGTGCCAGACTTATAAGCGCTAATTTTGACAAGGAGCGCTGCTTCAAAAATTTGCTCCTCAGTACACTGTACTTCTCTCCTTTTGTCTTTCGTGCTGATTTTGGAGATACAGCCATTACAAACCTCTCATTTGACTCAATATAGTTCTATCGTTGCGATCGCTCCCCTTCATTCATCGCGCAACCGCTAAATCCTTTGAATGCGTATTTTTGGCATAAAGCTGCTGCAACTCTTGGAAGCTTGCCACCTTTGCTCCAGCTTTCCCGGCAAATGCTTGTGCATCTTTTTCTAGTAAGAACGCAGATACCTGGTCGCCATTCCGAACATAGAACGAATTTTGAGCGAATAACTTCCAACCTTTGTCGCGATCGTGTACAAAGGCTACAGCCGCTGTTTTGTCCTCAGACTTTAGCTGTTGTAGCTTTGTCAGCATATTCTTGATTGAGGTAAAACTGAGAACTTTATCTTCTCCTTCTACCCAAATCTGAGCTGCTAGTTTTGGATCTTGAATCGATTCTTGAGTGAGTGCATCATTGCCACGAATCAAATTATCCGCCGACTTAGCCACATCCTGTTCGCTAATGTTGCTCTCTTTGAGCGCTTGTTTCAGGTAACTATCGTCCGTCCAACTTACAACATCATCTGGGTTCACGCTGGCATCTAATTTTCCAATCTGCTTCAACGTCGTTACGCTATTTTTGAGCGCAGTAATTTGGTATGGTTGAATTCTCGGATCGAGCTTTTGAATACCCGATGGACCGAGGAACATATAAAAGATTTCTTTCTCAACCCCTGTCCATTTCTCTAACTTCGCACTAAGGGCTTCTGGTTGTTCCCGGAAACGCTGATTCGCCTCCAACATTGCCCTTAGATAAGCCACCACAATTTCGGGATTTTCTTTCGCAAAGTCCGAGCGCACTACAACTCCATGAAAGGTTGGAGTTTCCGTTTGTGCACCATCGTAAATCTTCCGAGCAAAGCCTCTAAAGGGAAATAACTCACCATAGGGCACAAAATCCGCATGAGCATCGATCTGACGGCTTCTCAGGCTCGTTCCACCTACTTCTGGTGATTGACTCACTAACGTCACTTCTTTCTGTGCATCAATGCCCTCATTCTTCAGCGCCCGCAGCAGCATCCCATGCGCCGAGGTTCCAAAGGGAACTGAAATGGTTTTCCCCTTCAAGTCTGCTAGTTTTTTGTAAGGTGTATCGGTGGGGACAACAACCGCATTTCCGGCTCCATTAGGGCTGTAGGCAAGGGATGAGATCAAAACAGTCTTAACGCCATTGCCTTTTTTCTGAAAAGTCGTCAGGTTAATCGTCGCCGGAAAGTCCGCCATGCTGCCGATATCAATTTGATTCGCCAACATTTTGTTGGTAATTGGTGGAGCTGATGTGGCGCTAGACCACTCAATTTTGTACTCAACATTTTGGTATTTTCCTGTTTTTGGCAGATACTTCTCCAGCAGCTTTTCTTCTCGGATGACTGCACCACCTGTCACGGTGTTAATGGTTTGGTCTTGGGTACCAATCGCAATCCGAATCACCTTTTTGCCAGAGGAACTACCTGAAGTATTTGCAGAAGTATTTGCAGAAGTATTTGCTGAAGTGTTACTACAAGCGCTGGTAAAGGTTAAGGAAACAACTAGCAGAGAAAAAAGAACACTCTTTAAAGACAATAGTTTGATATGCATACGGCTCCATTCCCGCATTGAATCTACTGCCCCACTTGTTTCACGCAAATCATGTTGGAGCAGTAGCTAGTTTAATCTCCGGTTTATCGGTCGGAATACGACTGTTTTAACAGAATGCCATAGTCAAACACCGAAGACAAGATGTAATCCCCGGTTTATCGATAGACTTTTCGTATTTATAGATAGATTTTTTGAATTGAAGCTGCCAGATTTGGAAACTCGCGGTGGAGGGAAGCACCTTTTATGATGCTAGTTATGGCTCTAAACGCTTATTCAACTTGGTTTTTATCAATTCCCGCGATCAGCTATAACGCTCAACGTCATTGAATCAATACTGCTGGTCAAGCAGATCGAGTTTCCGGAGGAAGTCCCAGTCTAGGAGACTCCCTCGCCACGACAGTGCAATTTGTAGGGGGAGCAGAATGAGGTGTCCTCCTGCATCAGGTTGCCCTTGTCCAACAGAACAACGCCCCAATTTCCAACCGACGATAAGCCGACTATAAATAAAGGGATAAGCCGGACAGGATATTAACTCTTTCGTTTCTCTGCGGCGGTGTCGAGGGGAAGACGAATACTAAAAGTTGCGCCTTGACCTGGAGTGCTAGTAGCCGTAATCGTGCCGCCGTGTGCTTCCACAATCCGTCGCGCGATCGCTAACCCCAAACCCGTTCCGCTGCCTTTGCGCGAGGGATCTGCTGTATAAAATTGTTCAAAAATGCGGGGCAAATCGCTCTCTGTGATTCCGGTTCCCCGATCGCGAATTTTTACTGAAACCTGGGCACCTTCTATATTGCTTGAGACAGAAACTTTAGACTCTGGTACTGAGAACTTAATCGCGTTGTCCAATATATTTAGAAAAGCTTGCAATAGCCGTTCTGGATCGCCTTGGATTTGAACATCCGCAACCTCCACGCTGATGCCAACTTCCTTGGCTATCATGCGGGACTCCATTGCTCGCACCGCCCGTTCGATCAAGTCTCGCAGCTTTAGCGGTTGCTGTTCTAGTGGCGTTACGCCTGCTTCGAGTCGTCCCAAATCCAGCAGATCCTTAATTAGTCTGGACAGGCGCAGGGTTTCATCCTGTGCAGTCTGGATGAAGCGATCGCGTAACTCCGGCTCCTCCGCCGCTCCATTGGCGAGTGCTTCTAGGGTGACATAGACGTTGCTAACAGGAGTCCGCAGTTCGTGGGACACATTTGCGAGGAATGCCCGCCGCTCTTTATCTAAGGAAGCCAGCCGTTCGCTCATGCGATTCAATTCACTGGCTAATTGACCCACTTCATCATCTTGATGAATGTTCAGCTTCTCACCTAAATGACCCCCACCCACCTCAATTGCAAAGTGGCACATCGCCTGAATCGGTCTGGCAATATTACGGGCAAGGCTTTCGCTAATCAGCGCACAAAGCAAGAGCGTCAAGAAGAGCGTTCCAAGAACGGTGAAAATGACGCGGCGAAACTGACGCTGAAACTGTTCTAAAGTGATCGACATCCGCAGCGCACCGAGCAGACGACCCTTCCGAAATATCGGTCGCACTGCATACACTCGGTCATCGTTGGATAGAATCCCTTTCGCGACTCCTTGCGTTGGCTGATTTTGTAGCGCTTCTCTCACGCCAGCGATCGCCAACCAGTTAGGGACTTGCCGATCTAGCTGGGGGGCGGAGGTGAATAGCAGGCGACCATCAGGTGCAAAGACGCGCAGGGTGACTGCTTCCGGTGAACCGTAGCGTTGCACTAGCACTCTTACCCGCTCAAGATTATTTTCCTCTAAAGCGTCAGCGACGCTCTCGCTGAGGGCTGTTGTCCAGGCATCTAAATCAGCCTGTCTCGTCCTCATGAAATAGGCATGGAAAGAGAACAGAATATAGCTTGCCAGAATAGAAGTTCCTAATGCGGTGAGTGCTAAATAGGTAACTAACAGTTTCCGGTAAATCGAATTCCATCGGATATGAATTGCTAACCAGCTCCTTGAATTTTTCAAAGGTGCAACTTCAATTTTTTTAATCTCCCTGTAGAGACTGTTGACCCACAGCGCGACCCCGGAGAACAGCTTTTATGCGTGCGAGAAGTTCGCGAGTGTTGAAGGGTTTGGTGATATAGTCATCTGCACCCGCTTCTAATCCCCAAACTTTATCAATATCTTGGTCTTTAGCTGTCAGCATCAAAATCGGGATATTAGAAAATGCTCGGATGCGCCAGCAGAGTTCCATCCCATCAATGCCCGGTAGCATCAAGTCCAAAATAATCACGTCCGGCACTTGCTTGTGGAACAACTTGAGTGCAGTCTGTCCATCCCCTGCGGTTGTCACTTGATAGCCTTCTTTAATTAAGGCGTAGCTGAGACTGGCACGTAATGCCTCTTCATCATCGATCAGTAAGACGTGTGGCATGCTGAGTTGACCTCTTCGTTCAAGTGTACCAGGTTGAGTTATTCCCTTTTGAATTTTAGATTTTGACTTTGAGCTTTTGAAATCTACCAATAGATAGTTTCTAAAATTAATCTTTTGTTAATTTAAAGCTAACGGGGATGAGTTTAAACGGAAAATGAAAATAGCGATCGCGTGCAGTCAGAACAACACCTTTACCGAGCAACTGCTATAGAATCTTACTTAATGATTCGGGAAGCTCAGCTCCCCAACTTTCTAGAGCAGTCAGGTATCTGAAGGGCTGGCTCACAACTTCAATAAGATTGCTAGATTTTCTAGTTAGGTTCAACCGTCGTCTATTTCGACTTGCTTATTTCTTGACGATAAACCCGATTTGATAAAAATTCTTGATTTTGATATGTTAAATTTTTTAGAGAGTATTTGAATTAACTCTTCATTTGCCTTACCATCTACAGGTGGCGACTTTAAATGAACCGTAAGGCTACCGTCCTCAGCTTCCTCAATTCTTTGGTTTTTTGAATTGGGTTTAACCTTTACTTGCTTCTTCATCTGGCTGGGGTGATGGTAATCTGGTTGTAGCTATCATGCGGGTTAACGATAAATTTCATAACCATAGCGATCGCTCAACACAGGTTTTCGTGTAGTGTAGTATACAAATATCGTTCGTATTAACTTCTGCCTGGAGATAGAAGTTTAGTTGGATTAGTCTCTAATATCTTTTATTTGAAAGGGCAAAGCTAAATCTACGAATTTAATCCATTGTCAATAAGTTTTGACGAAAAAAATTTATCCAGAAAAATTGATCTAAAATTGCTAGATGAGTAGATAGTACGACGATATTCTAAATTTTAAATGCTCGTGTGGCAACCGCGTAGCGGTTGCCACACGAGCGCTCGATTTTTGGCATCCACTGAACCAACTTCACTCTTTTACAAAACCACACCAGCATCTTCATCAACTGGATTCCTAACATGACAAAATATAACGTTAGCAATAGGAAGTGGCAAAAACTATCTTGCTGTAAAATTCATCAAGATGATTTATATTTAGCTGAATCTGGACAGCAAGATTCTGAAATATATCAGCCAAATATAATAACTAAAACAGATTATCTGCTCAGCAAATCATCTAGGCTGATCGGCGAAAGTCAGGATCTAATCGCCACAAGTGAAGCGCTAATCGCTACAAGTGAAGCGCTAATCGCCACAAGGAAAAAGCTGCTCGTACAATCCAAGCAACTAATATATAGATAAGTAGATACTACAACCCGTCCAAAAATTCGAGCGATCGCGTAGCACCTGCTACGCAGGTGCTACGCGATCGCTTTCACCTTTAAAATCTACTAGTAAGTTCAAATTTTGTCTTTTACAATACCTGCTAACATCTCCGTTAACTGGATTCAGAGCATGACAAAACACAAACTGAGCAACAGGAAGTGGCAAAAATCAACTTGTTTTGAAGTTCCCCCATATCCTTTAGATTTGGCAGAATCTAAACAGCAAGATTCTGAGATATCCCAGCAAAATATAACAACCAGAACAGACTATCTGCTCAGCAGATCGTCTGAGCTTATCTGCGTAAGTCAGGAGCTAATCGCCACGAGCCAAGAGCTGATATTACTATCCGAACAGCTAATCACCCTAAGCTTGATGCTGAAAGAAAACAGCTTGATGCTGAAAAGCTGGCGAGAAAGATCAAAACTTAAATCAAGGTTAGGGCATCCCGTTCGGGTTAATTCAGTTACATCTGATTAGCCATCAAACACAGGCTAAAAACTACTGAAAATTCTCCCTCATCTAATCATCCTATCTATTTATCCGAGCGAATCGGGGTTTTATCTTTGTAACCTCTAACAATTTGCTGTAACCATAGCCACCCGATGATGCAACCGAGCAGATAATGGGGGAAATCCCACCAAGAAAAGGTGGTTCCAAGCAACAGTTTGCCCAGAAAAGTCGAGCGAATCGAGTCTAAAACAGGTTGGTGCCACAGTTGCAGAAATTCGATCGTACAGGTGATACCGAATACCCAAATTGGAATTTGGTTCATTGCTTTGCGACTCGGAAACAGGAAAAACCCGAACAAACACCAAAATATTTCGTATAAGATATCACCTGAGAAATCGTTGACCCAGCCGCGACCGAATCCAGTGTATCTCTTGGAGAGCAATCCCAGGGGCACAATAATCAGCAGCGAGAGGATAATCCGCTTGATATATTTGGCGTCTCGAAGCATTGGCTACACTTCCAAGCAGTTCTCAGTTCTGTATTCTATACATTTAGACTAAAGCCGCGCCAACGAGCAGGCTTCTGCATCCAACTGAGCTTCATAGCACACAGAAGAGTTCAATATTTCCTTCTTAAGTAGGAGATTAATTTATATCCTAGTTGTTATTAATTACGCAATCTTATATAAATTTTTTATACTTAGACGATCTAATACTCAAGGTAGAGTATAAAGGTATACCAAAAATTATATTCTTAGTTTCTAAAGCTGAATATTGTTGGGAGAATAATAGTCATGAATAATCAAACAGATAACGTAGACAGCAGTCAACGAGTTGGTGAAGATAACTACGATCGGGGGATTGTACCTGCTGAAACCGCAGCACGTAGAGAAAGAGAGGGGAATGCATTTAAAACAACTCCCGGAAAAGATGATGAGGAAAAATCCCCTACTAACGATCAAACAAATGATGGAAGTATCGATACTACAGATGGCTACACGGTAGACAAAGAGGGTCTTTTAAATAACTATGCCATCGAACCCGAAATGTATGTGAACGAACCTGGAGACTTAAAAGCCAAAGAAGAAGCCGAGGCTGCCGAACGCGCTGAAACTGTCTCAGAATTACAGGACGATGAAGAAGGGAAGCTGACGATGGAAGGTGACAAGCGTCATCAAGGGCCAGGATTGATATAACGCAGAAAAATTTAGCTTTTGCGGCTTCTACCTTTTAGCGATGCTAAACAAGTGTAGAGGAAATTTTTAAATTAATTGGCAGGCGACGTGGATGTCGCCTGCTTATTTTTTCTATCTATTTGAATCCCCGTAGCCGATCACAGCAACTTTATGCCGATAGACTAGCTCGGCTCCGTACCAACCCGACAAACCGAGAAGGGTTGCCACAATAATTGAGATTGTAAGCCCTGTAGGCAATATGGCTCCTGAGGTATTGCCCCAACGGAGTGCAAAGTTGGCAATTGTCAGCCCTAGGGCGGCGACATTCAGTACCATGTGTGCCCAGCCAGCACTGCGCTTGCGAACTCGTTCAATTCTCAGAAAGTCCATCATGCCGCTTAGGGCTGCAAGCACCCCGCTTGCCAAGCCAATGCCGATTAGCCAAAAGGAGGCTTGTGCCCAGAAGAGATCTTTTGTCCACCAGTAGGCGAGATCCGCGGCTGCTGGTGTAGTCAAAAAAGCAATGGGAAAGGTGACGATCAGTGGATGCAGGGGATGTCCTGCGATCGCGACTGTGCTTGTCACCCCGCTATCTTGATAATCGGTCTCATCACTTTCAATCAGCGGCGGGATATTGGGAGTTTGTGTCATGTTCTTCTCTATGGATTCTAGGAGTTAGACGAGTGAAAGCAAGCGATCGCTATTAGCTATTAGCTTTGGGTTGCCGATCGTAACCTACTCAGCTAACCGCGAATAGCGAACCGCAAACAGTTCATCACTAGCCTGAAGGAATTTGCTCCACGCGCGCTTCCGCCAAAAGCGTCATTTTTCCCGATTCTAGATTTAATTGTTTGATGCGAAGCGACATTCCTTGTAGATCGAAGTTACTCAGGTTCAATAGTTCGCTCGATTTTTCTAATAGCGCCGCCGTCAGTTCCGGGGAGAGTTCCTTGCCTTCGGTATACTCAACGTCTTCCAAATTGACCTTCTGCCCATTTGCACCAACTCGGGGCACTGCTGTAAAGGCAATTTGCGTGGTTTCTCCAGATTCGCGCAGCAGCACGTCGGCACTTAATGCAATTTTGTTCTCACCAGGTAGGCGAAAATCTACCTTTTTAGTGTCAATGGTCATCGGTTGTCCATTGACTGATACCTGCATACTTTGCAGCTTACTACCGACAAATTCCGAGTTGAATGCCCGGTTGATGTCTGCTTCCGTCAAGACAACGTGGGTCGTTGCATCAGTAGGTTTGGTTAATTCAATTTTGCCAAAAGCAGCGCTGAGGGGATTGATGGAGATGCCACGCATTTCCATTTTCATTTCCTGCATCCGGAGGTCTTTGTTCATAACCAAACCTTCACCTTCAACGGTGACTGAATCCACCTGTCCCTGAACCATTTTCAGTGGATCGCTCTGGATATCTACCGCTAATTCTTCTACTTCATCGAGTTGGCTAGATAATCCTATTTCCGCTGCTTTGTTAAGTGCCTGCTGCCCCAGAGAAGCATCCTTATTCGTCGTCACGCCCTGTCTCCTGCCCTTGTCTTAATTGAGTCTGTTATTGAGTCAATCTAGCGACCCGTATTAAGAAGTGTATCTGCCTGATGGTGGAATGGTGACAAAGTGATCGGCTATACACAAATTTAAACTCAATATTTCATTCTTAAGATAGTGGCACGAAGCTATTTTTATAATAACTAGCTTGTCAAATCTCCGTCATCAAAGTTCAGGCTATTTTAACTTTTCAAATATGATTTACGATAGATGCCGAATAACCAAAATAAGAATATACTAAGCCAACTAAAAAAGAGAAAAGTCCTAAGGTTTTGAATCTTTTCTATCTTTGGATAGAGCCAATAAAAATTGGACGTTATAAAGAGGATAAATAAGGGGTATCTCTCAAAAGAGAGATGAATCTACTCGACAGAGATGACTATCTTCGAGATAGATTCCGATCCTATGATTATTGAGTGGAGAACAAAAGAATGGTAACGACACTAGATGATACCAAGCGCATAGCGATTGGCATGAAGTTGGCAGATATGAAAGCGCTGCAAAACTTGCTAATTGCTAACGAGCAAAAGTTCATCTCTGCGCTCGCCGATGATGATCTTCGCAAGCGCATACAAGATATGCTTGATGACGATCAGAAAAACCTCGGTGTTCTCGATACTGTAATTATTCAGTACGGTGTCAAAGCCGAACCCAAGGAATCCACAACCAAGATAATTGGTGAAGCTCAGAAGCTAATGGAAAGTTCTGAACTGACTTTGTTTGAAAAAGTATCTCAGCATGAATTGCTTAAGCATAAGCAAACCATGACGGGTCTACTGATTCACAAAGCTGCTCAAGTAGTTGGTGCTGATGTTGAAGCTGCCATTACTCCCTTGAATACCGTTAACTTTGAGAACCGCGCTCACCAAGAGCAACTGAAAGGTATTCTGGAAATTCTGGGTGTTCGCGAACTAACCGGACAAGAAGCCGATCAAGGACTGTGGGGACGGGTTCAAGACGCCGTTGCTGCATTATCAGGGGTATTTGGTAGTGCTGTCACCCAAACCTCCGACCGTTCTGATATGACCATCGGTGAAATTCTTCGCATGGATCACAGCAAGGCGAAGACCTTGTTTATGGAAATTGAGAATTCCAACGACGCTCAAAAGATCCAAGAATACTTCGGTCAGCTTTACAAAGACTTGATGGCTCACGCTAAAGCCGAAGAGCAAGTTGTTTATCCAGCAGTGCGCTCCTATTATCAGGACACGCAGGATCTGTATAACGAGCAAGCTGAGCAAGCTCGGATGCTGGATGAAATTAAGGCGATGAGTCCTTCTTCTTCTGAGTTCAAAGCGAAAGTTCGTCAGCTAAGCGACGCTACCAACCATCACATTAATCAAGAAGAGAACGAGATGTTCGCTAAGCTGCGCGATAATTTCAGCAGCGAGCAGCAACAACAAATGGCAACCGAGTTCAAATCTGTTAAGAGCAAGCTACAAGACCAGATGGCAGCTTCTAGCAAGTAGTAGTGCGCGCGAACAGAATTAACTCTGTAGGGAGGTTTGGAACGTAGCTTCCCTATAGTTAATAAGTGCGATCGCTAACTGCCATCGCTGGAAGAAAGCAATTAAATCTAGGAGGGTCTATAAGCTATGCTCCTAGATTTATTTTATTGACGAGTTAATTTTTCTTGAGCGCGTAACTTTACGTTTTCTATTGAAGGAATAAAGTATATCTATCCTTTTTTAGGTGTGAGATACCATTGGTTCAGCTATCCAGCTTTTTAGAGAAGCCGGAGAACTCCCGTTCACAAATCATTTACAGCGATATATTCTTGAAACTTATTTAGATGAATCATCACTATACTCAAGAACCCTAATTTTGCAAACTATCAAAAGTAGAAGTTTCAATAATTTGAATTCCAAATAAAAATCTATAAGTTAAAAGTATTTATCTCCTCTATGAACCATACTTTTGGATTCAGTCGCGGGAAAGATGAATTACCTTAAGAGATTGTGAGATTATTCATAAAGATTCAAAAATCATAATATTTCAAAGAAGGAACAAAAATGGTATCAACACTGGACGATACAAAGCGCATTGCGATCGCTCAAAAATTGGCAGACATGAAAGCGACGCAAAATTTAATCATCTCTAACGAGCAAACACTGCTCGGTGCCACTCACGATCAAGATGTGCGCGATCGCTTGCAGAATATGCTCCAGGACGACCAGAAAAACCTGGGCGTTCTAGAAACGGTAATTGTTCAGTACGGCGTTCCCTCTGAACCCCACGAGACAGTTCAGGAATTTGTTCAGAAGACCCAAGAATTAATGTCTGGTGATAAGCTGTCTCTCTACCAGAAATTAGTTCAACACGAACTCCTGAAGCACGCTCAGGCGATGAGCGGTATCGTAGTTCACAAAGCTGCTCAAGTCGTGGGTGCTGATATTGAACTGGCGATTGGACCTTTAAATGCTGTTAACTTTGAGAACCGCGCTCACCAGGAACAACTCAAAGGACTGCTAGAACTCGTGGGTGTCCGCGAACTGACTGGAAAAGACGCAGATCAGGGACTGTGGGCACGAGTTCAAGACGCTGTTGCAGCCTTGTCTGGTGTGTTTGGTAGCGCCGTCACCCAAAACACCGATAAGCAAGATATGAACATCCAGACGCTCATCCGCCTGGATCACAATAAGACCAACACCATCTTTACAGAAATTGGGGCTACTGACGATCCTCAAAAACTCCAAGAGTATTTTGGGCAGCTCTACAAAGATTTATTGGCACACGCTCAAGCCGAAGAAGAAATCGTTTATCCCAGAGTTCGCTCTTTCTACGGGGACGACAATACTCAAGAGCTGTACGATGAGCAAGCCGAGATGAAGCGGATGTTGGATGAAATTAAAGCGATCAACCCTGCTTCTTCCAAAGACGAATTCAAATCAAAAATTAAGCAGTTGATGGATGCGGTTGGCGATCATATTCGTCAAGAAGAAAGCACGATGTTTGCAGCCATTGACAACAATTGCAGCACCGAACAAAAAGAGCAAATGTCTAGCGAATTCAAAGCTGCCAAGAGCAAAATTCAGCAAGAAATGGCAGCTTCGACGAAGTAATCGGAAGCACACTCAACCTCTGACGCCATACCTCTCTAAACTTAACTGACGTTTGCACTCCCGCCACTTACGTGGTGGGAGTTTTTTTAGTTCACTAAGCAAATACACGCCCCCGCACTAGAAGCGTAGGTGTACATAAACAAAGCCTGCCTACGCAGACTCAACTAAAAATTCTTCAGCCTACGGGGAGCAGCTTTTGTACGCACAAGACCCACCTTTCAAGGTATAGGCGCATGCACTAGGATGCATCCTATCGCTAACTCCTAACATCTATCAAAAAACCCGTTTTCTAGTTAGAAAACGGGTTTCTATTCTTTCAAGAAAAATCGGTAGTCATCTTAGCGTTAAGCATTGACAACATCGCCACCGTTGGGATGCAAAATCTGACCGGACATATAAGAAGAGTCGTCTGACGCCAAAAAGACGTAACTAGGCGCAACTTCTTCTGGCTGTCCAGCCCGTTGCATCGGCACTTGTTTACCAAAAGAGGCAACTTTTTCCTCTGGGAAAGTTGAGGGAATGAGCGGCGTCCAGATGGGACCTGGGGCGACGCCATTCACGCGAATTCCCTTTTCCACCAGAGATTTTGAGAGCGATCGCGTAAAGGCAACAATGGCCCCTTTAGTAGACGAATAATCGAGCAGCTGCTGATTCCCTTTATAAGCTGTCACCGAAGTGGTGTTGATAATCGCGCTGCCTTCTTTGAGGTGCTTGAGTGCAGCTTTCGTCAAGAAAAACATTGAGAAAATGTTAGTCCGGAACGTGCGCTCAAGCTGTTCGGCAGTGATGTCTTCGATGCTTTCTTGAGGATGCTGTTCGGCAGCGTTGTTAACAAGAATATCGAGTTTCCCAAGCTCCGCAACCGTATTTTCTACAGCCTGCTGACAGAATTTTTCGTCACCAATGTCGCCAGGAATCGTAATACATTTGCGCCCTTGTTCTTCTACCAGCCGTTTCGTTTCTTGGGCATCATCGTGTTCGTTCAGATACATGATTGCCACGTCAGCGCCTTCTTTGGCAAAAAAGATAGAAACTGCGCGACCAATGCCGCTATCACCGCCAGTAATCAACGCCACTTTATCGCGTAATTTGTTACTACCTTGATATTTACTATCATCCGCCTTGGGGCTAGGCGTCATTTCTGATTCGGTACCCGGTCGATGGTCTTGATGTTGGGGTGGTTGTAGCTGTTGTTCTGCTGGCATTAGTGTGTCCTTAAACTGTGTCTAAAAAAATGAAATCCAGAGAGGATTTCTTGTTTCTATTCACCCAACACGCTAGCAACCCTCCAGATTGACTTAATCAATCTGGAGAGGGAAAAGAAAAGTGAATGGAGTTAACTTTTCGTTGTAAATTGACTGGGCAATTCTTTTTGATCGAGATCCGTAATCGGCGGGCCATTGAGTACCTCACCCGTAGGGCTGAAACGTCCACCGTGGCAAGGGCAATCCCAAGTTTTTTCGGCGTTATTCCAGTCAACAATGCATCCAGCATGAGTACACACCGGAGAAAGTGAACAGAGATAATCTGTCTCGTCGCGGTAGACGGCATATTTCTTCCCGTTGATGTCAAGAATCTTGCCTTCGCCTGGTGCTACGTCCGAGGGTTCATTGCCTTCCGACTTAAAAAGCCGATCCGCTACAAAGTGCTTGGCGACGCCCAGATTCTCCGTCACAAACCGCTGGGCGCTGGCTAGAATATTCGCGCGATTGGGGTCGTAAAGGTCGCTCCAGGGATTCGTCCGTCCCAGAATCAAGTCGCTTGTTAGCATCCCGCCAACGGTGCCGAAGGTCATGCCGTTGCCAGAATAGCCGGTAGCAACGTAGATATTAGAATTCGCTGCGGTTTTCCCGATATAGGGTAGACCATCGACCGGCTCGTACAATTGAGCTGACCAGCGATAATCGATAGAGGCGACATCATAGAGCGATCGCGCATACACTTCCAAGCGCTCGAAACACGCCTCATTATCCACATCCTCACCCGTCTTGTGGTCTTCACCGCCAATAATCAGCAGGTCTTTGTAGCTGCGTGTATAGTGATACGGCTCCTCGGTATCCCAAAACAGTCCTGGCGGTAATGGCGATCGCAATCTCACTCCAATAACGTAAGAGCGATACGGGGCAATTTTCGTGGTCATTACATACAAGTCCGGGAGACTGTTCAGATTGTGAATCGGCGTATGAGTAGCAATAATCACATCTAGCGCCGTTACCGTCCCCTGTTCGGTAGAAACTCGACTCGGCTTGTCTCCGGTGATATCGACAACAGATGACTGCTCAAAAATAAAACTGCCACCACCGTCAATCGCCTTCGCAAGCCCTTGGAGATAGGGAATCGGGTTAAACTGCGCTTGATTGGGGAACATCACCGCCGCTTCTACCGGAAATGGCAGTGGCACATCCTTGGTCAAAGCAGCCGGAATCACTAACTTGCTAACCGCTTCCGCCTCTGACTCAATTTCAGACACATCCTGGGATTTTTCAGTGTAAAGATATCCCGGCACTCGCTGAAAATCACAATCAATCTTCTCTTCTGCCACAAACTTAGCAATGCGTTCAATCGCCGCACGACTGGATTCTGCTACCAGCTTCGCATCCGTGTCGCCCAAGGAGGAAATCAGGTCTTGGTAGCGTTCGTCAGCAGCTTCGGTGAGGTGGGCAGTCGTATAGCCGGTGACACCACTGCCAATTTGCGATCCCTCGATTACTGCAACCCTTAATCCAGCGCGTTTCAATAGCAACGCAGCGGTTAAGCCAGTAATGCCGCCGCCTACAATGGCAACATCTACGGTAATATCACTGGTCAATTGCGGGTATTTTGTCCCTTCTGTAGTGTCGAGCCAAACAGAGACGGAGGTTCCTGGTAAATTCATTCAGCGTTCTCCTGAGACAGTATAAATTTTTATATCTAGCGCTTTACCTATTACTGGGATAACGTCTGAAGGCGGAACCTGGTATCTGTAATTAGAAGTAAGTAAACTTTGATACTTTTCCCGGCAGCAATCAACACATAGCTAGTTGATTTTCATTACAATAAGATATAAAAGTTTCTTTTTCAGCAGACTTCAAGTTACCTTTTTGCAAATTAAGTGGAAAGAATTAAAATGTCTAAATTTTTTAAGACTCTACTTTTATATAGTCCAGCCGTTTCGGGAATGGCCTTGCTGTTAGCAAACAGTGCAGTTGCACAAGAAGCGATTCCCAATAATCCAAATTCTCAAATGCCACCTCCAACAGAGCGTTATGGGTGTCTCAGTGGAAATGGCGATGGAACTTTTCAAGGCAATCGGCCTGTAACTCGGTATGAATTTGCTGCCGGTTTAAATGCCTGCTTAAATCAAGTTGAACAACTCATTGATAATCCTGCTGGAAATCGAGTTACTCAAGAAGGGTTAACGGTTCCAAGAAGTCAATTAGAAACCTATCGATTAGAGTTGGAACGTTTGCGTAATCGAGTAGATAAGCTGGATACCCAGACAAGAGAACAGTCGAATCAGTAGTTTTTTTAAAAACAGAAAAAAAGAACGGTTGTGATTGAGGAACTGGATTTCTAATCAAATACTTCTCGATTAGTGATGTTACATCCAAAGAAAGCCCCCAAACCCTCTTTTAAAGCTACCGTATACGCACAAGACTTCTTTAACTTGCAAGTCCCGTTTTGATCCCCCAACCCCCCTTAAAAAAGGTGGCGAATTCAGTCAAAGTTCCCCTTAAAAAGGGAGATTTAGGGGATCAATCAACTTTTTGCCCCTTAACCCAAGATGTGCGTACACCGTAGCCTTAAAAGGGGAGCTAAGACCGAATCGCAAGTGTAGATAGCGCTAAGACAAGTAAATTATCTAACTTCGATAGGATTGAGACCGTTAAACCGCAACCATTTCTTGATGCTCAATCTTCGTTCCCAAAAGTTTCAAGAATTCTGCCAACCAGTTAGGATGAGCAGGCCATGCAGGTGCTGTTACTAAGTTACCGTCAACCATTGCCTCATCTGGTGGAATATGCACGTAAAGCCCACCTGCCCGGTTAACATCCGGGCCGCACGCGGGGTAAGCGGTGCAACTTCTGCCTTCTAGCACTCCCGCTGCCACCAAAACTTGTAACCCGTGACAAATTGCAGCAATCGGTTTATTTGCTTCGGCGAAGTGGCGGGTGATTTCTAATACTTTCTGGTTCAAACGGATATATTCTGGCGCACGTCCACCAGGAACGACTAAGGCGTCGTATTCTGTCGCTTCCACTTCATCAAAGGTAGCGTTTAAGGTGAAGTTGTGACCGGGTTTTTCACTATAGGTTTGGTCGCCTTCAAAGTCATGGATTGCGGTTCGCACCTCGTCCCCTGCTTTCTTATTGGGGCAAATCGCATGGACAGTATGCCCAACCATTTGTAATGCCTGGAATGGCACCATTACTTCGTAGTCTTCAACAAAGTCACCGACGAGCATCAAGATTTTTTTTCCCGCCATTTTCCTAACTCCTGTTTGATTGCTTGGATGTTGCAGTCTGTGGCTCCATAATAGAACCCATAAACAGCAAACTTCCAGTATCATCATCCCGAATCGCGCAGAAAAACGGGCGGTCAACCACCATGCTAAAGGGAGGGTCGGGGGGACCGAATGAGGCTTCTATACCAGTTGCGGCGGCGGCTTCGGTTCCTTCTTCGTTGACTTCGAGAAAGGTTTTATGGATGACGCTGGCAATGGCAATGTCTTGGGCAGACATCTGCTGGAAACCTCCTTCAAAAGCCATTCCCATCCCCAAGGCAATCAGGGCATCATTGAGTGCTACTTGATACTCTAGCTGAAAGCGGGGTAAAACGAGTGTTCCTTCCTCTCGCCAGAATTGGTAAATCCATTGATTCCAGTTTTCAGCGTTCAGATTTTTGTGGAATGCTTGCAAGTTTGAGTCTTGATCTGGAAGGAAGATGTACATACTCACCTGTTCACTACCGTAGGGTAAATTAACCGCCTGAAAGTTCTTACCTTGGTAGTAGCGGTAGGTTCTGTGCTGAGACATCATCGGGTACTGTTTCTGCGTCCCATCAAGTAATGTAAAGGCTCTATCGTGTGTATTTTCTTTATCGAAAGGGCTTGCCCAAATACCTTTAAAATAGATAGCGTTAATTAGGATTAAAACGGTTTGAGGGTCAAGCTTTTGGAGAATTGTCTCGATTTTGCCGTGGGTGTTTTCGCTTACCCAGTTGTTAATAGTTGCCAAAGCATCGGAACTACTAAAGTCCAGGTTGGTTACTTTTGCACCGTAGAACTCTTGGGTTCGCTTCAAAAAATCCCGTTTAAATTCCACATTCTGATTCGCCCAAAGCGAATTAGCGATCGCTAACTCCACCTCGTTATCCAGATTTTCTAGCGATTGTTTCAACTGTAAGTTAGCTTCGTTGACTTGTTGCAAGCTCATTTCTTGCAATTCCAGCGCGATCGCCATTGCCGCTTGTGTCTGCCCCACACTGCCGTTATAGGTCATTGAGAGCGCGATCGCTATGCTTGCTGGAGAAACAAAAATGTTTTTGTCAGGCTCCTGCTTTGTAAGTTCCCTAAATAGTTTGAAGGCAAATCGAGTATTCGCTGCGACAAGCTTGTTATTAACCATTGCATCGTTTCCAATAATTACAGCGAACCGG
Source organism: Trichocoleus sp. DQ-A2 (assembly GCF_039961915.1). Lineage (NCBI taxonomy): Bacteria > Bacillati > Cyanobacteriota > Cyanophyceae > Leptolyngbyales > Trichocoleusaceae > Trichocoleus > Trichocoleus sp. DQ-A2. The sequence continues at coordinate 166,022 of NZ_JAMPKD010000001.1, forward strand.
GAAATGAGCAGTTATCAAAAAACTTAAGGTAACTTGTAGCTAGAGACTCGCACGACTAACTCGCCATCGCGGGGATTCCGGCTAAAGATAAATGCGCCTTCTTCCTTTTCGCCGCCGGAGAGAAAGTCAATTTGTTGTTCGCCAGTTTCTTCAACTTTCCCATTAACCCGCAACTCGGCAATAATCTGGACTGATTCAGCAGTTTCTCCACCAGTATTCGTCACTTCAAAAGGGATGTAGAATTGCTCTTGAGTTTGACGAAGTTCTCTTTCCTTCGCGGTGACTGATAGAGTCGGGGGTTCATTTTTCTGGGTTGCCCAGTCATACAGCACCAGTCCTACGAGTAGCGCCACAATAGATGTCGCGATCGCAAAGGAAACCCATTCCGCAAGCGATCGCGGCGGTCGTTGCTGTTGGGATGAATTGCTATCTTGATTCGTTTGGCTCATGCTAGCAACCTTCCTGCTGCGCCACCTACAGTGGCTGGGAGTCCTAGTAACAATGTATAGCTCAACCACATTTGCCACGGATCGTCAAAGCTCAGCTGGTGGAAGAACCACAACATAAATGTGGCTGCCAGAAGCGACACTAAATAGGAGCAAACAGTTTCGCTTAAGGGACGCTGAAAAAGTCCTTGCTGTTGTTTCCGTTGTTGTTGATTAGTAAAGCCAGCCTGAAAGACAATCCCATAAGAAATTAACAGCGAGGCAACAATAATCGCAATCAGCCACGGAGGGGAAGAAGCAGCGACTAGCATGGGAATTTCGTCAGTAGGCGCAATGTTAAAGGCAATAATCGTGGCACCAATCAAAGTACCCCCAATATCTGCCAAGGTCGCATTGAGACGGGTTTTGTCTGGTTGTGGGGGATTTTCATCGCTGTTAGGAGATTGATAGCGATCGCCACTTAAAAAAGAACGTGCTAGTGCCACACCCAAAGCAAACGGTACACTCTCGAAGATTATTTTTCCTAATGCTTCACCCAAAGAGGTATCGAAGGTGATTTCGCGCAATAAAATTAGGATACTTGTCGCGCAGACGACGCCGATAGCGATCGCTTCAATGGTATCCATTACGGCTTCACCCGGTCGAATATCCTTAAATTTGCGAAAGCCTTCGGTGCGATTGAGCAGGAAAACGACGATAAACGTGGCAGCGATCGCAGCTAGCATCACCGGCGGTTCCGTGAACGACCCAATCCACCAGACTTCCATCGTGTACAGTAGCGGAATTCCGAATAAAAACCCACCCGCGGCACCCCGCAGTAGATCATCCCATTCTTTCGACCAAATGTTTTCGGGTTTATGTTTTGGAGCGCGTTTAATCTTCATTAGGGGGGCATCGACTTTTCATCCGCTTATGCCAAGCCAAAAGTCATTCTCAAGCAACCAAGCCAGAGGCAATAACAGATGAAGCTAGCGGTAAGCCGTTCGTCAACTTATTCCTTAAATGTTATCAAACCCTGACTCTCGAATAATGTAAATCATTCAATAGCCGTCTTATTTGATTTCGGAAGAAATGAACTGCTCCAAGTCCCACAGGGCGATCCAACAAGACAATAGAGAATTTAATAACTACTGCAAGGATTGCTGTCGAAGCAGATAAAAGCCAGGAGGAAGAGAAAATTCTGAATCGTTTGTTTTCCTAACTCCTGGCTTTTCTACCCGATTTTTAAGTTGTTTTACGCCATCTTTTCCCAAACTCATCGAGGGTTGCTTTCGGAATCTGCGTCTGAAGCCACTCCAGCGCATCATCTTGATGAGGCAACCCTTGGTAGTATTTGCACATATTCACCAGATTAACTGGAGGCACTTGTGTGGGGTTGGTGAGCGCATTCCAGGTAGTTGTTCCCACAACTCCATCCGCCTTTAACCCTTGGGATTTCTGAAAAGCAATCACAGCCGTTTCTGTGCCCGTACCAAAACTACCATCAATGGGACCCGGATTAAAACCTTTGTCCTTCAACAACTGCTGCAATTGTTTGACTTTTTCTCCTCGCGATCCAACTCTTAAGGAACCATCGTCTGTCGGAACACCGATTGCACTCAACTTTTGACGAACGGCTTGACGCAAACGGGGTAGTTGAGCGTATAGCCAATCACCAGGACAATCAGTAGCAGAAAAATCTCGATGCCCTTTGATATTATCAGGAGAAATTTTGCAGGAACTGCAAATTGAAACGCATAAATCGACTAAACTATTCCATTGTTTTTCACCCATCTGATGGGTCATAAATCTGCCTTCATTTTCAATTCCCGGCGATTCATTGCCTAGAGCACTGCCAGCATGAGACGAGCGAATACACAAACCTCGTTTAATTTTTGCTAAAGTGCCATTTCTTCCTTCTAGGAGAACGCCGTCCGTTGTATTCAAAAAATTATGACCGGAATCCCACCAGCCGAAAACATCCATGTGGGTATTCTGAACACTTTTGGCAAATTTTTTCGCTCCATCCACAGTTCCTTTCGATATATGGCTGGGGGGATTGGGCGTATCGGTATGGTGAACGATCACGTATTTAGGTGTGGTTTCCTCTGACCACTGTTTGGGGGGTCTGGCCCCCCACTCCTGACATGAAATAACGCTAGCGGTAAAAGGCATGTTGAAGATGTCCTGTAAAGTTGACGGCAGATGAATAATGAGCGCGATGGGACAAACCACAAACGCTTTCTCTAGCACTGCCAGCATCGTTTGTAACCTAATAACTATGCCGCAGCAAGGTAAGTAGCAATTTTTTTCACATTTCTTGATAGCTCAGATTAAGTGAAATTCTTGGAGTGCGGCTAAAAAGTTTTGGTTTTCGTGACTGGGGCGGCTGAGTTTGATGAGGGCAAAGCGTTGGGCGGGAGTGAGTTCTGCCCATTGTTGGGGTGTCAGTATTGCTCCAAATTCTGCTGCCTTTTCCTGAATGTTAGCCGGTATTTTTGTAGCATCCATCCAATCTGGATGAGGTTCTATCGGAAGGTCGCCTGGAGAGACGCCCGTGTGTTCTACAACGAATTGGTGCAGTAATTTCCGGTAGGCTTGAGCTTCATCTGTTGTGGTACAGGGCATCTCTACCAGGGTTTGTCGTTCCGCTTGACTAAATTGGTGCCAGTGAGGCAATTTTAGTTTGACGCCGCAAGTGTCTAATTTCATCCGCACCTGCATCGGAATGCAACGCAAGGACTCTACAAAATCGGCTTCAAATTGAAAGAAATTATTTGTAGATTTGTCAGTCTTCATTCATTTTCTGGGTAATTAATTCATTAAAAATAACAAAAATTTTGATGAATAACTTCTCCAAAGAAAAAGCTCCTAAAGGCATAAACTGCGACTAATAGGAGCATTACCACAATCGTGAAAAGCTTTCAATATCGGCAGGATTCAAGGGCTGGTTTGTGGAAAGTCCCTAGCAGCAGTATATAGGGGCAGCGAGGTGGGGTTTTGCAACCCGGTCGGCGTGCGCGATCGCTGCGTTTGAATCAACGAGACTTGGGTAGTCAACAGGAAACTGACAAAACTGGCAATCACCAGAACCGGCACCATTGCGGTGTCTGAAAGCACGCTGAGAATTACAGTGGAACTAATCGGTGTTTTCGTCACCGCCACGTTCACTGCCGCCATCATGCAAATCATACCGATTGTCGGGTGGATTTGTGGAAAAGCCAGAGAAATTGCCAAGCCAACTGCTGCACCAATGTAAAACAGCGGAAAGATGAAGCCTCCCCGGAAACCGGAGTGGAGAGTGAAACTAACTGCTAGCATCTTCGCGAATGCGATCGCGAGCAACATCGTTACTCCAAACGTCGAACCTGTTTCGACAATCGTATGAATTTCCTTTTCGCCAAAAAATAGGGTCTGGGGAAACACTAAAGCAATCAGCCCAATTGCGAACCCTCCCAAAGTAGCCAGCGCAATCGTGTGGTGTTCGATGTATTGAGTCAAGTACCCAATACTCCGGAACAGAACAATAAAGATGATCGCAATCAGCGCCCCTAGCGCCCCCAGCAGTGCGCCTTGACCCAAATTCATCAGGGAAAGCTTAGGAGGTGCGACAAAATGATACATCCCCCCAATCGTCAACCCCGTGTTAAATCGAAACACAAAAAAGCTTAAGATTGCCGAAAGCACGGCAGGAATGAGCGCTTCGTAGTATTCTAATCCCCGACGATGGGGAATTTCTAGGGCGAAGAGTGCGCCACCAAGAGGCGCACCAAAGAAGGCACCCAGTGCCGCACTCATGCCGCAGAAAGTCAGCACGCGAGTTGTCGTCAGGGTCAAATTGAGCTTTTGACCCAGCCAGCCGCCAAAACTGCCATTGATTTGTACTAGCGGGGCTTCAGGACCCGCACTGCCACCGGCTGTAATCGAAAACAGGGAAGCGACAATCATTGCCGGAGTTTGGCGTAGGGAAATTCGTCCTGGATCGTGTACCTTATCAACGACTAGAGAAACTTCACCGGGAAGCCCCATGAAGTGCAGTGTGAGACCGACAAAAAATCCCCCAATTGTGGTAGCAATCCACACGTAATTCCAGGAGGGAAATCCGCTAGGGAAGTAAGGATTCAAAATATCAGGGAGCGTGTGCCAAACAAAATGCAGGCTTAATTCCAGTGCGTAATAATAAACCGTTGCAACTAATCCTCCAGCAATTCCAATGACTGCCGAACAGAGAATAATTTGCTGATAAGTTAGTTCGCCTGCACTGTTGGAATCGTTAGGTAATGTATCAGTATATACGTTATGCTCGTTGCTGGCAGTTGTTCGATCGGGAGACGACATAAAATCTCCTCAAAGTCACTAGCAGTGTGAGTAGGAAAGCAAAGTTAACTTAATCCCAAATCACCCGTTTAGGTGTATTAAAAACAACTTTATCCCGAAAGAATGTTAATAATCTATCTAAATTGGTAAGGAAGCATGAGTAGCCAAGCATATCTCTAAACCCGCTCAACACGCCATAAAAATATAGGGGTGACTTTCAATCTCACCCCTACTCGGTTGGTTTTAGAAAAAGACAGTTATTAAACCTAAGTTGGGATAACTTTTAACACCTCATTTATTCCCAATTAGGACTTCTACCAAAATTAATTTTGTTCGCGTTCGTGCGAGAAAACGGGCGTTTTTGAGGATGTTATTCCGACTTCTTCACCTTCATGAGAGCCTTCCGGTTCTTTGAGAAGAAACGCACAAAGACTAGCCGAAATTAAGCCAACAATTCCTAGCATCTGGAAAAATATGCGATCGCCCGCAGCATCCTGAGGTAAAAAGCTATAGACGGTGAGGTAAATTACCGCTCCTACGTTGCCATAAGCACCCACGTTACCAGCAATCTGACCCGTTACACGCCGCTTAATTAGAGGAACAATTGCAAAGGTCGCACCTTCCGCTGCCATGACAAAGAAGGAAGCAATCATGGTCACAATAACTACCCCGAACAGGGGTATATTTGCACCCAAACCGCTAAACACTAGATAGCCAATTCCTGTGCCAGCAAGCGTTGCTGCCAGCGTCCACTTCCGGCTGCCAATCTTGTCAGAAATTAAGCCACCTCCTGGACGAGCCGCCAAGTTCATAAAGGCATAAGTTCCGGCAACTCCCGCTGCTAGCGCCTCTGTCAATCCAAAGCCTCTTTGAAAAAACGTTGGGAGCATGGAAACAACAGCTAGCTCTGAGCCAAAACAGGCAAGATAAGCAATTTCTAAATTGACGACTTGACCAAATTGATAGCGCTCTTCAGCAGAGTAGCGCTTTTTACCAGTCATCAAGCTGTGATTTGCTTTCCAACAGTTATAAGCTTGGAATACATACAAGCACAGCAGCAGAAACCAGGTGACATACAGTTGAGTGATATTAAGAAATTTAACTTGATTTAAGCGCCAAGCAATGACGCCCAAAACGCCGACTAAGGGAATGTTGCTAAGTAATAGAAACCAGAAGTCTCTCTGGGTAGTCACTTCTATTCCGGCGCTGCTTTGGGGACGTTGGTAAACCTTACCTGGAGGGGTATCTTGGACGTTTAAGTAATAAACAATTCCGTAGATAGCGGCAACAATTCCGGTGAGCGCGATCGCAAACCGCCAGTTAACTTGACCTGCCCCTAAAAAGGCAGCTGCTGTGGCAATTGTCGGGAGGGTAAACGCTGCACCTGCCGAGCCAAAGTTGCCCCAGCCGCCATAAATGCCTTCTGCTAAGCCAATTTCTTTCGGGGGAAACCATTCCGCCACCATCCGAATGCCAATCACAAATCCACACCCAACGATGCTCAGCGCTAAGCGGCTTAATACTAATTGGGAAAAATTCTGTGCAAATGCAAACATCAGGCAAGGAATCGCCGCATAAATTAAAAGGCATGAATAGGTGATCCGAGGACCGTAGCGATCCAGAATCATGCCGACAATAATTCGAGCCGGAACGGTGAGCGCAACGTTACAAATAGCGAGAGTTCTGAGTTGGGCTTCATTTAAACCTAAATCTGCTTTCACCGCTGTGGCAAAAGGGGCGAAGTTGAACCAAACGACAAAGGTTAAAAAGAATGCAAACCAGGTCAGGTGTAAGATGCGGTATCGACCGCTAAATGACCATAATCCGGACATTTCAGAACCTCTTCTTTTCAAGTAAAGTATGCATCAAAGCGGGAACTGTTCTTGGGTTAGCGTAAATTTTATAGATTCAATCGGGGATATAAATCCTAGGTAAAAAATTTACGTAATTAGGCGCTTGCCACGGGGTTCGGTCTATTTTTTGCTTGAAAGTTTTCAAACATAAAATCTCACCTTATCGAGCCGAGCTGCCGAACGTTAGTTTTTTTAGCAATAAGCGCTTCTGTTAGAGTAATGAACTGAATAATCTGAGTTCGTAGAATTTGTTACAAAAGACAGATTTCTTTTGAAATCTCTATCTTGTTAGGTATTGTATCTGTATTGTGAAGTATTCTTTCTTCTCCATTGCACATTTTGCATTCAACTCATGCAAAATGTGTAATAGAGTGATTATTTTTGAGTATTTTCTGAGCGATAACCGTTTGATTTTTTAAAGCAAATAACTTCCCTTTGATCAAAGGGAAGTTATGAGAAGTTTTTACTAAAGCTGCTTTCCTCAGCTTGGATTTTTAGACCGATTTCTCTGCTGCTATTTTCTAGTTAGGCCCTCTAGAAGCTATCTGTTTACATCTGTCACATCTTACTAAGTCAGCATTTATTAATAGGTTTTGCAGATAGTCTTGGAGCCATTAGATTGTAAGGGCTTAAAAAAATTAAATAATATTGATAAGTCTCTATATTTTCAGAATGCGATCGCGTTATTTGGTCGAATGCTCAGAATCTCAAGCCAAATTAGATTAATCCTATGTGAGCATTTCCTGACATTGACTCCTCTCTAGACACGGATGGTGGTTGCATCCCTCAGCGGGTTCTGCAAACTTGCTAAATCTGATTTCCTCCTTTTGATAGGTGCAGTATTCGCTTAAATTCATCACTACCGAGAAAATCGAGTTCAGGCTATTTTAAACTTTTGTAAAAGAAGATTTTTGTATATTCAGCTACAGAATTTTTGCTAGATTTAAATAGACGCACAATTTTTAGAAATTAATCAAAAGGTTTTAGTAATGAAAACGCAAGAACGCCCCCAAGTATTGATAGCGGAGGAAGAACCCTCTAATCCATTGATGGTGGTGCTTTTGGTTACGGTGGTATCTTTGAGCTTCGGGTTGATTCCGGTTGTTTATAGTTCAACGTTTGCAAAACTCCAATCCCAGACACCAATCGCCCTGGGAGAGGCAGGCTTGTGGAGCGCTTTTGGAGAAAAAGCAGATAGCGTTCGGGTTAACCCAGAACAGTAAGCTTTTGGTAGAAATTTAGGCGTGAAAGCAGATAGAAAATCAAAGCTTTTGCGATCGCTTCAAACAGGCAGCGGTGAGGACAAAGCTTTGGATTGAGTCTCTGGAAGCAAACACTCCTCAGAGATCAGATGGGCAGCAATCGGCACCAGTTGCACGGCGCAAGCTTTCAGTTCGGGTTGCAGAGAGTCGGGACAGGATGCGGAGTGAGTCAGGGTATTCGCTTCGGCATCATCCGCCCAAAGATCGCCCCAGTGAATGGGGACAAAAACTGTACCGGGAGAAATCGTCTGAGTGACTTTGGCTGGGAATCGAGAAGTTCCGCGACGGCTTCGCACTTCCACCCAGTCATTCTCCTGAATCGCCAACTTCGCAGCATCGCGGGGATGAATCTCAATGAACGGTTGCGGATGCATTTGGCGGATTTTTGCAATCCGTCCGGTACGAGTTTGCGTGTGCCAGTGCCCGTACAGCCTGCCCGTCGTCAGCACAAAGGGGAAGTTTGGATCGGGGGGTTCTGCGAGTCCCCGCGAGTGCTTGGCAACAAAACGCGCCCGTCCATCCGGTGTCGAGAAGCGCAAGTCAGTGTAAAGCCTTTTAGGAGTGCTGTGGGAAGATTTTCCCGGTTCCTTTTTAATGTTTAATTTTTCCTTTTTAAGGGGTTCGGGCCATTGAATCGGGCCTTCTTTTTTCAAACGTTCGTGACTAATGCCCGTTTGGTCGCAGAGGCGATCGCGGGTTAGCTGCACAAATTCATCATAAATTTCCGATGAGTGAGTATAAGCAAACTGTTCGGGATATCCCAACCGACGACCCACTTCTGCAAAGATTTCCCAATCTGCCCTCGCCTCCCCCAAAGCTTTGCGGAAAGCTGGACACAGGGTGACGACTCTTTCAGAGTTTGTCATCGTCCCCGTTTTTTCGCCCCACTGCGCCGCCGGGAGTAGAACGTGAGCAAAAGCAGCGGTTTCCGTGGGATAGTAGGCGTCTTGATAGACCGTAAAAGGCGATCGCTTTAGCGCCGCTTTCGTTCGTTCCAGGTCTGGCATACTTACCGCCGGGTTCGTCGCTGCAATCCAGAGAAACTCTACCTCTCCCGTCTCTAGTCCGGTGATAATTTCCCAAGCGCTGCGACCGGGAACCGGCGAAATCTTCCCAGCGGGAAGCTTCCAAAACTGCTCAACTTCGGTTCTCTGCTGGTTATCCTTGACTAAACGATATCCGGGCAACAAATGAGCCAAACCCCCTACTTCCCGTCCCCCCATCGCGTTGGGTTGACCCGTCAGGGAAAAAGGGCCGCTTCCGGGTTTGCCAATTTGACCCGTTATCAGGTGCAAGTTGATCAAGCTGGAGACTTTCGCAGTTCCTTCGGAAGATTGGTTCAAACCCATCGTCCACATAGAGAGGACTCGGTTAGAATCAGCCCACATTTTGGCAACGGTTATCAACTCATCTACGGAAATGCCGCAGCGTTCGGCGACCGCTTCCGGTGGATAGTGTTGAATCACCTCAGCGTAGGTGGAAAAGCCTGCGGTGCAATCCTCAATGAATTCAACATTCATCTTGCCCCATCGTAGAAGCAAATGAGCGATGCCATTGAGTAAATCGATATCCGTACCGGGTCGAATGGCTAGATGCAAATCAGCTGCTTCGGCGGTGGTGGTGCGACGCGGATCGACCACAATCATTTTGACGTGATGGTTCTGTTTATGGTGTTTCCGCAGCCGATTGAAGATAATCGGGTGACACTCTGCGGTGTTGCTACCGATGATAAACGCACAGTCGGTGAGTTCTAAATCTTCGTAGCAACAAGGCGGACCATCCGAACCCAGGCTGTAAAAATACGCCGCCGTGGCGGAAGACATACACAGGCGCGAGTTGGTATCAAAGTTATTCGTGCCCAAGATTCCTTTAAAAAGCTTTTGGGCAAGGTAGTAGTCTTCCGTCAGGAACTGACCCGAACCATAGAGACATAAGGCATCTGGGCCAGTGGAGTTCAGGATGGAACCCATGCGACTGACAATTGCATCTAAGGCTTCCTCCCAGGAAGCGCGACGGAAGGGTGCATCCAAAGAGTCGCGCATCATCGGGTAGAGGAGACGGTTTTTATCAATCGATTCTGAAACCGTCGCTCCTTTGACACATACCATACCTTGACTGGAGGGATGAGAGCGATCGCCTCGCACTTTCCAGATCGGATTTCCTTGACTATCTCGATTGGTCTCCCGATTTGCAGCCGCAGGCGGCGAAACTTCTAAGCCACAGCCAACGCCACAGTAGGGGCAGAGGGTTTTTGTTGAGTCACTCATGGCATTCGTTATTAGTCATGGGTCATGGATCATGGGTCATTAGTCATCGGTCATCGGTCATGCGTAATTAGCAAGTGACTAATGACGCATGACTAACGACTAACGGCAATCTCTGCTTCTAGCTTTTCTTGTGGCTGCTTGGGGATTGCCCCAAAATGTTCGATTAGCAAGTCTCTCACCACTGACTTGAGATCCTCGCAAGGAACCTTTTTCATAATCTCTTTGCCAAGGTGTGCATCTTTCCCGACCTTGCCACCCATCCAAATATCCACCGCTTCTACGGTTTGACCATCTTTGCGCGTCTTTGTACCGATGAAGCCAATATCTGCAACTTGTGGTTGACCGCAGGAATTTGGGCAACCTGTCCAGTGAATGCGAACCGGATGCGGTTGAATTAACTCTTCCTCCAGTTCCTGAATCAAGGCAAGCGCCCGGTTTTTCGTTTCAATCAGCGCAAAGCCGCAAAACTCGCTACCTGTGCAAGAAACTAGCCCCCGATTCAAGATGGCTGGATCGATAGACAACCGTTCTTGAAGCAGTGGTTCTTCTAAGAAGGGACTTAAGCGCGTGTCGGGGATATTGGGGATAATCAAATTTTGTTCGACAGTCAGACGAATCTCCCCGCCGCCATAAACTTCCGCCATTCGCGCAAGTTCAAACATTTCATGGGCATACAAGCGACCGACAGGGACGTGCAAACCGACGTAGTTCAGTCCGGGTTGCTTTTGAGGATAAACGCCAATATGGTCGCGCTTGTCCCAGTCAATTTCATCTTTTTCAGCCGCCGATTCCAGCGAATGCCCTAGTTGTTTTTCGACTTCCGCCCGAAACTTTTCAACGCCCCAGCCCTCAATCAGGTACATAATCCGGGACTTTAGCCGATTCTCGCGGGGACCATTATCCCGGAAAACCTCCAGCATTGCCTTACTTAAAGAGACAGCCTCTTCAGGAGGAATCCAAACATCGAGAGGAATGGCTTCTACATACTGATTCGGCGCAAAGTAGCCGCCGACGATGACGTTAAATCCAATGGTGTGGTTTTTGTATGCGGGGATAAAGGCAAGGTCGTTGATTTCGGCATGAACGGAGTTGTCCCGACCCCCGGCAACGGCAATGTTAAATTTTCGGGGTAGGTTGCTGAGTTCGGGATTGCCCTCACCGTTATTGGTAATCATGTCCTGAAGGCTGCGGACGATCCCCCGCGTATCAATTAATTCAGCCGCATCAATGCCTGCAACTGGCGAACCCGTGATGTTCCGAACGTTGTCCATTCCCGATTGAATGCAAGTCAGACCGGCTTTTAACAAACGGTTGAATATCTCTGGGATATCCTCAATCCGAATCCCTCGCAATTGGAAATTTTGTCGGGTGGTAATGTCGGCATTTCCCTGGTTTTGAAATCCCGAACCCGTGCAGTAGCGTTGCACGATTTCAGCCAGTACTCGCATCTGAGTGCTGGTCAAAATGCCGTTGGGTATCCGCATTCGCATCATGAACTTGCCGGGTGTCACCGTGCGATGGAAAAAACCCAACCACTTTAGCCCTTGGTTCCGGTCAAAGTCGTCCATCGCCTCCCAGCCAATTTCTGCAAAATGCTCCAGTTCTTGCTTCAGCAATAGGGGATGTTTTACAGCTTTGGCTTTTTCAATCTTATTTAGTTTTTCTGTAGGCTTGGTTGCCTTTATTGCTTCTGTAGGGGTGGTTACGTTTGTCACGGTTCCTCCTTGCGTACCTGTATCTGGCGCAATTGCACGTGTAACCGCACAGCTATTGCTCTCGCTGTTAAATACTGCTTTTTATGCTAAGTTAGGCGCTTTTAAAAATTGAAACGGTAGACTTTGTTACAGAAGCTGCCTATTGCCAATGAAACCTTTCTTTTGAAATATTTTTAATTTTAAAAGTCTATCTTTATGATTACTTGCCAAACAGGATATTATTGGGGCACTGAAGATTAAATTTCAAGCCACACCTGCTTGTAACCTCTATTTCCCAGGGTTTCGTTTTCTCTTTCGGTATTATTCAAAATAGCTGTAAGCTTTAACGGGCAAAACTTATGAAGGGATTCATCTGAAAGGAAACCCGTTTAAATAGGCATCATTTGAAATTTTCACCCAGCCAATTTCCCTCAGATACAGAGGGGCGCAAGAGAAGGGGTGAGGCTCTCCTAGAATACTGAGTAATTAGCAAGATTTATATGAGTAAATTATTCACCATTCTGTAAAAAAAACTGGCGCATTTGATACATTTTTAAAATCTTAATCAGTTTGTCTAGTTGAAGATTCTTGAGCGCTGCCTTATCGGGTCAAAATCCTCAAAATCCTTGAAGCGGGGACATTAAGAATTTTTAAAATTTCAGCCTTTCCTGGAATATATAACAGTCTTCTTTAATTTGGGAAAAACGAACCGCAGAGGACGCAGAGAGCGCAGAGGAAGAGAAGAGAGGAGCTTATCGAGGAAATAGACTCGGTAAATAACCTACACTGCATCAAGTTCGTAAATCGCTACTAGCTCTTCCTTACCTTTCACCCGAACAAACTTATCGACTAAGCGCAGGGGGAAAGTGTCGGGGTGGCGCAGCGCTTCGACGATTGGCTTGGTGACGAGGATGGTGCTGTCGTAGTTTTTGGTGAGGCTTTCGACACGAGCGGCTACGTTTACGGCATCCCCAACAACTGTAGACTCGATACGGGAGCTAAATCCAACGGTACCCATGACGACTTCGCCTCGATGAATGCCAATACCGATATCGATGGTTGGCAAACCTTGGTGCGATCGCTCTTCATTCAAGATTTTAAGTCGCTGTCGCATTGCTAACGCTGCGTGCAGAGCGTTGTCCGTCGCTTCATCATCGAAGAGCGCCATAATCGCGTCGCCGATATACTTGTCTATGAAACCGCCGGACTTGTCAATCACTTGTCCCATGCAGGCGAGGTAGTCATTCAAAAATGAAAAGGTTTCTAAGGGCGTCATTTGTTCTGACATTGCCGTGTAGCCCCGAATATCGGCAAATAGGATCGTAATCGTGCGCGTCGAGGCAAAGCCGACTTGGATGTTCTCGATGCCGTCGGGTGCAATCACCAGAAGAAATTTCTCTGGTACGAATCGATGAAAAGACTCGATAGTTTTCTGTAGTCGGCTAAACAAACCTTGTAGCGCCGCCGACATATCATTGAACGCGATCGCTAAAGCGCCGATTTCATCTTTGCGGTAAATTTCAGCCCGATGGTGTAAATCGCCTGCGGCAATTTTGGCAGCACTCACTTGCAACCGCCGCACAGGACTACTGAGTTCTGTTGCCAACAGGTAGGAACCGAAAAGACCCAAGGAGAGAGCAAAAACCCCCACAAACAGCGCTTTTTCGACAGCGATCGCGACCGCTTGATTGACCTGCCGCAGTGACATCCCAATCCGCAACGTCCCAATTTTTTGCCCCGAAGAGTTGCGAATCGCGGCGGCAACTTCGATGGCAGTTTCACCTTGGCGTGCCCGCACTTTGCGGTTGAAAGTAATGTCGCGCAGGAGGAATGTCTCGACAACACGGGTATCGTCATATACTGCCAGCGCTGAGTCCGTGACCCACACAGGCACAATATCGGGAACATACTGTTCCTGAAGTTCGCTTTCGCTGGCGGCGACGATTTGATTAGACAGGCGCACATCGGAGATCAGAATGTAAACGAAATCTGGGTTGCGCTTCAGTAGCAGATTGAAACCGAGCCGAATCTGACCCCAATTTTGGTCTTCAAGTTCGTTTGTCCAGGTATTAGATAAAGCGATCGCTAGCTGCTGGACTTCACGCCGCTTCTGTTCCCGGTAAAGTTGTCTCTCGTTTTTCGCCCACAGCCATACCACAGAACCAACAATCGCCACAATCAAGAGTGTCGTGGCGGTCATAATTCGTGTGTGAATTGAGCGGAACGGGGCAACTTTCATAAGGGCTAATGGGTAATCGTTACTTGTAATTGCCAAAAAGTTTTAAATTCTAAGTTTTGAATGAAAGAATTTTCTGGTAGCTCAAAACTCAAAACTCAAAATTTCAAACTCTCATTAGCCATTAACCATTATTTCCTAACCTCAAGTTGTTCCACAAACGTGAGCCAGCGCTGATTCTCGTACCTAGCTTGACAATTGCTGGGAAAAGCCAGCGTCACCGGACCACCCATTTTGGCAGGAATCGGGTTGCGTTCGTTACCCCAGTGCGTGGCAAACAAAATATCGCAGTCTCTTACCTCATTGGCTGCTAAACGAGTTGGATTCAGGGCATTGCGAGAAACGGGCGCTTTTCCCCGAACGATAACCATACCGTTTTCTGGCAGGGTAACACCGGCAGCCGCAAGAACGTCCCGCACCCGCACGCCCGTGAGCTTGACTTTACCAATCGGCCACCCAATCGGGTAGCCAACAGCTTCTTCGATGGTGACTTGTGGCAGTTGGCTAATGGTTTTGGCATCAAGCGGGGTTTCGCCAACGCGCAGTTGTACTGGCTCGGTACCGACAATCAGGTTGGTCACGTAAAATGCCCAAAAACGGTCGGGATACTTTTGCTCAAGCTGCGGGTACTCGGTGTAAGGAAATACCAGAGAAAGCGGGCCGCCTTCGCTGCGGGAAATGGGCATTCCATCGCGCTCTAAAGCAATGATAATCGGGTACGCACGCAAGTCTGCAATGCTGACGGTGGCACGGTAGGAATCGAAAGCGACAAGCGTTACTTCCTTACTATTAGTGATGCCGAACTTGTCGAGCAGTTTAGAGATAGCAACACCCCGAAAGTCAAAAATCCGATCGGGGTTGTTGCTGGTATTATGGGGCGATCGCGTCCGGACATGGGTGGTTGCGATCGCGTCTAGTTCTTGCATGGTCAACCGCACGGATTTTCCCGCCGCCGTTTTCCCCTGAATTTCTAGATTCCACTGTTGCCGCTGTCGATTGTTCGTATGAGCGGCAACCATTGCAGCGTTTTTTTGCATCGCCTCATTTCTCCACGCCTCCATCTCGGCATTCGTTGGTTTCTGATTTTGACATCCGCTCATGAAGGCTAGCAGGAAGAGGCAGATGGAAAGAGGGAGCAGGGAAGATTTCATGTCATCTTTATAACCTTCAAACTTGATTCTGCACCCTTCCACAAGTCCCTGTTGCTGCGATTAATGAGGAAAATACGTCGGTTCATTCCCCGGCTTCCACTTGATGTTGCAGCCGATGCTAGGCTTCTGGTCTGAGGGGATTGATTGACCGGCTAACACTGCATCTATTGCGGCTCGTAAATCTTTGCCGTTGACGGGTCGATCGTTACCGGGGCGGCTGTCATCTAATTGACCGCGATAAACCAAACTTTGGTTGGCATCAAAGAGGAAAAAGTCTGGGGTACAAGCAGCGGTATAAGCTTTAGCAGTTTCTTGAGTTTCGTCGTAGCACAACGGAAAGGTGAATCCCAGCTCATTCGCCATTGCTTTGAGTGAGTTGGGGGCATCATCTGGATAGTTGCTGGCATCATTGGCGCTAATTGCCACAATTCCAATCTCTTCTCCGACGTAATCCTTGCCAAGCTGCACCAGTTCTCCCTGGATGTGTTTCACAAAAGGGCAATGCTTGCAGATGAACATGACCAGCAATGCCTGCTTATCGGCAAAGGTGGCAAGGGAAATGGTTTGACCAGATACCACATCCGGCAACTGGAAATCTGGGGCTGTAGTGCCCAGCGCCAACATGGTTGAGGCGGTTCGCACCATTGTATGCACTCCTTAGGTTTTGGTAGACTGCGCTCCCACTTATATTGCTCTACCACTGAAAAAAAAACCAGAGTAAGTAGCGATCGCCTCCCGTTATAGTACAATTGTACTGATTGCGTCCGCATCCAAGTCGTTAGGTAGCCATCCAGCCATCGACATGACAAAACTGCAAGCCAGCCTCAAAGTAGTCCAGATGAAACGTGGCGAAGACCGCCAACCCGTAAAAGGTGATGCCAAACACAAGCGCGTTCCATCGCCAGCGATCGCCAATACTGAAAGACGACCTCGAAAGACAGGCGATTCCAGAAGGTTAATTCCGTCACTACGGGTGAAAACCTATCAGGAACTGCTACAGGAACATCTGAATGAAAAGTTAAAACACCTAGAGGCGCAAGCAACCCAAGTCAATCGGCTTTCAGCGGAGTTAGAGGCAGCAATACAGGAACTCAAGGCAATCTCAGCTCAAGTTAATACAGACTTGAAATCCCTTCGGGGTAAAGCTGACATTTGCGAGTATAAAGCAACCAGTCTCCCCTACGTCGGGCAAAAGCTTGATGGATCGTTAGTGCTGACGGCTCGATCCATCGATCTCTACAAAGCCGAACGGGAAGCTTCGTCGCTAGCACAGAAACTGCGGCGACGAACCGGAAAAAAATCCCGCTGAGAGCTTTAATTGTCTAAAGCAAATATACACCCCAGGCTCCCGTCCTGGGGTGTATTTCAACGGCTATTGCATTTGCGATCGCTTATATTTCCCGAATCAGTTAGGAGCGATCGCAATCAACTCACGCGATCGCTCCTAACTAAAAACTAAAATTTAGGAAATAGGATTGAAATTACTACAAATCCTTAGGCTTGGTGATATTATTTAAATAATCAAAATATATCTCTAATAAATATTTTGTGATAGTTCTTCCTTATCGAATTTATAATATCATAAAAACTTGTGCGAAGTCTAGACTTTAAGATAAAAAGTTTCTCCTTATCTTAAAGAAAAAACTTCGTTTATATTCTACTAATAAGCACTTAACTTAAGTAAAAATCAACAAAAGCACAGGTAGAAGAGCAGTCATCGGCAATGGGGAATAGTAACTCAAAAGACACACCGTTACACACAATGAATCCACTAAGCCGATTTTCCAATCGAGCAGAGGATTACGCCAAGTACCGACCGAACTATCCAGATGCCGCTATTGATATTATCCTGAAGGGATTGGGAAATCTATCGCAACTGGTCGCCGCAGATATCGGTGCAGGAACGGGAATTTCCTCGCGTTTGTTAGCTCAACGTGGAGTGAATGCGAGCGCTATCGAGCCAAACATCGCAATGAGAGAAGCTGCATCGCCGCATTCGTTGGTAGAGTTTCGTGACGGAACAGCAGAAGCGACGAATTTACCCGACGCATCCGTTGATTTAGTGACTTGCTTCCAATCTTTCCATTGGTTTAATCCCAAACCAACATTGCTAGAATTTCGTCGCATTCTCAGGCCAAGCGGACGACTAGCGGTAGTATGGAACGACCGCGATCAAAAGGATGAATTCACAGCAAATTACAGCCGCTTAGTTGAGATTGCATCAAACCATCATCCAGCAGAAAAGCGGATGGTTTCAGCTACTCCACTGCTAACCAGTCCGCATTTTCCTGATGTCCGCTGCCATACCTTTGAGTACCGGCAACAGTTAGATTTAGAGAGGCTAATTGGCAGGGTAAATAGTGTATCGTACATCCCCAAAGAAGGATCGGCATACCAGCAACTTGTGGTAGATTTGCAAGAACTGTATGCAAGCGCTTGTAATGAGCGTGGCGATGTCTATTTGGTCTACCGCACGAATGTTTACCTTGCAAATAATGGGTAATAGGAACTGGGGACTGTAGAGATGCAAATGTAGAGACGCGACATTTCGCATCTCTACAAGAATTAGCAATTACCAATCACCAATTACCGATTATTTTCCTTTCGCCCAAGGTCCCCAAATAGCAAAGGTAATGCCAGGAGTTTGGATATTCACGAACATGGTCTGACTATCAGGCGAAAAACAGGCACCAGCGAACTCATTATCATTGATAGCATTCCGAGCAAATTGGTAGAGTTCGCCCTTTTGAGTGACGCCGACTACAAATTGCTCGTCGTCACCATCTTCACAGATGATCAAATCGCCAAAAGGAGCCACAACAATGTTATCAGGACTATCTAATACATTTACATCATTTGGTTCAACAAAAAGTTCAAGAGTGCCGCCTTCTTGTGCTGTTTTCCCAGGAACGTAGCGCCAAACTTGACCGAGTCCGGCAGTGCCACCATCTGTGCAACAAAAGTAAAATTCACCGTTGCCGTACCAGATGCCTTCCCCACGTGTAAATTGGGCTGCACCCTTACTAAAGCCTTCGACGCGGACAGTATCTGTATCCGGGTCGGGATTGTCGATGCGAACCCATTCAACTTGCATTGGTTGACGCACCGGGAAGTTAGTTTTAGTAATTGCTTGGGGCATTCCTTTAATTTTCAGAGCTTCCAAAACACCGCCTTCTACAAGTTTGCCCGGTTGATTTGGAATGAAGCGATAGAAGAGACCATTGCCTCTATCTTCAGTTTCATAAACAATTCCAGTTTTTGGATCGATTGCAACCGCTTCGTGGTTAAAACGCCCCATTGCTTTCAAAGGCACGGGAGTCACAGTTGTTTTTGCATTCGCCGGAACTTCAAAGTTATAACCGTGACGTTGGTTGACATTTCCCGTAATATTAACTGGATCGTTTGTAGCGGGAGTTGAGGTATTTTCTTCAGAGCTAATCCACGAACCCCAAGGAGTCGTGCCACCTGCACAGTTACGGTATGTTCCTGCTAGGGAAGCAAAATGACTTTGTATTTGGCGATTCGCCCCTACAATTAGAGTTGTTGTCCCACCTTTACAGAGATTATCGTATTTGAGTCCGACAACTTGCGTGGCAGAATTTGGGCTTAATTCGTGATTGCGAATTAAGATAGTTGTGTTATTAGGGCCGGGAAAAGCACCCATTCCATCGTGACCACCCGGTACTGGATTACCATCGTTCATCATGTCTCCAGTCCGAGAGATAGCGCGATATTGAAATCCGCGCGGTAAATCCAATAAACCATTGGGATCTGGAATCAGCGGGCCATAACCTCCCCCACTCACTAATTGACCCCTGGCTGCTTTGGTATAGAGCGCTTCTAGAGGGGACATTAATACAGCACCCGCAGCACTCGCGCCTGCCAGGGTGAAGAATTGCCGCCGTGATAAAGACATGGTGTTCTCCGCGTTTATGCGTTGAACAGCTTAATTGGCGTTCATCAACCTTCGGCAAAGCTTTGATTAAGGCTTGGTTAATTTTTTATTCAGAAAATATTATTGCTTGCCTAGTTTATTCCGTTTTTACTAAAAAATTATGAACGTAGAAGTACGCTAAGAATCTTCGCGAACCTTTGCGCTTAGCTTAGCGTAGCTTTGCGTTAAAACACTCATTCATCTTCAGGATTAATTGCAGAAAATAGCGCCGAATAATCCTCATCCGCTAAACCCATGTCCTGTGCCATTTCTAAAATTTGGCGAATACCTTCCAAACTGCTGACATTCAAGCCATTTAACTTAGCTTCATTGAGAAATAAGTTAGTATCTTTGAGCAGATGTTTAGTTGGGAAATTGGGATTTTCATAATTCCTATCTAACATCCGCTGCAATTTCTTATCAAAAGTGGGAGCAAAAAGGGCGCTTTGCCGTAAGATTTGCATAAACAGCTCAACGTCGGCACCTTGACGTTGAACAAAACCTAAACTAAGGGCAAAAGCACTGGTAAGGGAAGCGATTAATTGATTTAATGCTAATTTGACAGCAGCGGCAGCACCGACTGAGCCAATATGTAGAGGTTCAGAGCTAAAATGTTTTAGAAAATCCGACCACTGTTGAAATTGCTCATCGGAAGCACCTACCATGACAATTAATTTACCGGCTTCTGCTTCCGAAATACTGCCCAACACGGGTGCTTCAATATACTCTGCACCCGCTGCAACAATTTGGGAAGCGATCGCTTTACTTTCTGTAGATGAGATCGTTCCCATTTGAATGACTGTACGCCCTTTTAACTCTGGTCGGGAAGCCTCCGACAACAGAACTTCATCAATTGCTGTAGCGTTTGTCAGCATCAAAATTACGCACTCAGACTCACGAATTGCCTCTTGTGGGGTATCAGCAATTTTAGCGCCAGCGTCCTGCAAAGGTGCTAATTTTGACTGAGTACGATTGTATGCAACTACTGGAATTTTAGCGTCTAACAACCTTTTAGCCATCGGCTGTCCCATCAACCCAGTTCCTAAAAATCCTACTTTCACGATTGCTTTGACCTCTCTAATTCTTGTTGCTGAAGAACCTCACGCCGTCTGCAACACTCCTCAGCCTAAAGAGGGTTGGGAATGAGGCTCAGGAAAGATAACGGCGATTCAAGCGGATTTAAGAGGGATCAACCCAGGCTCGTTCGGCTGTCCAATGGCGATCGCTCGATCGATAAACTGTAACACCCTCCAAACCAGCTTGTTGCAAGAAGTCTTGCACTTCATTCAAGGTAAACGCAGCGTGGAGAGAGTCGTGAAATAACATCTTTTGATGTTTGTTGTAATTTGTACCGATACTTTCCACCAACTTATTCATTATTTCCTCGCTAGGAGGACGAATTAAATCTCGGATGAAAATAGCACCCTGCGGCTTTATTACTCGTTTCACTTCTTGCAAGAATGGGAGTGGATTGGGTAGGTGGTGAAACAAGCTATTGGAAATTACCATATCAAATTGTCCGTCTTGATAAGGTAACTTCTTGGCATCAACAAATTCCAGAATGATTTGTTTTTGCAACCCAGCTTTTTCTACATTTTCTCTACCAAGTTGCAGCATTGATTCTGCCATATCAATGCCGATAATTTGCCATTCAGGGCGTTGCTGTGCAATTAAGATAGGAATTCGAGCGGTTCCGGTTCCGGCATCTAGAACAGTTGCATTTGTTGCTCCTAGCTCAATTGCCCGTTGAGCAAATGCCCCGTTGATTTCTGTAAAGTCCATCGCGTCATATTCAACAGCTTCTTCCAAACTGTCCATGACTTCGGGTTCTAATACTCTTTGCATGGCTTAATGGCTAAGTAGATGATCTCGTATTTGTCGGATAGTTTGCCGGCTAGATAGAGCAGATGCGGAGGCGCGTTCATGCCATAAGGCTTTAGCCTTCTAGGGATAGTACCCCATCAAAGCGTTGTCCATATTGGGTTTCGTTCCTGAATCTAAGCTACATCAGATGTTTAGGTTGATCGTGTCCACTCGCTGAATTGCTAATTGCGATCGCGCTTTCGTTTGCGTTCTTTTTCCTTCTTCTTTGCCTCGTCGAGAATTTTCTTCACTTTTGCCTTAATTTCGTTGTGTCGCGCTACTCCTTCATAGGCATAGCGGTTGTAGCCGTTAGTCTGAATTAAACTTTCTAAATAGCGAGTCCGCTCATCGGTGATCGGGTGCGTGGAAAGCCAACTGAAGATCGGGCGATCGCGATCTTGCTTGCTTAGCGTCACCATCAGATTCCGCATCCCATCCGCCGCATAGCCGGTAGCACTGAGAATGCGAGTTCCGAGAATATCCGCCTGTCGTTCCATGTCACGGCTGTAGTCAAAAACAATCAGATTGGTGACGGTATTCCCAGCATAAGGAATAAATCCGGTCACGCTAGCCGTCAGATTTCCTTGCGTGACTAATTGAAACCCATGAGAGAGGACGGCATGAGATAATTCATGAGCTAATAAACCGGCTAATTCTGCCTCAGAATGAGTGCGAGCGATCGCACCCGCATTGACAAAAACCTTGCCTCCTGGTAGCGCAAAAGCATTGAGATCGTCATCTAGAACCACAAAAAATTCATACTCAAAATCCTGGCGTCCCGCTACCGTTGCTAATTTATTTCCTATCTCCCGAACGTAATTCAACACCTCTTCATTTTCAACCAGTGGCAGTTCGCGTTTGGCTTGTTTTGCCACCGATCGACCAATCGCAGATTCTCCCCGCAGCATCAGTGCGGCGCTTTCAACGGCAGTCAGAGGGCCAAACAAACTGCCAGTGACAGCATAGGTTAAAGCACCCGTGATCGCATTAGCGATCGCATTCCCTCTCAACTCCGCGCGTAAATGCGATTGATAACGTTTTAGATTCTCTTCCGCTAGCGTTGCAAACTCCGTCGCCTCTGGATGATTCGGGTTAAGCAACGCAAATTGACGTGCTGACAGCGAAGCTTCCAACCATTTTTTATTTTGACCGTATGCTGCAATTTTTGCTTTAAGCAACATCGGTTCGGCGGGATAAAGAGTGCTTGCCCGTTCCAAAACTTGTAAAGATTTTTCTACCTGATTGTAATCCCGCAGCGCTTTTGCATACTCTACCTGACCGGGAATAAATTCAGGATACTGCTCTATTAAAAATTGCAGCGGCACAAAAATTTTGCTTTCCAGTTTTTGTTGTATACCCGCTTGAGCCTCGCGCCAATAAACTCTCCCCGCTGGTGCTAACTTATCCGCGTCAGTAATGGCTTCTTTTCGCTCAGTTTTCTCGGTTGCATTAGCAAAAGGAACTTTTGCCTCCCGGTAAAGCTTTTCAGCCGCAGCAAATTGTCCCCCCAGATAAAGCTTATCCGCTTCAATTATTTTCTCTTGCTGAGCAATTTCTTCTGGAGTTAGTTTCTCCTCCTCAGCTTTTTCGTCTGTATCGGATTCTGGTTTTGTTTCCGGCTTTTCACTTGCTTCCGGACTGGGTTCTGGTTTTGTTTCCTCAGCAGAGGGTTTGACTTCAGGGGTGCTGGGTTCTTCTGCTTTCGGCGTCGTCGGAACTGGAGTGACGATTACCGTCGGAGGTGAATCCTTTTGCGTGTTGGTATCCTCTAGTTGAGGCGTTGGGGTTTCAGTTTTCTTGGGAACTGGAGTCACAATCACCGTAGGAGGCGATGTCGGTTCCGCTAGCACTGCTGTGGGGGAAGCGGACAATAGCACAAGCGCAAAAGCCAGGGAATTCCAGACAGGTTTCATGGCAGAAGAAAATGGAAACTCTAGTTTTCTATATTATGTTTAGAGTTTACCCGACCTATCTCGCTGGGACTACACGAACGCAGAGGCGGGATTGTGCCAATTTACGCAAACTTATTTTAGAGACGCGATCGCATTTCCTGTATTTGCGTTTTCGTTAGCGCGATCGCATCCTAAAGCAGTTCTGAGGAAATTTCGCTCATTGAGGCATAAAGTTCGTCTATCTAATTAATCTGCCGAGTTTGCGATCGCCTTGGTGCTGGCTATCTCTTGATAGAATGCCATGCTACCCATTCGTCCTCCGTTTTTCCAAATAAGCAGCAAATTCTCGACCTTTCGCCCCCAATTCCTCGATATCCGTATCCAGCATATCTTCAACCAGATAACTAGCATCGTGGTTAACAAAGCTATTTGGTTCAAACATACTATCGGGCAAGCATTCAAACTGTGCTATCAGGGTATCGATTACAGCCACAAAACAATTAGAATTTTGAGAGATTATTCTTTCACCTGCATTATAGATGGATAAAAGTAAGTGCTGCCAGCGGTTAAAAGCTTCTGCATCTCCATCATTTTCAGAAGTAACCAACCAGCGCACAAAAGAAAACTGAAGTTCTCCCAAAAACGCTTCTTTATCACTTTTATGGGTATCAAATAGAGCTAGTTCAAAGCGAGACTTGTGATGTTTTTCCATCCAATCAGATAATTCTGCTATTGGCAGATTGACTGGTGGTTCGCTAACTATCTCTTGATGAAGTTGCGGCGGAAAATCGCTGGAATTAATATATTGGGTCAATTTCCTCCACTTTTCCCACTGTTCTTGGGGATAAGGAAAGAGTGCTGTTCCCATAGAACCGTTGATGGCTAATTGTTGATAGGTAGCGACAGATTCGGAATTGTCATCCACAAACTGTTGTAAAGTATAGTCAAAAACTTTAACAACTACCTCATCTGCATGCAGATAGCACCAAAATCCTGGATGTGTTGCCTCAGCCTGAACGCTTACATAATGAACTCCAGGCGGAACCAAAGAAAACCCCCGAAAACCTCCTTTAAGCGGATATTTAAATAAGTCAATCTGAGCAGACAACTTCGGCACATCGCGCAAGACAATTGCAGTGAAAAGACTAGCCATTAAATCCCCCACATCTGACGAGCTAGTTCGACCAAACCAGCAAATTTGTCTTCTGCTTGTTCAATATTTTGTTGCATTTCCGCCCCTACAGAATTATTGCTATCTGCTTTTGGTCGTTGAATTTCATCAAGATTAGGTTGTTCCTCGACTTTACTCTTCTCGGCTGCTTTTTTCGCTTCCTGGTTATTTTGATAGGTTTTTTCAACATCTACCCCAAACTGAAGGATCAGATTGCGGAAACCGGATACGCTATCTGCCATTACTCCAGCAACCGGATTGAGCCTACTCTGTTGCGTTTCACTATTTGCGCCTTCATCCTTGAGCGCGATCGCGATGCTACCTACCTCTGACAAACGATTAAACCAATTCACTGTAGAAGAACCTACTAAAGGAGCAGCAGATTTGAGCATACGGTCTATATATTTACCAGCTTTATATGCAGCTTTCCAAATTTCTGCTTCACTGTACTCGTGCAATACCTTAAGCGTGTCTCCTACTTGTTCTCGGAAGGAATGGAGATATTCTTCGTCAGATAATTGAAGTTCGACCTTATCAAATCCTTTATCTTTTTTAATGCTGTTGCCAATCTGCTGACCAATTACGGAGAAGTGAACTGCACCCTGCGTAAAATAGGCTTCATTGGCATAAACAATCGAGTGTGAGAGTGCTGTTTTAAGACGCACGGAGTATTGATCAATTTCTTTCTGAAGAGCTATAGTATTTTTGCTTTTGCTAGAATCTTTAAGGTCTTGCAAATACAGACGAATTGCTGCAACCTCATCCAGTTGTTCCTGGTAAATTAGGTTAGCTGCTGCCATCTTCTTCGTATCAGCAGCTTGATGCTTGGAGAGATACTGTTTACCAGCTTCGAGATTCTTCCGCAGGGTGACATAAACCTCATCAGTGCTGGTGTTGATTTGGAGAATCTTCTCCTGAAGTAAACACTGATACTCGTTGTAGTAACCTTCAGCTTCTGCAAAGCGTATACGGAGTTTTTGTTGCTTATGGTATGTTTCTACGTCCATCCCTTCTTGGTACTGAGCGCCTTCGTCGTATGGCTTTAAGCTATCTCCTACAATAGAGGTTTGATATTGTTCCCATTCTCCTTGGGTCATGTGGATTCGCATCTTTAAGATCGACCACATATCTTGATCGGCAGCAAACTTAGTAAAGACATCACCTTTTAGCTCGACTTCCTGTTGCGGAATAATTTTTGCGGTATTCTCGTTTTCGTTCTTATCAAGCGTGAATGGCTTCTTTTCCATGAAGTCTTGAGCATAGACGTTGACATCAAAGACTGTGCCAGGTTCATTAGGCCATTGAAGTTTTGTCTTGAACAGTTGATTGAACAGCGTGACGGCTGCGATTGAGCCTGCACCTTTGAGATTGACATCAATGTCTGAAGTTAGTGTTTGGCTGCCTGCGCTACCCCACTTCAGTCGATCGTCCTCTCCTAAGTTCTTGAATTCACCAGTTGTGAGTTCATTATCTCGTATATATGTCAGAAGCTCGTCAGTTTCCTTCTGGCGCAGTTTGATGAAACTCTCTCGCATTAGCTTTTTGAACCAAGGCTGCTTTCTCTCAATCTCTGCTTGCTCCTTGCCTTTCCATTTACCCTCTACCAAGTAATCTCTCACAAGAAACCAGTTTGAGTAGAAATCATTCTTTAATATTTGTTTGGCTTTTTCCTGACTAATAGTGTCAACGTCCTGCTCGCTATTCACCGCGTTCCAAAGGTCATCCGGCGTGCGCTGAATTAACCTACCTTGTACTGCTCCGGATAGCGTACCGCCACTCTGCTGTACCACATGAGTTAACTCGTGGGCAATTAACTCTTGTCCCTCCCGATTTCCAGGTTCGTAAGCTCCCTGACGAAAGAAGATATCTTGTCCTGTAGTAAAAGCTTTCGCCTGAATTGATTGATTAAGCTGGTCAGATTGAGAATCGGTGTGGACTTTAACGCTACTAAAATCAGCTCCAAACGCGCCTTCCATCGGTACGCGGATGCTATCTTCCAGGGGCTGTCCGCTACCCCGCGCCCCTTGAATGGAGGCTTCCACATCTTGCGTAACCATTCCTCCGCTGGCTTGCAGATGCTGCACCATTGGCTTTATCTGAAGTTCGTCTTCCTCAGGCATCTCTTGCCGCTGGAGTGCGTTACTCTGACCTGACGACTGAGGAGAGGGCGCATTTATCTGCTGCACTACCTGCGCTGCCATCTGGTCAGCTTCCTGCTCATATTTATCTCCTGGCTGCCCTATCGTAAGCTTCGTCTGAACCGAGAGTTTTTCCTCGCCTTCGTCTTCCAACTCTTGCTGGCGCTGGATAGCCTCCGCCCCGTCTGACATCTGGATATTGTCTTCAACAGTGGACTCAGACTCAGATTGTAGTGTTTCTGCTCGCTCCTGCATTGGCTCAACCGAATTCAAACTTCTCATCAAAGGATGAACGTAGTCTGCTGGCAAGGGGGTGTAGCTGGGCATTTGCGACTCTGACTGATGCTCGTCAACAGGTTGTTTTGCCTGCACGGTCATTGGAGGTGGGGCAAAGCGAGAGGCTTTCGCCTGGGTTTGCGGAGTCCAAGAGGAAGATTTTTGCACTCTTTTGTAGGTCATATTGAGCCTCTCGTGCCAGCGTGGGAAATTTTTAAGCCTTTAGATCATATCTTTGCTTAAATCGTCAAGGACGCATGGGAATAAATTTTAATAAAATAGATACTCCTCTAGATAGATAAAATCTGTAAATTAGGCGATTTCGGGTAAAGGTGGAAAAATCAATGGATATAGCAGCCACTTCTAACTGGTACAAAGCCAACCCTCACTATGTGATGACCGCAGTGGCAGGGATACATCGAGCATTAGAGACCTAATAGTTACAGCTTCTTTCCATCTTTCCCGGAGAATTACTGAGAAGTATGAAAAAATAAAAATCGTAAATTTGCTGTTGTGCTTTAATAGCCAAGCTGGTTCTAAAAGCCTTTTTCCTTTATCCCGAAACTTTAGCCAAACGACTAAAGTCGCGACTATACAAACAAAGCCTGCCTACGCAGGCTGCTATGAAAAGGAGCGGAACCACACAAACAAAGCTTGCCTACGCGGGCTGTCATGAAAAGGGGCTTAGAATAACCAAATTTGCTACAAAATAAATTAATAATTTTTTAAGCTTAAATACTTAACTTTACGATTTGAACTTGCCACTAAATATATTCATCAATCCAGAGAAATTTGAAGGCGTTTAGTTCTAGAGGATAAATCCGTAATTTCCTCATGGCGGTTTGAAGTCAGAAAACTAATGAATATCACAACCACCGACCGCTGGTATAAAAGCAATTCCCACTATCTGATGACCGCAGTAGCGGGAGTGCATCGGAAATTAGAGCAGTACATCGATCGCCAGCAGAATCGAGCCGTTGAAGCAGTTGCGGACGAGCAATTGAATTTAGATGCGATCGCTGCCTCTATGTCAACCCCCTCAGCATTAGAGCAACTCTGCACTACCTTCAACCTGTCTCCCTTCGAGCGCAATATTCTGCTGTTGTGCGTCGGTATGGCAATTTTTCCTAATTTCTCAGCCCTGTGCGCTAACGCTCAAGGAAATCGGGAAATGGCTTATCCGACCTTTGGTTTAGCTTTGGAAGTGTTTCCCCAAAGTCATTGGAGTGCTTTTACCCCCCAAGCACCTCTGCGTCACTGGCAATTACTGCAAGTCGGTACAGGTCAAGTCATTACCTTCTGTTCTTTGCAGATTGATGAGAGCGTGCTGCACTATCTCTTTGGCGAACCGTATCAGGACGATCGCCTGATGAGTCTAATTCAGCCCTTGCCTGTAGAAGCGTATTGCCATACACCCCTACAACCGTCCCACCAGCAGTTAGCAGACAGGCTAGCAGCTATCTTGTCTGAAGCGGGAAATTCTTCTACTTTCTCTATCCCGCAACTGTGTGGTTTAGACGTAGGCGACAAATGGGCAATCGCTGTCGCTGCCTGCGCCCTCATGGGGCATCCCTTAAAACTCATATCCGCCCATCGCTTACCAACCGATCCGGACGACCTGATTCATCTGTTCCGACGCTGGGAACGCGAAGTCGCTTTGACAGGTAGTGTTCTGTTGCTGGATTGCGATCGCTTCAATGCGGGTGATTCAGTCCGAGCAACCTCAATTTTGCAGCTCATTCAAGGCACCACGACCCCACTAATTATTACTACAGAAGAACGGCTGCATTCACCACAACGCCCCCTCATTGCCTTCGACGTTCCCAAACTTACCCGCAGCGAACAACTTGCTATCTGGAAAACTAATCTAGGCTCAGTCGCTGCTGAACTAAACGGACACGTAGAGGAGCTAGTCTCTCAATTCAATCTCAGCAGTCCCGCCATTCAATCTGCCTGCGAACAATTAAAAATTAAAAGTGAAAAATTAGAAATTGAAGTAGATTCTCCAATTCAAAATCAGTTATGGGATTTCTGTCGCGTCCAAGCACGTCCACGCTTAGATGATTTAGCTCAACGCATTGATTCAACTTCTACTTGGGACGACTTGGTGCTGCCAGAAGCACAACGCCAGATTCTGCGTGATATCTCCGCTCATCTTCGGCAACGCGCTAAAGTTTACGAAGTCTGGGGATTTGCTGGTAAGAGCAATCGGGGTTTAGGTATCAGCGCCTTATTTGCAGGGGCTTCCGGTACAGGTAAAACAATGGCAGCAGATGTACTGGCGAAGGAATTGCGGTTAGACCTGTATCGCATCGACTTGAGTGCAGTCGTTAGCAAATATATTGGAGAAACCGAAAAGAACTTGCGGCGGATATTTGATACTGCTGAAGCAGGCGGTGCTATTTTGCTATTCGATGAAGCTGACGCCTTATTTGGGAAACGCACTGAGGTGAAAGATAGCCACGACCGCCACGCTAATGTCGAAGTTAGCTATTTGCTACAGCGCATGGAAGCTTATCAGGGTTTGGCGATTTTGACGACTAACTTGAAAGGTTCGTTAGACCAAGCTTTCCTACGCCGCATCCGATTTATTGTGCAGTTTCCCTTCCCCGATGCCAGCCAACGGGCGGAAATTTGGCAGCGTATCTTCCCCAAAAAGACCCCGACTGAAGGGCTAGATATGAGCAAGCTGGCAAAGCTGAATGTAGCGGGAGGAAATATCCGCAATATTTCCTTGAATGCCGCTTTTCTAGCAGCCAATGCCGGAGAGCCGGTGATGATGAAACATATTCTACAAGCGACCAAAAGTGAATATGTCAAGTTAGAGCGATCGCTCACTGATGTAGAAATTAAAGGTTGGCTCTGATCTGTTTAAGTTGAAGTGCCGATTCCTTACAGGGTGGGAATTTCGATTGTGAATTTAGAAACCTGACCTAAATCGAAACTCCAACGAGAATGCTGGGAGGAGGTCAATGACTCAACCAAGCGATCGCACCTCTAATCCAATCTTCTGCATTCGTGCTTTTTGCTAGCAGAGTATCTTGTCTGACGACAGCGATCGCCTGGGCAACTTCACTATTGCTATATCCCAAAGCCAGTAGTGTCATCTCCACATCTTCTAAAATCGCGGCAGAAGGACCAGTCGCGGTGCTAGTGACCCCTGCCGAGTGTCGCCATTCTGCAAGTTTAGTTTTCAGTTCCAGCGCCAGACGTTCGGCGGTTTTGCTACCAATGCCAGGAGTTTTCGCTAAGGTGCGAGTGTTGCCTGTAACGATTGCTTGAACTAAATCTGATAGCCCTAAGGTGTCTAAGAGGGCGATCGCGCCTCTGGCACCAATCCCGCTGACGCTGACGAGGGCGCGAAATAAATCCCGCTCAGCGGCGGAGCCAAAGCCATACAGGAGGACTTGATCTTCCCGAACTTGTTGGTGTGTAAAAACTTGCACCATTTCTCCCGCCGCCGGTAGCTCAGCCTCCAGGCGCGGCGGGATATGCAGTTCGTACCCAATCTGATTAACTTCCAGAATCAGGATGACGCGATTGGCGGTGCTTTTCTGGATGCCAGCTACCGTCCCTTTGAGATAGCCGATCATGCAAAGATGTTGAGGATGTAGGATAAGTTCATTCTAAAAAGCCGAAATGCTTCAGACCTTCTAGAATACCTCCAGCGCAATCCGCTTTTGCTAAATAGCGATTAATCGAAGGATTGGCGTAATGCCACTTTAGGAGTTCTGGCTGGGCATTCCCGACAATGATTCCTCGTTCCTCACCGGACTGAAAGAAAGCTACATCGTTGCCAGAATCACCACAAACAACGGTTTGTTCGGGAGGCATCTGAAATTGCTGTCGCAGAAACGTGGTTGCAGTTCCTTTATTGCCACCGCGAGGTAGGATGTCCAAGTCTTTGCCACTGCTATAGACCAACTTGACATCTAGCTTGCGTTCTTCCAACAAATCTTCTAGCTGAGGGAGAACTTCAACGGCGGCTTCCTCGGCGAGGAAGTAGCTAACTTTAAAGGGGCGTTGTTCGGATGGCGGTTGGGGAACGAGGTCAGAAAAATGAGCGGTTGTGGCGACGATCAAATCGCGATCCCAGTTGTGAGAAAGTTGCTCTACCCAAGCTGGATCTGGTGTATCGCTGCCATCTCGGTAAATTTCCGTCCCAACAGAGAGAACGAGGACATCGGGTTCTAATAGCTCCTGTTCGGTCTTCAGTTCTTGGTAGAGGACGGGGGAACGACCTGTTACATAAACAATCTTTGTCCCGTATTGTTGCCGATGCTGGCTCAGGCGGCGCTTGAGTTCTTCTAGAGCCTCGTCATCGCCTACTAAGGTATTGTCTAAATCGGTCAAGAAGAGAAATGGCTTCACGTTGCTCATTGCTTGGGATTTGGCTACTGGATTATTTTCCTATATGGGAGTTCATTAGGGGGATAGAGAGCGATCGCTTCCCATCACTCCTTAGCGACAATTGAAGATAAAAAAAACCTGGGAGCGTTTTGATAACTCCCAGGCGGATTACTTGAGGTGACATGATGACGAGAATGGGAGGGAATTAATTCTAGATCAGACCCCAGAAGTGCAGGAAGCCTTGACCTGAGAAGATTTCAATCAGCGCAGCGGCTAAAAAGCCAATCATCGCTAGACGCCCGTTCCAAATTTCTGCTTGAGGAGTGAAGCCGTATCTCCAAGCGTTACGATCGTCCATGACGGGAGTGGTTACTTTCTGTGTCTCTTGCATGGTGGGAACTCCGGGTTTATCGCTACGTTTGTTAAGCAATGTTTAGCTTATGTAACTAAATGTAACGATAAGAAGCTAGGGTGGTCTCTATCTGAGGTTAGAGCTATGAGCGATCGCACCGAAAGCTTGAACCGAAAGCTTGAGAGGAATCGCGCGATCGCGTTTTTGCTTTCACTATCTTTCTTGATCACCTGAGAAAAACCGATTCTGCTCAATTCAAGCAATTCTGTATTGAAGTGGATACGCGACAAGTCCGTTTACCCGCAGAATTGCCTTCAGAAATCCCTCTAATTCCTCTCCCCCATGACATTTTTCCGCAAAGCCACGTCCTGGTTGCCTCAGCTAAATTCCCAAGTTTGGATTCTTGCCGCTGGTCGATTCTTATCCGGGATTGGCACTGGGTTTACTTTGTTTTACGCCCCGATTTTTTTTGTCAATCAAGTGGGACTCTCCGCCACGCAAGTCGGGATTGGCTTAGGCAGCGCCTCCATTTCTGGCGTAGTTGGGCGTATTTTGGGCGGTTCGTTTGCAGATTCGCAGTTTTGGGGACGCAGACGCACCCTGTTACTCTCAGCAGCGGTTTCGGCAGTTGCTTCCCTAGTCTTGGCGATTAGCAACAATTTTCACATTTTCGTGGTTGGTAACTTGCTCATGGGCATGGGCATCGGTTTATATTGGCCTGCCACAGAAGCCGTAGTAGCAGATTTG
Organism: Trichocoleus sp. DQ-A2; assembly: GCF_039961915.1. Lineage (NCBI taxonomy): Bacteria > Bacillati > Cyanobacteriota > Cyanophyceae > Leptolyngbyales > Trichocoleusaceae > Trichocoleus > Trichocoleus sp. DQ-A2. The sequence goes on from NZ_JAMPKD010000001.1 coordinate 197,950, forward strand.
ACACAGGGAGAGCAGCGCAATGAAGCTTATGCCCTAACGCGACTGGCAGACAATTTGGGGATGGGCATCGGAATTGTATTGGGAGGTGTATTAATTGGCACCACGGGGGCTTATCGAGAGCTATTTGTGCTTGATGCGATTTCATTTGTGGTGTTCTTTGGGGTCGTCTATGCAGCGATCGCAGAAACTTACAAACCAGGAGAACGCCAACAACAAGCATTTAGCAGTTGGGCAACGGCACTGCGCGATCGCAGTCTGTTGATTTTTTGCTTAGTGAACATCATCTTCACCACCTATATCTCGCAAACCCAAAGTACAATGCCCCTGTACTTCAGCAATTTCTTGCGTATAGAAGAATCTGGAAAAGGATTTTCCCCCACAACCATTAGTGCTTTATTTACCTGGCACCTTGTCTTAGCCATTCTCTTACAGCTGCCAGTTGTCAGAATGTTTAAACGTTTGAGCCATCCCTACGCCTTGTGCATTTCCGCCCTATTTTGGGGATTAGGATTTAGCTTAATTTGGTTTACAGGAGTAGCAGCATCAAGTCAGTTATTGTGGGCAATTTTAGCAATGGGAGTTTTTGCGATCGCCCTTGTCTCCTACACTCCCTCAGCATCTTCTCTGATTACAGTCTTAGCCCCCGAATCTCAACGTGGCGTATATTTTTCAATCAATTCTCTTTGTTGGGCAATCGGCTATTTCATTGGCCCTACAGTGGGTGGCTGGGCATTAGATCAACCGCCCGTTGTGGCGCATGGTCTGTGGCTGGGCTTCGCATTCAGCGTAGCCATAACTATTGCCATTTTGCAATACCTCAACCAGATTTTAAACGCAAAGAACGCAGAGGGTAACGTAAAGTAACGCCAAGACTCTGGGTACCGAGAGCGTTTAAAATGCTTTATCGCCGTCTTTCTTGCAACTTGCGATAAACATCTCTAACATCAACATGATGGTGAGCTAAAGCAACCAGGGTATGATAGAACAAATCAGCAACCTCACCCGCGATCGCGTTCTTGTCGTCATCCTTGCAAGCCATCACCACTTCAGCAGATTCTTCGCCAACTTTTTTCAAAATCTTGTTATCTCCACCGGCAAATAGCTTGCTGGTGTAAGAACTTTCGCTAGGATTATCGCGGCGATCGCAAATCGTCGCAAACAAATCCGACAAGGTATCTGCGGGAGGCGGCGCTTTTTCCCCATCTACTTGATGAAAACAGCTGCGTTCTCCGGTGTGACAGGCAATTTCTCCCACCTGTTCCACAGTAACCAGCAGCGCATCGCTATCGCAGTCATAACGGAGACTTCGCACATTTTGTAAATGCCCCGAAGTCGCCCCTTTATGCCACAACTCCCCACGAGAACGGCTCCAATACCAAGCTTGTCCCGTTTCCAGCGTTTTCTGTAACGACTCCCGATTCATCCAAGCCATCATCAAGACCGTACCATCCAGATAATCTTGCGCGATCGCTGGCACCAGTCCCTGCTCGTTGTAGCGGATTCGATCGACAGGGATGGATTGGCTTAAAGCAGAGGGTTCAGCAGCTGGCATTTTCAGTACAAATGACTCACTTGTACAAGATATCACTCCTCACCACCAACTGCTCAGCACCCGTTCTAGATGCCTCAGATATTCTTCCGGGTTGTTCGCTAAAGTGAATAAGAGGTTGCAAGAAGCAGTTCCAGGCATTTGCCAAAGATGCTATTTAAGCTGGCTAACCAGGCTGGCTGATTGACTTCTGACAGCGTAAATGAGAACCTTGTGAGCCTTGAAGTCCTCTGTCTACCATCGAAGCTACCATTGAACCGTCGAACTGAATCGCTGAATCGAACTACCAAGTTGAATGCTACCCGATCGGAACTCCTAGGCTGCCTTCCAGAAACAAGAGCAAACACTCACAGGTAAATTCTGATTCGTTTGGTAGGACATGATTGGCATTACCCTCAGTAGGATAATTGAACAGCGTAATCTCTGCGATCGCAGCTTCCGCCTATCTTGAGGCAGAGATTTTATCATCAAAACGAGGAGATAACATTGATTACTTCTACAAATTTGAAAACCACCAAGTCAGAAGAAATATTCGCCGCTGCTCAACATTTGATGCCAGGAGGTGTCAGTTCACCAGTCCGGGCGTTTAAATCGGTGGGAGGACAACCTATCGTCTTTGACCACGTCAAAGGTGCCTATATCTGGGATGTCGATGGCAACCAATATATCGACTACGTTGGCACCTGGGGACCCGCGATTTGCGGTCATGCCCATCCAGAAGTGATTAGTGCCTTGCACGAAGCCCTGGAAAAAGGCACCAGCTTTGGTGCCCCCTCCGTGTTGGAAAATGTGCTGGCAGAGATGGTGATTGACGCCGTACCCAGCATTGAAATGGTGCGCTTTGTCAACTCCGGAACCGAGGCGTGCATGGCAGTTCTGCGCCTGATGCGAGCTTTCACCGGACGCGACAAGCTGATTAAATTTGAAGGCTGCTATCACGGTCACGCTGATATGTTCCTGGTGAAAGCTGGTTCCGGTGTCGCTACCCTCGGCTTGCCGGATTCTCCAGGCGTTCCCAAGACGACAACCAGCAACACGCTCACTGCCCCCTACAATGACCTGGAAGCCGTCAAAGCTTTATTTGACGCAAACCCCGATCAGATTGCTGGGGTGATTCTAGAGCCAGTGGTGGGCAATGCTGGCTTTATTACGCCGGACGCGGGTTTCCTGGAAGGCTTGCGAATGATTACGCAAGAAAATGGCGCGTTACTCGTATTTGACGAAGTCATGACCGGCTTCCGGATTGCCTACGGTGGGGCACAGGAGAGATTTGGGATTACCCCTGACTTGACAACGCTGGGTAAAGTAATCGGCGGTGGCTTGCCGGTGGGTGCTTACGGTGGACGCCGCGATATTATGTCGATGATTGCTCCAGCCGGGCCAGTGTATCAAGCCGGGACGCTTTCGGGGAATCCTCTGGCGATGACTGCCGGAATCAAAACGCTGGAATTGCTGCGAAAACCAGGCAGCTACGAGCAGTTAGACAAGATGACAAAGAAGCTCAGTGATGGCTTGCTGCAAATTGCTAAGGAAACAGGTCATGCGGCTTGCGGCGGTAGCATCAGCGCGATGTTTGGCTTGTTCTTCACTCAAGGGCCAGTCCATAACTACGAAGATGCTAAAAAGTCTGACTCGAACAAGTTTAGCCGCTTCCATCGCGGAATGTTAGAGCGGGGTGTGTATCTGGCACCTTCTCAGTTTGAGGCTGGATTTACTTCTCTGGCGCACACAGATGAAGATATTGACCGCACTTTGGCAGCAGCGAGAGAAGTAATGTCTGGGCTGTAAGTTAGTCTCGCTACGCTTTCATCCCGCCAGGAACTTAAGTTCCTGGCTAATCGCTCAAGCCCGTTTTAACGGACGGGGAAAATTAAATTTGAGTTGGATAAACCTGAATTTTGCGATTAGCCAGAAACTTGATTTTCATCAGCCATGCACGTTAGCGCTATATAGAGCGCCAGGGAAAAGTAAGCGCAGAGATCCAAGACTTAATAAATGAATTAGGATTGCTATCTAGACAGTAATTTAAAACGCGAGAAAACCTAATTTCTGCATAGTTTACGCTATCGCTTATCCATCTAAAAATACTTAATTCTGCCTACTTATAGGCGATCTAAATTGAGATAGAATACGAGACCACCCTCAGGTGCGTGGATAATTTGTTCAATAGCGACGGGTAAATCTTCGGGTTGATAAAAAGCTGGGATTTTCTCAAATTTTTCTTCTGATACTTCTAATATTTTAGGCATTTCAGAGACGGGAATGCCTAATTTTTCTTTTTGCTTGATGGTGCAAACAATTAGATAGTGGTAGTCTGTTTCGTGGGATTTTAGAAATAGCGCTGATAGATCGATAAGCGCGATCGCTTCCTGTTCGTATTCCATTAACCGGCGACCGTTGATTAGGGCAGCGTGGGGTGTAAAGGCTTTGAGAACGCGCTGAACTCGGTCAATTGCGATCGCGTACTGTTCGCTTCCCATCTGAAACGAGACCAGTTTTCGCTTGGCAATCCGAGTTGAGACAAGGGCTTTAGTCCGGAATCGGCGATTCATAAATTCTTTAATGTTTAATTAATTTAGCGATCGCTTCTAATAACTGAACCTCGTTGTAGGGTTTAGTAAAGTATTGAATCGCTCCTAACTCTAATGCCATCTGGCGATGTTTGAACCCACTCCGAGAAGTCAACATAGCAACGGGAATCGAGGCAAATTGAGGCTGAGATTTCAGATTTCGCAACAGTTCAAATCCATCCATCCGGGGCATTTCTATATCGGCAATGATTAAATCGCAATTTAAGCCTTCCTCTAATTTAGATAAAGCGTCTTGACCATCTTTGGCTTGCGCGACTCGGTAACGGGCGCGAATTAGCGTTAGCGAAAGTAACTGTCGGATCGTGTAGGAGTCATCGACAACCAAAATTTGGGGTTGAGAACTTCCTGTCGGGGCAAGGAGTGGCGTGCTATGTCGTGTCCCTAAATCTGATTTATTATCAACTGAAATTGTGGTGCCGCTTTGAGTATAAAATTGCCCGATGAGATCGTCCACATCTAAAATCGTCACGACCTGACCATCTCCCATAATCGTGCAACCAACGATCCCACGAGGCTTTGAGAGGGGAAGCGGAAGGGCTTTTACCACGACTTCTTGTTGACCGATGAGACGTTCCACGACTACAGCGAGAACACCTTCACTGGAAGCTAAAACCATTACCGGGATATAGTCTTGGGCAATTGGGTCGGGAGAGGGGCCGTCGGGATGGGGGACACTATAGTGGAGTAATTCTTGCAAACGCACCAAGCGGATGAATTCTTCTCGCCACCACAACATGGTCTGCGTCCCAGCCATTTGAATCTGATGCCCTTGAATGTGGAGAATCTCCTCTACGGCGTCTAAAGGGATTGCTACCGTATTGCGATCTGCCTTAACCATTAAGGCATCGCTGATCGATAGCATGAGTGGTAGCTTCAGGATAAAGCTAGTGCCTTTGCCCGGTCGTGAATCTACTTTGACAGTTCCCCGTACCTGCCGCAGATTGGTGCGAACCACATCCAGACCGACCCCCCGACCAGAGAGTTCCGTGACCTCTCTAGTGGTGCTGAAACCAGGCCAGAAGAGGAATTCGTAGAGGTCGGCAATAGATAGTTCGTCAGCTTGTTCGGCTGCCACAAAGCCGCCTGCTACGACTTTGGCGCGGATGGCTTCTGGGTCAATTCCCCGTCCATCATCGGTAATGGTAATGATGGTTTGTCCGCCTTGGTGAAAGGCTTCAATTTCGATTTGACCGCTGGGGGGTTTCCCCAGGGCGAGGCGGGCTTGGGGAGTTTCGATGCCGTGATCGAAGGCATTTCGCACCAGATGCACTAGGGGGTCGCGCAGGGCGTCTAGCAGGCTTTCATCAATGGTGGTGTCTCGTCCCAGGAGGAGGAGATTAACTTCTTTGTTGTGGAGGCGACACAAATCTCGCAAAGCGCGAGGGAGGTGATCGACCGCCCGACTGAAGGGGACGACTCGCAGTTGCATGACGCGCGATCGCAACTGGTCGGTGATCCGCCGGAGTTGATCGGTGCTGCGTTCAAATTTCACCGCGATTTCGTCAATCTTCGTTCCCGATAGCGCGATCGCTTCGGTCGTTTCAATCACAGATTGAGCGGTGGAGTGAAATTCTGTATATTGATCTAATTCCAATAAATCGAAAGTCGAAGGCAAAGATTTAGTAAAAGCAGTTGTGGTTTTTGGGCGATCGCTTTTGCTATTTTCAGTGCTAAGGCGGTCATATTCTTCTCGGAGCTGCGTTCCAAATTGATTTAAAGCTACAATACTCTTCCGAATGCGCTTCGCTTCAGTGCGTAGTTGAGTTTCTTGTAGTTCCAAATTTGTCCGGTTAATCACTAATTCGCCCACCAAATTCACTAATTCGCTTAAGCGTTCTAGATCTACGCGAATTGTCGGACGTTGCCAACCTGTGGGGGAAGAAACAGGTGAGGATTGAGGGCTGAGTGAGGGCTGAGGAGAGAGGACTGAGGACTGAGGAGTTAGGACTGAGGACTGAGGAGAGAGGACTGAGTGAGGAGTTAGGACTGAGGACTGAGGACTGAGTGAGGACTGAGGACTGAGGAGAGAGGCTGGAGTTGAGGAATCCTCAACTGGTAATTCTGGAGTGGAGATGGCTGGTTCCTCAGTCCTGAGTCCTGTCACCTCAGTCCTATTACTGAAGGGTGTTGAGGAATCATCAACTGGTGATTCTGGAGTGGAGAGTATTGCTTCCTCTCTCCTCAGTCCTAACTCCTCAGTCCTCAGTCCTTTTAGCTCAGTCCCATTCAAAGGCTGTATAGTAATGGCTTCTCCCTGCAATAGCTGAGTGCGGGCAGATTGCAAGTTTTGGGCAATTTCCCATCCCTGTTTTTGGAGGAGTTCTACACTCAGATGGGGGGTGTCAATCAAAGTTCTCAAATACTCAACAATTTGCCCAAATTCTGCCAGTTGCAGCATCCCAGCAACCCCTGAAAGTTGGTAATAAACTTGGTTAAGCGTCGCTATTGTTTGCTCTAAAGTTTCTGGTTTAACTTGAGAAAGTTCCGTCTCCAAATGGTTAAAAACCGGAAGTAAATCTTGTTCAAAAATTCTTTTAATAGTTTGCAGGTTTGCCCGATTGTTAAGGCTAGAGCCATTACTGGAAGCAGCGGGCTTAGTATACTGATTTTCTAGCTGGGCTAGAATTTGGGCGATTGCTTCCACTTCAGCTACAGAGGTTGCCTGCATTGTTGCTCCATTATCCTTGCCTTCCGGCTGACAGACTTGGTTGGCGATGGTTCTCAGGAGATCGACCCCTTGCAGCAAAGCGGTAATCGTCGTTGGATTGATTTGGGATAAATCAGCGCGATCGCGCAGAATTGCAAAGCTATCTTCCAGGCAATGAGCCGCTGTCGATAAGGTTTCAAAACCAAACATCAAAGCCGAACCTTTTATCGAGTGGGCAGCCCGAAATAGGTTTTGAACCGCTTGCGATCGCGCTTCAACTTCACTGCTGCTTTCTATCAATAAAAGATTGGCTTCTAGGGATTGCAGGAATTCTTGAGTTTCAGTTACAAAGATACCGATTAGCTCATTGAAATCATCCGAATTCATACTTTTTTCCTTTAAATCAGTCAGCCTTTAGACGTGACTTTAGATTTTATTTAATTAATTCCCATCTTTGTAACAATGCTACATATCAAATATGCTAGTTATTGCTTAATTGTTAGTTAAAAAACTTGCCTACTGTAAACATAAATCGCAATGATATTAAATAAAAAATGAAGTTATTAATTTTAATTACTCCATTTGATTGAGCTGGCATTTTTCTGTTTCCCTCCGGCACCCCTCGCCAAAAAGCGATAAGGGGTGCTGGAGTGAGGTTCTGAATCCTTGACTGCTTATTGCGAACGGAAGTTTGTCACTGAACTTTGGAGTTTATTCACGACAACAGCTAACCCACCAAGTGAATTCGTTACGTCTTCCGCTTTTTGGGCAGTGTTGGTAGAAATAGCGTTCACCTGCTTCACACTGCCTGCAATTTCTTCTGCCGAAATTGTCTGTTTTTGAGCAGCACGAGTAATGTTTTGTACCAAAGCATTAATTTCGCGGCTGACTTCAATAATCGCAATCAGATTCGTCTTGGCAGCTGCGGCAATGTGCGTTCCTTCAACAACTTGTTGAGTACCGGATTCCATTGCCCTCATCACCCGACTAATTTCATCTTGAATTGTTTTCACAATCTCCGATATTTCTTCGGTTGCTGAAGCAGAACGTTCTGCGAGCTTGCGAACTTCCTCCGCTACGACTGCGAAGCCTTGCCCTTGTTCTCCGGCGCGTGCTGCCTCAATTGTGGCATTCAATGCCAGCAAGTTTGTTTGAGAAGCAATTTGAGAAATAGATGTTACAATTTTGCCAATTTGTTGCGACCCTTCGCCTAGACGTTTCATCATTTTTGAAGTTTCGGCAATCGTTTGGCGGAGTTCGTTAATTCCATCAACCGTGCGGTCTACCGCTTGCCCTCCCATTTCTGCTGTGGTAGCGGCTTGCTGTGCCACTTGTTCGGCTCGTTTTGCAGCATCTGAGACATCTTTAATCGAGTTGAGCATCCGCTCAATTTGTTTTAAGGTGGACTCAATTTGCAAGGCTTGGGTGCGAGCTTGCTGTGCGAGTTCGTTAGTGTTACCAATCGATGCAGTTGTAGCTTGATTAGCTTGTGCTGCTGCATCTTGGATATTAATGACCACTTTCCGTAAAGAGGTGACAAGGTAGTTGAAAGAGTCTGCTAATGCTCCTAAGATGTCATTGGTGACTTGAGCTTTAACCGTTAAATCTCCCTTGGCTGCACCTTTAATTTCACCCAAAAGCTTGACGACTTGTTGAGTTAGAGAATCTGCCTCAATTTTTCGCTCTTCTGCTAATTTGATAAGTCTATCAGCCGCTTCTTTTTGCTGGGTAATGTCGAAGCGAATCCCGATATATTTGATGATATTGCCATTAGTGTCAAAGATTGGGGACACTGTAGTGTCAACCCAATACAAAGAACCATCTTTGCGCTTATTTTTGATTTCTCCTTTCCACACACCGCCCCGATAAACCGTAGCCCAGAAGTCTTGGAAAAAGGATTTTGGGTGGTAGCCAGAGTTAACGATGCGATGGTTTTGCCCCATTAGTTCTTCCTGGGTGTATCCAGAGATTTGGCAGAACCGCTCGTTAGCATAGGTAATGGTTCCTTTTAAGTCGGTTTCGCTGACAATCGCCGATTCATCAAGGGCATTTTGCCGGTTTTTCAGTTCTTGCAGCAGGCGTTCCTGCTCCTTCGCGAGTTGTTGTAAACGTTCTTGGGCTTGCTTGTCGCTGGTGATGTTGCGACAAACAATCGCCCCGCCTTTGAGGACACCGTTGTCGTCTTTCAGCGGTCTGCCGTTAATTTTTGCCCACAAACCTTCTGGTATACCAGCATGACGGGTAAACATCTCTACGTCGTCAACAGCTTCGCCTCGGATTGCCTTTGTCATCGGTAAATCTGCGGTTGGGTAAACGGTCACGGTATCGGGCAAAAACAAGCCATACTGCGTTGACCATCGATCGGGGGGGGCATCTCCTGAACCCAATCCGAACATTTTCTCCGCAGCGGGGTTGAACAGTAAAAACTTTCCGGTTTCATCGGCGACGATGACTGCCTCACCCATGCTGTTGAGGACTAATTGCAAGATACTGGTTTGCTGCCGAAGTTCAGCCGAGGAACGAGCCAAATCTGCTGCTGTTCTCTGTAAATCTGCTTCCGCTTGTTTGCGATCGCTAATGTCGGTGCAGACGCCAACCCACTCGCGGATACTACCATCTTCTGCTAAGACGGGAATCCCGCGAACCCAGAAGTATCCATAGCTGCCATCTGCGGCTCGGATACGATACTCAACCTGATAGAGACTCTTCGTTTCAAGGGCTTTATTCCAAATACGAGCAGTGGGATCGCGATCTTCTGGATGCACGGCGTCTAACCATCCCCAGCCTTTCACTTGTTCCTCGCTTTGACCTGTAAACGCTCTCCAAGCTGGCATATCAACCACTTGTCCTTGGGCGTCTGTCGCCCAGACTATCTGCGAGGTGGCGGCGATCAATGAGCGATACCTTTCCTCGTTCTGACGGATGGTTTCCTCAGCAGCTTTGCGCTCAGTAATGTCATTGTTGATTTCTAGGATTGCTTTGGGCTGACCGGATTCCTCCCGTTGCAATGTCCAGCGACTCGCGACAACGATCTGTGTCCCATCGCGCTTGGTGTGGATGAGTTCTCCTTCCCAACGTCCATCCCGCAGACACGCGGCTTTAATTTCCTCGACGGGTTGGGGAAAGATGGTTTTTAAAAATGCGTGGATGTATTGTCCTACGGTTTCTTCCTTTGCCCAGCCGTAGAGTCTTTCTGCGCCTTGATTCCAGTAAGCGATGCGATCGTCGAGATCCCGAAGCACGATGGTGTCATTGGCTAAATCCAGCATCTGCACCTGTTGCTGCAATGCTTCTTCTGTCCGCTTGCGATCGCTAATGTCGGTGGAAATCCCACAGAGGGCGTAGGCCGCGCCAGTAGAATTCTTTAAGAGAAACTTCGTGGAAAGGTAGGCGTGGAGTCCATCGTCTTGACCCACAATCTCTTCCATTTCTAAAGAGATTCCGGTTTCAATTACCTTGCGATCGTTAGCCCGGAAGGCATCAGCCATCTCTTTCGGGAAGAAATCATAGTCAGTCTTGCCGACAACCTGCTCTTTAGTTTTGTGGAACAGGATTTCATACTGGCGGTTGACCAGAATGTAACGACCTTCCAAATCTTTGAGATAGATGACAGCAGTGTAATTGTCGATGATTGCCTCTAGGCGTTCTTGACTTTCCCTAAGTTCGGCTTCCGCCTGCTTGCTGGAGGTGATGTCACGGGCAATGCAGTACATGACTTGATTATCAGTCGCCGCGTTCGCAGTCCATGCCAACCATCGGTAGGAGCCATCCTTACACCTATAGCGATTTTCAAAATACAGTACCTGCGAACCAATAGTCAGTTTTTCGGCTTCGGCTAAGCTCTTGTCTCGGTCATCTGGATGGATAAACTCAATAAACGGTTGAGCCAAAAGTTCCTCGACCGCGAAGCCCAGGATTCTTGTCCATGAAGGATTGAGGCGCTTAAAAGTGCCGTCAAATCCGATAATACACAGCAGGTCAAGAGAGAGAGTAAAGAAGCGATCGCGTTCTTGATTCGCTTCCGTTAATTCTGCCGTGCGCTCATCAATGCGTTGTTCGAGTTCTTGATTCAGGGTGCGAAGTTCCGTTTCTGCGCGCTGGCGTTTGATATCAATGCCATTCAGGTTTCGAGAATTCCACCAAATCAGAACGGCAAAAACAATAATATTCAAGCTACCTAAAACCGAGATGGCGATCTCGGTTTCCAAAGACTTCGCCCGGTACCCGGCTAAGATTATCCAACCTAAAAGTGGCGGAATTCCAAGTACAGCCGGTGACATCCGCCTCGCCATCATACCCCCTGCATTCTGACTGGTGACAACTGCCATCACCCCTCGATCTGGACGAGCAAACAGAATGCCGGTGCTAAGAAGCGCAAATCCCACTGCTGCGTGCAAGGCCATTTGGGTGTAAGAGCTAATCCCATAAAGGGATTTCACACCATAAAGGTAGCCCAGTACCCCCAGCAAGGCGACTGAGAATGCCGCTAAGCTAAGAATTTGAGCGGCTTGATAATTAATATAGGGGCCGAGAAACAGCAGTAGAGCCACCCCCAACATCAAAAAATTAAGGGCAGTATTGGGAGCCATCCGACCAGGGGAGGAAGTGCCAAAGGTGTCTGACGACGCCTTGAACAGAAGTTGGTCAATGCCGAAATCCCACCCCAGAACATACTGCATCAGCGTGAGCAAACCGACGACCATAACGATCCCGGCAAACCATTGTCCCAAGCGGCGCTTCGACTCGTCAGCGGGATAACGGTGCCACAACCACAACGATGTACCGCTGAGGATAAAACACACCGCTGCGTTTGCTTTCATCGTTACCAGACCTGGCAAGATGCTTTTCAGGATGGGAATGTTAAACATCCAACCTAGTAGTACCGCACAACCGATTGCAATGACTGCTATAGTGGCTTTTTTAGAAAAGGATTGAAGTGTCCCGATGAGGTCGGAAGACTGAGGCACCTCTATCGGCTGATATGAACTTTCCATCTTATGGCTCCGGCAATCTATGATTTACCAGCGATCCGAATGCGCGATCGCTTCTACATCCACAATCATGAGTAAGCGTCCCTGACAGTCATATAAGCCTCGCAAAAAAGGAGCCAGTTCCTCACTCACCTCTGCTGCCGAGACAATTTGATCGGGATCGAGAGATAGCACACCCTCGACATGAGAAACTGCTAATCCCATCCGCATCGATGGGAGATTGATATCGCGCGGGTCGGGCGCTTCTACGACTAAAATCCGACTCCGAGCTTCGTGACTTTCCACAGGGTCGGCACCCATGAACCGACCAAAATCTGCTACTGCCAGAATTTCCCCTCGCAGATTGGTTAAACCCAATAAAAAAGGAAGCGTATTCGGAACAGCGGTAATGGTTTGATCGCCCAAAACCAGCACTTCTCTGACTGCCGTTAGTTCGACTGCAAACAGGCTCTTGTCTTGACCAAAGAGAACGAATTGGCGAGGCATAAACAATTAAAAATGTAAAATTAAAAATTATAATTATTGATTAATTTTTAATTTTTAATTTTTAATTCTTAGAGAAGGCGTCGTACCAGATTAATAAACTGTTTCGCCTCAAGTGGCTTACTTACATAAGCATCGGCTCCCAGCTCGATTCCCCAAGCTTTATCAATCTCTGTATTTTTTTGCGTACAAAACACGACAGGTAAGTGTTTGGTTTCCTCGTTCTCTCGTAACTCCCGCACCACTTCAAATCCGTTCATTCGTGGCATGACCACATCCAATATCACGAGGTCGGGTGGCTTCTCCTGGATGCGAGCGATCGCTTCCTCTCCATCACTCGCTCTCACCACTTCCATCCCCGCTTCTTGTAAAATTCGGCAAATCATCTCTAGTTCAGTCGGCACATCATCGACGACTAATACTCTCGACATCGCAACCCTCACAAGTATTTATTGTTAACTCGATTCTATCTGAGTCTATTCCCGCTCAAAAAGCCTCAGTATTTTCACCGAAACATCTTTTAATATTGTTCTCATTTACTGAAAAATAAACCTTGCCAAAGTTCGTTTCCGTCCCAAGAAATTTAGCTGTATTGTTAAATATTTGTTGCTTCAATTTACATCTTGCACCAGAGCCGGTTCAAATAGAATTCGCAGCGATGCAAACTAAGCTTTTCTGCACCAAATCACGTTAAATCAAGAGTTTAAAACCCGCATCTCATCTGGTTCTTGTATGCCTAGATGTGATTTGAATCACCGACTTAAAAATAATCCAAACTCGTAGTTAAATATCCCATCACATCTATTGAATGCTGAAAACTTAATTAAGTTATCAGCTTGATACCCTTAAAATTATAAAACACATAAATAAAATTGCAGGATTTCGCCAACCCTGATTTTCAAGCTCCTTAATTCAAAGTAAAGTTTTTTAGACTTTCAAAAACAAACTTTACGATTTTCAAATAATTTTGATTCACTTTTTTGATGCAAATAAAAAGAAAGGCACTTTTTCTAAAAATTTTGATGCTTTACAGTTTGTGCAAAAGAGGCAGCAGGCTGCTTAAGCTGGCGATAAACTTTACCACTTTTGCTAGAAGAGGGAGTATGAGGAACGGGTAGCTGTCGCCAGAGGAGGACAGGGATACTGAGGACACCTAAAATCATCACCACTCCAGCCGTTATCCAGACAAACAGACGATTTGCCTGATAATCGCTACGCTCAATTTGCCAAAAAACCTGGTTGTAGCGCCATGCAGCAAAGGCAATTAGGACAATGCCAGCAACCACCAGACTGATGCCAAGGCTCTGGGAACTGATGAACGAGTGAGAAGTGCTATCCTGACCTGTGACGGCGGTTTGCAGTTGCTGTAGAAATAAACCAAAGCGAGCTAAAGCAAACCCAAATCCAATCAATGCAATTGAGGTACGCAACCAAGCCAGAAATGTCCGCTCATTGGCTTGATGCTCTCGCTGGCGGTCGATTTTTCGTTGTTTATCCATTTCTCCTCTGGCTCAGACATTAGCAGGTTCTAGTCTTAATTTCAGCAGCTTTCCCAATTTCAGAGGCTCCAGTATTTTTCTAAAAAAGCAATATCCTATTGGACACGGGTAATCTTGATCCCCCAATTCGCAACCGCCTCATTTAATTGCTGCAATAAAGTTTGAGCGATTTCGCTTCTAGAATGAACCGCTTGCTCTAGCTTAATTCGACCAATTTCAGAGCGCAGGATAGAGATAACCAAGTTTTTTAACGCTATCTCAATATTTTCAACAGTGTAATAAGTGCGTTCTAAATTTAGGATGCGCCAATACACAATTGCATCGACTTCCAGGGACACATTATCTTTTGCGATCGCTGGCTGGCGCTCAATTTTCAAAACCTGTTCGCGGGTTGTATTCTGATAGACAATCGTATCGAGCCAAGGCAAGATAAAGTGGATACCTGGTTTCAGCGTTCGATGGTATCGACCCAAGCGCTCTACTAAGGCTTCATTACTTTGACGGATAATTTTGACAGAGTATCCCAGCACGTAACCAATGATGACTGCACCAAGAGCAGCAAGGAATAACTTCATCTGTATTGTCTTGCTGGGATATTTTCACAAAGCAATTGGGCTTTTATTTTTAGAATGATGTTAACTCAAGGGCACTGTTCACCTTAAGTTTTAACCACTCCAAAAATGCAGAGAATAACCAAAATTTTGCATATTTTTGCAAAACCTCCGCGTTCTTTGCGTTTAAAAACCGTTTAGCGATAGTTATTAAATTGCAAAGCAACCGGATAATCTTCCTGCTTCAAGCGTTGAATTACCAGTTGCAAGTCATCTTTGGATTTAGCAGAAACTCGCACGGCATCACCTTGAATTGAGGGTTGCACTTTTTTAATTTCGTCCCGAATTAGTTTGGTGATTTGTTTAGCAATTTCCTGGCTGAGTCCTTTACGCAGTTTGATTTCCTGCCGAATGCGATTACCACCCGCTGATTCAGGTTTGCCATAATCAAAGATTTTCAAGCTAAGGTTGCGCTTGGCGGATTTAATTTGCAGGATGGTATGAACAGCATCCAAGGTAAATTCGCTATCGGTGCTAATTGTAATAACGTCGTCGCCTAATTCAAGGGTAGTTTTAGTGTCTTTGAGGTCGAAGCGGCTTTTTATTTCCCGCTCAGTTTGGTCTACGGCATTGACCAATTCTTGCCGGTCAAAATCGCTGACAATATCAAAAGAGTATGTAGAAGCCATAAAGAATCGTTAGTGGTTGGCTAAATTGATATTAGAAAAATCGCTAATTGCTATTGGCAGAAAGTAGGCTGAGGACAAATAAGGTGCTACTGCTCAGGGTACCGATGCCGAACATTAGCGATCGCGCGATTGGGACATTGAGAATATAAAAAACGGAGTATAATGACCGGGCAACAACGAAGGCGATCGCAGCGATCGCTGCCAAGGGCGAATCTACACCTGTCACATAAGCCATCAGGGCTGCCGCCGCAAATATCATAAATGCTTCAAACGAGTTTTGGTGCGCCCAAGTGGCTCGTTGTCCGTAGGGAGGCAGCTTATCAAACATGGCTCGCGGAGCCGCCGTGTCATACCCCACAGTCACACGGGCGTAACCCACCACCAAAAAGGGGATATAAATCAGAACAGCGGCTGCGGCAATGCAGTCGAGCAGAATAGCAGGTACTGGGATCATAGCTTTATTGTAGAGACGCCAGCGGTAGCGCTCTTAATGCATCGCGTCTTTTTAATCAAAGTAGAACAGAGTCACCACTTTGCGTTGTTCTTCCGCATCCTGACAAGTTTTGAGCAGGGTGTGGCTGTCGTGAAACGCAAAACAGATTAGCTGCTGACACCGAGAAACTATCTCTTGATTGCATAGAGCGCTGGCTTCAGCCAGCGATAAATTGTCGTTTTCGGGATTTTCTACCAAATGCATTACCTGTTCCAACTGCTCCCGCGATTCCCGTGGCTGACGCTCTAAGCTTTGGGGCAAAATTACAGTCAGCAGGCTAGAATCGGCTCGCATCGCCCCTCGGATGGCGGCAAAATTGGTTCCGGTAGCACCAGAGGTGATGAGTCGATTCCCGGTTAAAACCAAGGCATAGCTCATCATCTCAATGAGATTTTGATGGGTGATCGGAACGTGACGCGACCCCAGCAGGGCAATCCGTTTGGAACCTGTTTGCTGGATAGTCGCCAGTTCTTGTGCTAAGGCATCAAGCTTAGGAATGTCAATGGATTGGCTCAATGACGATTTCTGTCTGAACAACCTCGCTATTTTATCAGACCCGGATGACAACAGCGATGGAGTTTCTGCATCTTAGTTGCCTAGTTCTAAGTTCCATTGGTTAGCGAGAATTATTTGCACTTTTATAAAAAGCTATGCTATATTTATAAATCGTCGGACGGACGCATAGCTCAGTTGGTTAGAGCACCACGTTGACATCGTGGGGGTCACTGGTTCGAATCCAGTTGTGTCCATTATTTTTTTTGGTGCCGCTATAGGTGGCTGTCGATTGCCACATTATTTGACACTAATAACAAATTAGTGTCACTTTTAACGAACTACAGAGGTAAAGGCGATCGCATTTGAGCCGACAAGCGCAGCCAAAAAAACACCTTGGTAGCTGATAACCCTCTCGGTGGGAGCAAAACGCCCCTACAATCGGCTACCAAAGGATTATTCATGCGGCGCTTACCTTGGATAGCGCTCCACGATTCCCAAAACAGGCTTTACTTCCGACTCTGCAACCTTCGGAACTAAAAATCCTCCCGCATAAATCTGGGGATTCATGGCTGCAATTTGGGTATAAGATTGGCGAACCTGAGCATTCACTGCAACAGTTTTGACATCGTACATTTGCATACCCATATTCGGGTATACGCCAAGACCGATAATCAGCACCAGAAAGCAAGCAGCAATAAACACTTCACGAGGTCTGGCATCGATAAATGCTGCATCGATAGGTAAGCTACAGTTTGTACCAAAGCAAACCGGCTCCTGATTTCCCTGATTCTGCAAATCTACATCCGTAATGTCGCAGGTCGGTGCAATGTCGCAGGTCGGTACTTCACCAGAATTGTAAAACACCTGTCGCAGCATCGATAGCAGATAAATCGGCGTCAGGATAACACCCACGGCGGCTAGAAAGACGGTCACGGTGCGGAAAGTTGAGCTGTAGATATCGCTTGTCGTGACACCGACAAACACCGATAGTTCGCTAGCAAAGCCGCTCATTCCTGGTAGAGCCACTGATGCCATCACACCCATTGTAAACAGGGCAAACACAGTGGGCATTGCCTGAGCAATCCCGCCCATTTCTTTCATCGACATCGTGTGAGTGCGATCGTAAGTTACTCCGGCTAAAAAGAATAGTAATGATGCAATTAAACCGTGAGAAATCATTTGCAGCATTGCGCCGTTGATTCCCAAGTCGGTGAAGGACGCAATCCCCAACAGAACAAATCCCATGTGAGAAACCGACGAATAGGCGAGGCGACGCTTCATATTCGTCTGGGCAAAGGAGTTAAAGGCTCCGTAGATAATATTGACAACGCCCAGAATCGCTAAAACAGGTGCAAAGTAAACGTGTGCATCAGGCAGAAGTCCTAAATTGAGGCGAATCAACCCGTATCCGCCCATCTTTAGCAATACGCCTGCGAGTACCATTGATACGGGAGAGGATGCCTCGCCGTGTGCATCCGGTAGCCAGGTGTGCAGGGGGAAAACAGCTAATTTGACACCAAAGGCAACAAGCAATCCTGCATAAAGCAGCAGTTCTAAAGCCAGCGGGTAATCTTTTAAGCCGAGTTCGACCATATCAAAGGTTAGATTGTCACCGTAGAATGCCATTGCCAGACCAGCGACCAGAATAAAGATGGAAGCGGCGGCGGTATAGAGCAAGAACTTCATCGCGGCGTACTGACGCTTCTGACCACCCCAAATCGAGACGAGTAGGTAGACGGGAATTAGTTCGACTTCCCACATAATGAACAGCAGCAGCACGTCTTGGGCGACGAATACCCCAACCTGTGCGGAATACAGCACCAGCATCAGGAAATAGAAGAGGTGGGGTTTGAGATTGACTTGCCACGCCGCAAACATGGAGAGTGTTGTCACTAATCCTGCCAGAAGCACCAGCGGGGCTGAAACTCCATCGATGGAAACTGCCCAGTTCAAGCCTAAATGAGGCACCCAGGCATATTTCTCTACAAGCTGAAAAGTCGCGCTGCTTGGATCGTAATGCTTCCAAAAGACGTAGCACATCAATATAAAGTCTGCGATCCCCACGCCGAGTGCATACCAGCGCACTCGCGTGCCGTCTTTATCCGGCAGAAAAGGGATCAGCAGTGCAGCAACGAGTGGGAACAGGACAATCGCGCTAAGCCAAGGAAATTGATCCGCTATCATGGCAGTAGGAAAAAATACTTATTTCTGTATGTAATTATTTTATTAAACTTTGTAAACACTTGGTTATAAATTTTTCTTGTAGATCACTATAGACGGATCTATAGGTAGAGGTTAAGAACCTTAAGCGTATGGTAGACGGCGGCAGCAGATTCAAGGCGATCGCATTCTCTTCTCGTGGAGCCTAACTCGGAAGATGCGATCGCTTTCGTCCCATTCCAACACCACAAATTACTGATTTTGTCAACTGTATTGGATTGGCGCGATCGCATTTTGGCAGGATGAAAGGGTGCAATGGTGCTAGAGGCTCAGCATGAAAGTTCGGGAAGTGATTAAGCTAATAGAAGAAGATGGTTGGTATCTGGCAAGAACTAGGGGTAGCCATCGTCAGTTCAAGCATCCAACTAAGTCCGGTTTAGTCACAATTGCAGGGAAACCGTCTGACGATCTAGCACCTGGCACGTTAAATAGCATAATGACGCAAGCTCAACTCAAGGAAGAGAAGGAAACAGGAGAACAAGAGTAATGCGCTATGCAATTGTGATTGAAAAGCTAGAGAGCAACTATTCAGCTTATGTTCCAGATTTACCGGGATGTGTGGCAACAGGCGCAACTCTTGAAGAGATGGAACAGCAGATAAAAGAAGCGATCGCGTTTCATTTGGATGGTTTGCGAGAAGAGGGTTTACCCATTCCCGAACCAACTACTCTATGTGAATATGTCGAAGCTTGCTGAGGGAACAGATAATCGTATGACAGTTAGCCAAGATGAACCTTTCAAGACTAATCCGTTAATTTTTCAACTTCTAACTGAGAGACTTCCTGGAAAAATCATTAAAAAATTTGGTATAGGACACTACAAGATAAAGCCCTTATTTACTAATCTTCCATTGACAGACGGAACAAAAGTTGAAGAGTTTGTTGCTTTTGCCCATGATGTAGAAGATAGGGAACTTATACCTTATAAGGATTATGTAACATTTAGTTGGCATAAACCTGGTGAACGAGCAACAGATAAAGACGGGCAACCTGGCGATCCAAAAGCGGTAGAGGTAAAAAAAGTAAGCCAAAAAGAGGCAGATGGATTAGCTGAAGAAATCCGAAAAAACATAGCAGATGAGCTGCGTGACGAGCTGGCAAAAGAACTGACAAAGCTGAAGCAAGAGCGAGAGAGTCTTGCTGAAAGAGAGAAAGAAGTCACTTTTAAGTTAAATTATTTAGAACCTTACGGAATTCAAATTCCACCTCAATCTGAAAATAGAAGCAGTGCAATAAATGAGGAAATTACCATCCCTGAGAATTTAGGGACAGAATGGGCAGAAATATTAAACCTTAATGGAATGTATGTTAATGAAAAAATTGCAAAAAGTTATTTACTGGCATTAATAACTGCATTATATTCAGGTCGTTTCATTCTCCTGAATGGTAGCGTAGGTGTCGGTAAAACTAGCATCGTCAAGCATTCAGCTAGATTACTTGGAGGTACATCTAAAATTATTCCTGTTCGTCCAGCTTGGCTCGATCCTTCGGACTTACTGGGCTTTTTCGATCCAATCAACGACATTTTTCGTCCTGCTACTTTTTTGACCGCACTTAATGAAGCTAAGAAAAAGCCAGACAGACTCCATCTAGTTTGTTTAGATGAGCTTAATCTAGCTAAAATAGAAAACTATGGTGCTGATTTACTATCTACTTTAGAATACTCTCGAAGTAAAGAAAATACAGATGAGGAAGGGCTATTCTTATATTCTGGAGATATTTGGAAAGCTCTAGGAAAGGAAAGAAAACAATTACAAGATAGAAATCATGAGGAGAAATTGGATTTTAAGGAAATTCAACGGCTTGAAAGATTAGACACACTGTTTGAAGATTATCCTGCCTCAACTTTTAAGATTCCAAACAACCTGGTATTCTTAGGCACTTTAAATTCTGATGAAACAACCTATGACTTGAGTCCTAAACTTATTGATCGTTCATTTGTAATTACCTATCCTCCAGCTAACCTAAAGGTAGGGACTATCTCCAATTTACAGGAAACCGAACAAAGATTAATTTCGGTTAAATCTTTGAAAAAGCGAATATTAGACATCATAAAACCCATTGAGGATAATATAGATAGTTTTGATAGGCTACCAGAGTGGACTACTATTCAAGAATGGAATGAAAAATATTTTTGTGAAGGTAAACTTGGTAGACCTCTAGGATACAGAGCTAAAGGAGATTATAAAGTTTTTAGCGCTGCTGCACATATCCTGGGGCTTTCAAGCGATGAGTGTCTTGCTCACTTCTTATTTACTAAAGTAATCCCTAGAGTTTACTTCTTTAGAAACAAAGATACAGAACTTGTATTTAGAGAGTGGTTAGAACAGCTCGAATACTATCAAAAACATGATCCAGCGAACATTATTGATAGTTTAGACAAACAACTGACTGACCAACAACGACAGAATATTAACTATTGGGCATAATCTATGAATTCTTCAAGACTTTGCTTTATTGACAGTAAAGGAAGGGAACTTGAGAAAAATGAAGATGGAATCCAGCATATAAGGCAATACGATGAACGCTGGTGTGTTCGGGTACAGGGAGCAGATCAGGGCAGAGTCGTACTGGCTCGAAGTCAACCGTTTCCTCCGTTTCTTCTGGATAAGGTTGCTGGAAGCAGTAATAAGTGGGAATTACCCCGAAAAATGTCATTCGAGGAGAGGAAAAATGTTACGGGTGCTGGGTACATAACAGCCTTACTACTTGACCAGACAGATAGTGTTCTTTGTGAAGCGACACTTTTAGTATTTCCTAGCAACGTTACTGAGCAAGAATTAGACCAGATGATCAAAGAAATTGGTCAACTGGCACTTTCTACCGCAAGTTGTGTATATAGATCGATTGAAGGAGGTCAGGGTGAAGCTTGCAGAATAGAAGGTATTGGACTGCAATGGTATCCGGGCGAAGGTTTATTAACTACTGCAACTTCTTTATTGGAGTTAGCAGAAGTGGTTAAAAATAATTGGAATGTATTGAAAAAACGCCCTTTAAAAAGTTTCGTTACTCAAGTAGAGCCAGTTAGTATAAACAGGGCGAGCTTTTCTCCACAATCTCTGATTAAAGCTAAAGTGGAGCCAGCCAAGCAAAAAATACTTGGATTTGCTCGTGTTGAATCTACCCAATGCCCTGAAAATGAATTTATTTGTTATGTTCTAGATATTTATCTCAAAGAGTTAGCCAATGGGCTAGCTGATAGCCTTGAATCATTAGATATAGAAACTATTGATGATTCTCTAATTGTTCAATCAAATCCGAAGTCTAGAGGAGATAGAGAATTCAGGGAATTTAAAGAACAGTCTAAAAATAAAGCTCAATGCTTCAATAAGCAGAGGAAAGAAGGGAGGCAGCACATTCAAGACAAAATATCACAGCTTCGGGATTGTGCTACCTGGGCAACTCAAGTACGAGATTCGGCGTTCCTAAAAACAGTTAATACTCCCAGCGAACTACCCTCACCGTCTTTGCGTTTAAGCGGCTCATCTGCTTACGGTTCTATCTTTACTAAATTTTCTAACTGTAAAGGAAATGTTCTTCAGCCAATTCAGAAAGTTTTGTATTTATTTAAGTGCATTTATGAAGATCAAGTCCGTACCACTTGGGAAATATATGAGCTTTGGTGCTTCGTTAGGTTATATAGTGCATTTATTTTATATGCCAACATGAAGCCTCCTGGTAATGAGGCTTTTATTTTTGAAGTGTTAGAGAACACTCCCGAAGGTCTTAAACTTCCTACTAATAAGAGGTTTCAGCTTCAAGGGAATATTGATAATAGCCAGAGTTTCACAATTGATTTTTGGTATGATACTTCGTTTCGTGATAAAAAACCAGATATAAGAATGGAGATAGCTATAGGTGATGAAGAACCTAAGCAATATTGCTTTGATGCTAAATATAAAAACTATAAACACCAAGGTTATGAAACTTTCGTTGGAGATGTACTTGGAGTAGCAAGAGACAAATATCTTCATCTTCTTAATTCGGCGGCTAGCTTTATTTTACAAACAGATGAATCAATTGATTATTGGGGGGAAGTTCCTTTCAGTCAGACGCTTCAAAAAAAGCTCAATCTTGACATAGATCCTCTAGGAGAGATACGAGGTAAAGATGGACAAAACTATAAAAGTTATCCTTTAATTACTAAAAGCGAGCATCGCTCTGATTCTGATAAAGTTGGTTATAGTGGTCATAAGTATGGCGCAATTGCATTAAGACCAAAAAGAGATACAGAAAAGCAGATCAAAAAGATCATTCGGCTTTTACTGCAATATCACGCTTCCCTAAAAACAGTCTGCATTGCCTGTGGACATAAGCTTGAGTATGGAACTGAAGTTCGGACTAGCTGGCTACCTAAGAGAATAGAAGAAAAAAAACTTATTCAGTCTGTCTTAGCTGGCAACCCCAATGTGGGAAGAACTGCACTCTACTGTTCTTGTAAACAATGTGCTGATTTTTGGGTTGTATCTCACTGCCAAGGAAACCATCATCGCCTTCTTAAATTCAAAGATAGTTTTCACAAACAATCTAATCCCAATTCTGGTAAATGGCTATATGATTGTCCTGTCTGCGGTGGTAAGCTTTCAGTAGATTCAGAAGAATTACCGATTATGTGTAACGAAGAACCTATGGACATAGGGTTTTAAAATGCGATCACTTGTTCATTCCTTCCCAACTTTCTCAGTTAAGAAAAGATTGATATTATAAATTATCCCAAATTTTCAAAAAAGCTATTTCAAAATAAATGGCTTGCTACTTGATAGAGCAGAGCCAGGATGAACGGGATAACGAGCGGGAGAGTCACGATCAGTCCCCATTTGCCAAATTGAAGTTCTTGATTATCGATTTGAGTAGTGCGAGCAAGAGCTTCGGCTCCCCTTAGTATCGAGGTATAGGCATTGAATCGAATCCTATCAAGGTAATGTAGAGTATTGGAGACTTCACCATGACTCAAGCGATATCCAAGTTAATAAATTTTGATGAGTTTCTAGAATGGAAACCCGAAAACGGACGCTATGAATTACATAACGGAGTGATTGTTGAAATGCCAAATCCAACGGGTAAACATTCAGCGATCGCAGGTTTTCAGTCGCTCGAATTTGGTTTAGAAATCAGGCGATTACAACTTCCTTACTTTATTCCCAAGGAATGTACAATTAAATTTAGCGATAACTTTGGCTACGATCCAGATGTGGTTGTATTAGATAAGCAACTCGTAGAAGCCAATGAGCCTCGCTGGGAAAAAGAGTCAGTTATTACTAGGGGAGATTCTGTAAAATTAGTTGTTGAAGTTGTCAGCACAAATTGGCGCGATGATTATGCCCACAAAATGATTGACTATGAAGCCTTAGGCATTGGTGAATATTGGATTGTAGATTATTTGGGTTTAGGTGGTAGCCGTTATATTGGTTCACCTAAACAGCCTACTTTATCGATTTATCAGTTAGTAGATGGTGAGTATCAAATTAAGCTGTTTCGAGAGAATGAAAGGGTTGAGTCGGTGGTGTTTCCAGAACTCAATGTGACTGCAAAGCAATTTTTTAATGCTGGGTAAGTATTCAGGCAGTCAATCTTGATTATCCTAAAAAGCTTTTTATTCTAATTCAGATTTTGATCCAGTAGTCTTATTTTAATTGAGGTCGATCTTCCTTATCATTTAGTCAATAGTGCCCCTGCGTCTCGCCCTCAATGCGATTGTTAGCGATCGCTTATTCATTTCCACCCAACTTTTCCAGCTAACACAAGATTAATGTTAGGATTTAGCCCAAATTTTCAAAAAAGGTATTTCAGAATAAACGGTCTTGCTACTTGATAGAGCAGAGCCAGGATAAACGGGATAACGATCGGGAGAGCTACTATCAGTCCCCATTTGCCAAACCGAAGCTCTTGATTCTCGGATTTGAGGAGTGCAATCACAGCAGCGGCTCCCATTAATATCCAGATACAAGCAAAGACAATGAAGATAATATATGCTGAGTCTTGCATTTTTTTCCCTACTAGCGAAAGTAGTCTAGTTTTAGGTTAGCTTGACCTATTTGTGCAGTTAACTTCCTTTAGTTGGGTTATTCTGATTGACTAAGGTTGATTATCGTCATTTAGCCGACAGCGCCCCTGCGTCTCGCACTCAATGTGCTTCTGGCGCTTGCTAACAATCATGGCTAAATCGGGTCGTCCAGTCAGAGCGAGTCGCCAATCAGCCCAAATTTCATACAGCGTATCCGCAATAGAACCGATAATCGGCAATTTAGTCACCGCATAGATCCACCCCATCCCCAAGATTTCATAGACGCGGCGGAAGACTTCCACATTCTTGACGACTGTGCCATCAGGAAGCACGGCATGAATTCGCCCCATCGCCGTTTCAAAGTCAACACCGCCATGCGCTTCTGGGGTATAGCGATCGCCTGCGATGTCCACAAACGCCACCAAACCTCGACCCGCATCCCGTCTCCTCAAAAAATTGACTTCTCGCACGCACAAGGGACATTCACCGTCATACAGCAACTCTATTTGCCATGATGGTGAAGAAGATTGAGGTGGAGTAGAGGCTTCAAGCGATTCGGGGAACGGAGTCTTAGAAGAGGACATAGGTGGTTCTCAATTAACGGATTCCTCACATGAGGAGAACAAGCACACCTTAATATTGTAAAGAAACTTAAAGATATGAGCTTTCTTCTGGGATGTGCAGTTTGGGGTTATAAAGGCTGGATAGGCGACCTTTTTCCGGCTGGAAGCCGTTCCAAAGATTTTCTGCGCCTATACAGTCAGCGTTTCACGACCGTTGAAGGCAATACGACTTTCTATGCCGTACCTGACGCCGATACTGTAGCGCGTTGGGCACAAGAAACACCACCAGGGTTTAAATTTTGCCTGAAGTTGCCTCGGAATGTGACACACAATGGCTTGCTACAACCGTCGATTCCAGAGGCATTAAAGTTTTTAGAACAGATGCAAGGTTTAGGCGTTAATGCAGCGTCTCCTCAGGAGAGTCGCCTTGGCCCCATTTTTGCCCAATTACCGCCTAACTATCCCCCGGCATATTTGGATGACTTAACCGCTTTTTTGGAAGCATGGCCTCGCAATGAAGCGCCTTTAGCGCTAGAAGTTCGTCATTCCGACTGGTTCAAAGAACCCCACAGCAGCCATCTGACGGCGCTTTTGCAGCAGTTGGGTGTGGGACGGGTACTGCTGGATACTCGCCCTGTTTACACGGGATCGGCGAATTCTCAAGAGTGTCCAGAATCGCGAAAACCCAACGTGCCTGTGCAACCGATTGTCACGGCTTCCTTTAGCTTAATCCGGTTTATCAGCCATCCAGAGCAGTCGGTGAATCAGCCTTTTATGGAAGAGTGGGTGAGTTTGCTAGATGGGTGGTTGCGTCAGGGGACAAAGATTTACTTCTTTGTCCATTGTCCTCTAGAAGAGCGATCGCCCGGAAATGCCCGTCACTTTCAGCAGTTGCTGGAACAACATAACGCACCCGTTCCACCCCTTCCCTGGAATGGGATTGAGGTACCGCCTACCCAGCTAAGTCTGTTTTGAAAGAATTATATCTACCGATTCCTCGGTCTAACGATTGGAACTTGTTTAGGAGGAACAATGGTTACATCGGTCGAACGAACTCTAGAAGCAGTGAGCTTCTGGTAAAATAACCCTGCTGATTGCGGAGTCGGAAATGGGCCAACTTGGATGCCATCGACTCGATTATTCGTGTCTCTCCAGTAACAAGAGCGAACTTGGATACTTGGGTATTCTCTAGTTATCCGTTGCAGAACAGTTCGATTAGAATTTTTAACTCGAACTAACCATTTTCCTGCAAAAGAAGGACAGTTCGTTGCATTTGCTTGAGCGCTAGCAAAGCGGTGTTGGTCTAAGCACAATGTTTGGATGCCAGAAAACGAAAAACCCAGGATGATGGCTAGAGTGAATTTGGCGCGATTGTTCATAAAAGATGAATTTACCCTCTAGAAGTTAAAGAACGGCGGAATATATCTTTGGCAATCAAATACATACTGGAAACAGTTAGTAGAATTTGACCAAACTGTAAAATTGGATCGAGTCGCCATCCCTGAAAAAACAAAATCAATCCGCACAGTAAATAAACTGAAGCCAGAACACTATCTTGAATTAGATTTTCAACTCGAAAAGGTCTGCGAAGCAATAACCCTAAAGATATAAGTAATAGGCCAAACAGTATTAGTACAATCCCAAGAATGCTGGCTGAGTTGATACCGAAGTTAACCATACTGAATTTTTCAACAATAAATTTTCACGACTATTGTTCTTATAACTCACAAAATTTCCACCGTTCCCTGCTGACCATCAATTCGTACTCGCTGACCATCTTGTAATAACTGAGTGGCATTGTGGATGTCCATCACCGCTGGGATGCCATACTCGCGGGCAACAATCGCACCGTGAGAAAGACGCCCTCCCACTTCTGCAATTAACCCACCCACGCGAGACAGCAGCGCCGCCCAACCAGAATCCGTGTAAGGCACGACTAAAATAGTGTCGCGGTCAATATCTGGAATTGCTCTAAAGATATAAGTAATAGGCCAAACAGTATTAGTACAATCCCAAGAATGCTGGCTGAGTTGATACCGAAGTTAACCATACTGAATTTTTCAACAATAAATTTTCACGACTATTGTTCTTATAACTCACAAAATTTCCACCGTTCCCTGCTGACCATCAATTCGTACTCGCTGACCATCTTGTAATAACTGAGTGGCATTGTGGATGTCCATCACCGCTGGGATGCCATACTCGCGGGCAACAATCGCACCGTGAGAAAGACGCCCTCCCACTTCTGCAATTAACCCACCCACGCGAGACAGCAGCGCCGCCCAACCAGAATCCGTGTAAGGCACGACTAAAATAGTGTCGCGGTCAATATCTGGAATTGCTTGTAAACTGCGGAGAACTTTGACTTTCCCTTCTACTTGCCCTGGACTGGCACCAATGCCTTGCAATTGCTTTTGACTGATTTGCCGGTTGGCGGTGTTGAAATATGTAGAAGGTGGCGCATTACCGTAGACTAAAGGCGACGCACTCGCCATCTGACTATCTTGTTCCAGTTGAGATCGCCTTTGTTTCACCAACTGCGGTAATCGGTCGATTAATTGTTGGTCAGATTGTTGAATGATTTGCCTAATTTCATGAAATTCTAAGAAGAAAATATCTCCTGACTGAGATAGTAAACCTGAGTTCAACCAAAGCTTTTCTAACGCTACAAAATTCCAACGCACTTCTGCCAATAAACGACTATAGATATCTGTAACCTTACCCTTCAAATTGAGCCGTCGCTGCACGAAATCAACCTTCCATCCCGGCTTTTCTTTGAGTTCTCTTTGCCTATGTTCAGTTTCCCCAAAAAACTGCGTCAACAATTCCCGAACCGCATGAGGATCTTCCTTCCAAGTAGGTACTGCGATATCGGTTGCCACATCGCTCAAGTAGCCATAACGATCGAGCCATCGCTCGAACTGTTCTAGAATACTTTGCCCATCTGGCATTTCAGCCAGCAGGGTAAAGAAAGAGGATGAATTTTCAGGAGATGATAGCGAATGAGGAAGTAACTTCCGAGCATCTAGTGCGATATCTTCGAGCGATCGCAATGAAGCCACTTCCGGAGTTTGGCTGTTATCTAATTGTGAATCCTTGGCTTTCAACAGCGCTTGTCGCAACGCAAAACTCAACGGAGCGAGAATACTGTAATATGTCGCCCGTTTCAGCACTTCTAACAAAGTATCTATCCGTTCCAGCAGTACCGCAGGTTGACTGGTAGAGACAAGGGCGATCACGTCCGACTTTTGACTTGCAGAATCCAGTCCCGCGTCTAAATAAGCAGATCGCCGTTCCAAAATTGGGGTAAATAAACGCCGATCATCCCGTGCAAAATCCTTTTCTAAACTCAATTCGCGCCCCCATAATCGCAGTAACCCCGGCACGTTTCGCAGCGTAGAAGCCAGAGGGGGTTTTGAGAACTTAGCACCTCTGGTTAAAAACTCTAAACTTTCTGCCGGTAAACCCATACGACGGAAAGTTTGTCCCAACAAGGTTGCATTAAAGTAGGCGCGAGAGGCGTGCAACGTCGCCATTTCATTAAAATCTAACCCAGCGGCTTCTTTGCCTAAAACTAAAGTAAAAATCTCTCCCCAAACACCGCAAGTCAGAGGACGATTAATCGACCACGTCAGCGGACGAATTAACCCCGGAATCACCTCAGCGGCAATCTTGCGCGTCCAGATAGGTTGCAGAGTAGTAATTGTCCGCGATTGCAACAACCACAGGGTTTGCCCGTCGTAACTCCATTCAACATCTTGGGGAATGCCGTGATACTGACTTTCTAACTGCCGCGCTAAGTAAGCGACTTGCTGAATCAACGCCGGAGGGACATCGCCGCTACCTTCCACGGGTAAAGACGCGACATCCTGTGCCTGGAGATCGTCCACAAACACGCGATATTGCTCTGGCGTCACTTGCCCAGATACAATCCGCACCGCGTCTCCTGGTAATGCCTCAATCACGACTGCATTACCTTGCTGGGCAATCGGATCTCGGCTAAAAGCAACGCCAGAAAAGACGCCCCGGACTTGTGTTTGAATCAACACCGACATTGAAGCTTCTGGCAAATTGCGATCGCGCCGATAAGTCTTTGCTGCCGGGTTATCGTAAGAAGCAAGAACGCGAGTAATCGCCTCCTCCAACGCTTCTGCACTCGTAACATTCAAAATCGTCGCGTACTGTCCCGCCGCCGAAGACTGTTCCGAGTCTTCCCCCACAGCAGAAGAACGCACCGCGAGGGGTTGTTGTTCGGAAACTTGGAGAAACTCAATCATCACCCCTGGATCGTCTCCAGGCGTCAGCACCCAGCCCATCGGCACCGGATAACCCCAGCGTTTCAGATGAGATAACGTTGCGGCTTTTTGTCCAACCTTGCTGGCTTCTAGCGCTTGATCGAGAGAAACAATCGCTTTATCACCTCGGAAAAAACGAAACACAGCTTTATTCCCAGTTTGAGCTTGTTCGGATGGAAGGTTTAAATCATCGGGGATTTTCTGATAAATCCAGGCAATGATCCCACTAAGAGCGATCGCGGCGACAACTTGCGCTGTTGAGTGATTGGGCAATAGCGCCATGAATACGGGCAACAAAATTAAAACCAAAATGCGCCCCTGTTTCCTCTCCCGCACCAGTGTAAAACTAACTCCCCCAATTACAAATACTAAGACTGCCACCAGCGGAGCATGAACCGCAATCCCCCACACAACATTCGTTGTGCCAGCGCCCCGCCCCATCCAATAACGCCCCAGCACCAGCGCAATCAGCGCGATTAACTCCCATTCGGGGTTCGTCGGAAAGAAACTCCGCGCCAATAAAACGGCAGCAATCCCCTTAGAAGCTTCCGACAGCACCGCCAAAATACCCGCAAGGCGTCCCCCGTGGTAGAAAGCAGCAGAGACGGACACATTGCCCGTGCCAAGTCTTGCCAGTCGCCGCCCAGTCAGGGCGCGAACAATCCAAGCAATGAGAGGCAATCCGCCCAAGAGAGGACAGACAATAAAAATGAGGAGAGCGCCCCAAACTTGAGTCAGAGTCATGGCTGGGAGTAGCAGTACCAACACATGAATTGTAGTAATGTTTCTCAACGCAAAGAGCAACAGAAGTTCGCAAAGTTGTCGAAATGCCCATTTATGGCGTCTTTCCTTTGCGCTTACCTTTGCGTACCGTTGCGCTAAAAATCTAAATTTATGTCATCTTCCCGCATTGTCACCTACAGCCCCGCTTACACAGTTGTCCCCACCTACGAGTGTTTTAATCGCTGTAGTTACTGCAACTTTCGCACCGATCCCGGTAAAAGTCCTTGGCTTACCCTATCAGATGCCCAGAGAGTCTTGCGATCGCTTGCGTCTCAAAATGTCTGCGAAATCCTCATCCTTAGCGGCGAAGTGCATCCCCATTCCTCACGCCGTCAGGGATGGTTTCAGCACATTTATGACCT
This sequence comes from Trichocoleus sp. DQ-A2, assembly GCF_039961915.1. Taxonomy (NCBI): domain Bacteria; kingdom Bacillati; phylum Cyanobacteriota; class Cyanophyceae; order Leptolyngbyales; family Trichocoleusaceae; genus Trichocoleus; species Trichocoleus sp. DQ-A2. Next base: position 228,164 of record NZ_JAMPKD010000001.1, read on the forward strand.
TTGCGAACTAGCGCTATCAATGGGATTTCTGCCTCACACTAATGCAGGGCCATTGAGCTTTGAGGAAATGCAAAAGCTGAAGGAGGTTAATGTTTCGATGGGGTTAATGTTAGAACAGCTAACACCACAGCTCTTGCAAACCGTTCACAAACACGCTCCGAGTAAAATCCCAGAATTACGTTTGCAACAGTTAGAGTGGGCAGGAGAATTGCGAATTCCCTTTACAACTGGATTGCTTTTGGGAATTGGAGAAACCGAGCAAGATTGGTGGGAAACCCTAGAAGCGATCGCGCTTCTCCATCAACGCTATAATCACATTCAAGAAGTCATCCTCCAACCCCACAGCCCCGGCACTCAACAAACCTTCGACGCCCCACCTTTTGACCCCCATCAGTTACCAGAAGTCATCGCCAAAGCCCGTCAAATTCTCCCCCCAGATATTACTATCCAAATCCCGCCCAATTTAGTTCCAGATTCGGGTTGGTTACTCGCCTGTGTAGAAGCCGGTGCCAGAGATTTAGGAGGGATTGGCCCAAAAGATGAAGTAAATCCGGATTATCCTCATCCTCAGTATCATCAATTAAAAGAAATTTTAGAACCTGCGGGTTGGGAATTAGCGCCGCGATTGCCCGTTTATCCTCAGTATGATGATTGGTTATCAGATAGGTTGCAAAGTGCCGTCAATCAATGGCGGAGTGCTACGTTATTAGAAGAGAGCATTAAATAGAAGTGATCGCGTCCTCACTCACCCTAAAGCGCGATCGCGCCCTCTATCAACGCAGGCATAACCTTTAAAATTTATCTTTATAATTATTTTACATAAAGAACGTTATAGAGTCGCAATCATAAAAAATATATACTTATATGCAGTATTTAGTGGGTTTAGTAGTTTTTTCAAGTATTGGTTACTTTTTGATTGTAGATACAACTAATTTATTTAGAGAAATAACAACAAGTAATAACCGTAATCAATTAATAGTAGATTTCGGTAGGCTTGTAATTTTGGGAGCAATGGCAGGAATTGGATATAAGGTTGCCTCAGAAACTTTTCAACGACCTAATGATTGGATAATATTTTTAGTCAAGGGGATAATCGGAGCTTTTTTAATACGTCTAGTTCGTGCAATTGCCTAGTTCTTTTGCTTTATCAGTAGATTACTTAACAAAATAATGGTTAAATTAGCAAATAAGTTGCTGGGCACAAATAAACTTGACGGGTGGGACTGTTCATGGTTTATAGGAGGATTAAAAATTACAGCGAACAATCAATGATGAACGATTTTCAGAAGTTACATTTAGTTTTACCCAGTTACTTAGAAAGCATATAAAGTGCCATCGAAAGTTTTGATTTTCTAAGTTAAACTGATGGCAACCGAGTCACTGGTGAAAGGTAGATAAGTGTAATGTGCGACGCAAAACGCTATGTGTCGCATCCCTACTCGCCGCAAAGCGCGATCGCTCCCATTCATCCCCTCGACGACTAACCGCATTTTTGTACAATAGATTCACTCATTCAGAAGCTAAGTTTCTAGAGTAAAAATACCTATGCGTAGATTAGGGCGCTACGAGCAAGCGATCGCGAGTATCGATCAAGCACTGGGAGTTGACTCCAGCGACCACAAAATCTGGTACAACCGAGGCGAAGCGCTAGCGAACTTAGGTCGCTATCAAGAAGCACTGGTCTGCTTCGAGCGAACTGTAGAACTTGCACCATCAGACCACGCTGCTTGGGTATTTCGAGGCGTTGTGCTAATTCACTTAAACCGCTACGAAGAAGCCCTCTCTAGCTGCGACAAGGCGCTAGAAATTGCACCAGAAGATAAAGAAGCTTGGACGTTCCGAGGTGCAGCATTGCATGGATTGGGACGGTATAAAGAAACTTACGCGAGCTACGACAAAGCTTTGGGAAACCCAAAGACACCACTATGGCGAAAACTTATTCAGAAATGGGTAATGGGTAATCGGTAATGGGTAATTGTCCATTCGTAATTGCCGCTTTCCAGAGTCCCTTTGCCCGCTCCTTTTCATCAGGGATGAAGTCAGTAAAATAGAGTTATCGAATTCAGGAGCCAGTTTACTGGCATAAAACCCCTATCGAGACTATCTACGGCAATCTTCAAGGTCTTAAGTCCAGCCATCTGAAGCAGCTACAGCGACTGTATCATCAACGGCTACCGGGCGATTGTCTGACTACGCCAGAATTTGCCCAGAGGCTGGCAGCAATCAGCACCGAAATTAACCAGCCAATGTGCGCTTACATCAATCGCCGGGGACAGGTGATTCGGGTAGGAGTGGGAACCCCCAGGCAAACGCAGATTCCCCCTCTAGAATTGCCTCGCTACGGTGCAGAACGACTTAGCGGCATTCGCTGCATCGCCACCCAGTTGAAACCAGAAGCACCCAATGAAGCTGCCTTAACTGCAATGGCAATGCAACGTCTGGATGCGCTAGTGGTGATATCCCTCACTGGGACAGGTTTTGAGCGTCGTGGCGGCGGAGCTACAGGTTATATTAAAGAAACTTATATTGCTCACCTAGTTCCTCACCCCGAAACTCCCTGGAGTTTGTCGCCGCCGATGAGCCTAGATGTGCTGGCGAACCAGGACTTTCTGGAACTGGTCGATGGACTAGAAGCCGAGTTCCAACGGGAATTTGTTGCCCAACAAGTAGACATCGACCACGACCGGGTGCTGCTGGTCGGGTTGATGACGGGTGACAGGACGCCCCAGCAGTTCCAAGACGGATTGCAAGAATTAGCGCGGTTAGTGGATACGGCTGGCGGACAAGTATTGGAGACAATGCAGCAGAAGCGCCCGCGTCCCCATCCTCAGACAGTCGTGGGTGAAGGAAAAGTACAAGAAATTGCCCTCACCGCCCAGACTCTCGGAGTGAACCTAATCGTCTTTGACCGCGACCTTTCACCCGCACAAGTCCGCAACCTGGAAGTGCAAACTGGCATCCGGGTGGTAGACCGCACTGAGGTGATTTTGGATATCTTTGCCCAACGCGCCCAATCCGGTGCTGGTAAGTTGCAGGTAGAACTGGCTCAGTTGGAATATATGCTGCCCCGCCTGACAGGTCGAGGTCAAGCGATGTCCCGACTAGGCGGCGGTATTGGCACTAGAGGGCCAGGGGAAACAAAATTGGAAACCGAACGCCGTGCGATCGCGCGCCGCATTGCCCGACTGCAACAGGAAGTGAACCAGCTGCAAGCACACCGTTCGCGGCTGCGACTTTCGCGCCAACATCAGGAAGTTCCTTCCCTCGCTTTAGTTGGCTATACGAATGCTGGGAAGTCAACCCTATTGAATGTACTGACAAATGCCGAAGTTTACACGGCTGACCAACTATTTGCGACTCTCGACCCCACCACGCGACGCTTAACGATTCCTGACGCTGTGACGGCTGAACCTCAGCAGATTGTGCTGACAGATACGGTGGGATTTATTCACGAGTTGCCGCCTTCTTTGGTAGATGCCTTTCGCGCCACTTTAGAAGAAGTGACGGAAGCTGACGCGCTGCTTCATGTCGTGGATTTATCTCATCCAGCGTGGCAAAGTCAGATTCGTTCTGTGATGACTATCTTGTCGGAAATGCCTATAACACCCGGCCCAGTGCTGGTTGTGTTTAATAAAATCGACGAAGTTGATGGCGATACGTTGGTTCTGGCACAGGAAGAATTTCCGCAAGCGGTGTTTATTTCAGCGAGTCAGCGCCTCGGCTTAGAAACCTTGCGCCAGCGCATGAGTCAACTGGTTCAGTATGCAGTTGCACAGGAGTAGATCACTTAAAAATAACTTCTCCGAAAAGTGAAAACTTACGTAATTCTCCGTTAGCTCTGTTTTCTAGCGGAGAATTACATATTTTCTTTTTGAAGTTTTGATAAAGCAAGCCCCTATATTCTTAAAGAGTCAGTAAAAACCACTACCGTACTCTAGACACTATCTACCGAAATCACTTACACATATATTTACACACCATAAAAATGTCTACGGCTAGTTAGATAAATCAGGCAAAAATACAGGAAGTCAATATAATGGCAAAAATCCTCTCAAAACTAAATATCGGATTACCTGTTTTATCTGCTGTTGGTAGCCGTTCTGTTTCGATTTTCGCTTCGGTTGTAGTTGCCGCAGGAATTGCCACCGCATCTTCTACCTTCTCCCCTGCTAGCGCCTTCACAATCACTACAAAGACGGGAGCCGATAGTACAGCGGGAAATCCAGCCGGTCAACAGCTATACGATGTTGGTATTACTAAAAATGATATTGGTAATTCCTTTTTAGTTGACTGGTTCCTTGCCAGCGGTACTAAAAACACGGATGGTAAAAGCACTCCAGTAGATTTAAGCGCTACAGGTATCTTTAAGGTGCTTGATTTTACTCAAAATTTGCTATCTTTGGAAGTCAAAATCACTAATACAACCTCTGCTAATTTCCAGGCAGCGATACTCAGTACTGGGTTTAGCGTAACTCCTGATGCAACTTCTGTGTCATTGATTAAACCAGGAAGCATTTTTGACAATGCTGAGGTTCAAAAGGCTGAGGTTCAAACTGTTAAGGCCAATAAATCTGGTAAGTCTGGTAAGCCGCCTGATAATTCTAGTAATCAGCAGTTTCCTGGGGGCTTTAAAGACATTGATGTTTGCATCTACGCAGCAAATGGTTGCAATGGTGGCGATGTTAAAGATGGTCTGCAATCAGGCGGTAAGTCTGATACGATTAAGGTCAACATTACCGGAAATTTCGGCGTAAATTACGCTGCTACTTTAGATTCTTTTCCCATCAAGTTTCAAACTCAGAATGGAAGTTACGAGCTAGCTGGCAAGCCCAAGCCTAAGCCACCAAAGCCTGTGCCTGAGCCTGGTACAGCAGTAGCTTTAGGATTGGTTGCTGCTGGTGCTGCTAGAGCGTTAAAGCGGAAAAATGTAGTGCAGCCATAATTCGCTTTTTGTTGAAGATTGAGGATTCCTTAATCTTCATATATACACTCGGAACCTCACCCCTAACCCCTCTCCGTTCACGGAGAGGGGAATATTGAACCCATTTGCGTGAACGGGGAGGAGCCGGGAAGGGATTAAACCGTGCTAGAGAATTGCTATAAATGGAAATTTAACTCCCACTCTTGCAAGCTATTTATCCCAGCGGCATAGGTAAGGTTGTATTGCAAAGGTGTTACCGTAATGTAGTTTTTCCGAATCGCCTGAACATCTGTTTCTATGTGACTCGGTAACAGAGGATTTTCTGGTTGTTCTACCTCTTCTATAGCCTCACCTGCTAACCAATAATAAGTTTTGCCACGAGGATCTACTCGCTTTTGAAAGATATCAAAATAGCGGCGAATTCCTTGGCGAGTGAGGGCAACACCAGCAATCTCTTCCCACTTCACAGGCGGTACATTGACATTGAGTAACATTGCCTCTGGTAGCGGCTGCTTCGATAACTGAGAAAGCAGAATTGTGGCAAACCGGGCAGCGGGTTGAAATTCTCTTAAAGTGTAACTGGTCAGGCTAAAAGCAATGCTGGGAATTCCTTCAATCACGCCTTCCATTGCTGCTGAAACTGTACCAGAGTAAAGAATGTCGGTACCGAGATTGGAGCCGTGGTTAATACCAGAAAGGACAAAATCCGGGGGAGCATCGAGCAAAGCACCCAGTGCCAGTTTCACGCAGTCGGAGGGGGTTCCCGAACAAGACCAAGCTTTAACTGTGGGATGAAAAATCGAGTCAACGACTTCGGCGCGAATGGGGTCGTGGAGGGTAAGACCGTGACCAGTGGCGGACCGTTCTCGGTCGGGACAAACTACGGTGACATCGTGACCGGCTTCTGCGAGAGCATTGGCGAGGGTGCGAATGCCCAGAGCGAAGATGCCATCATCGTTGCTGATTAGCAATTTCATCAATTCAATCAAGGGGTGCTATCGAGGAGTTCACTCTATTGTGGATGAATTTGCATCGCAGTCTGTAGCAGCTTGTGGCAGATGGATGAGTCAAAATCGCGCTAAACTCAAGCTTACTGCCACTAAAAATGACCCTCTCTAAAATGACCACGATGCTCAACGAGCTTGAGGCTCAATTAGCCGCGCTCAAACAGGAAGCAACTCAAGCGATCGCTGCCGCCGATACCCTGGAACGCCTAGAGGAACTCAGAGTTGGCTATCTGGGCAAGAAAGGGCAGCTCTCGAAGGTACTAGGGGGTTTAGGCAAATTAGACGCAAGCGATCGCCCCCGCATTGGTGCTTTAGCAAATGAAGTCAAAGAAGCGCTACAACAAGACTTGGATCGCAAGCGGACAAACTTACAGGAAGCACAAATCCAGGCAAAGCTAGAATCAGAAACCCTGGATGTCACGATGCCGGGAGTTTATCGTCCCCTCGGTCGCAAGCACCCCCTCAACAGCACGATCGACCGGGTTGTAGATATCTTCGTCGGACTCGGCTACACGGTCGCCAACGGCCCGGAAATGGAGACAGACTACTACAACTTCGAGGCGCTGAACACTCCCGCCGACCACCCCGCCCGCGATATGCAGGATACTTTCTACCTGCCGGATGGTAATCTGCTGCGGACTCATACTTCTTCGGTGCAGATTCGCTACATGGAAGAAAATGAGCCGCCGATTCGGATTGTTGCACCCGGACGCTGTTACCGTCGGGATACCGTCGATGCGACCCATTCGGCAGTCTTCCATCAGATCGAAATTTTGGCAGTAGATGAAGGACTGACTTTCACTGACCTCAAGGGCACGATTAAAGTGTTTTTGGAGGAGATGTTCGGCGCAGAGTTGCCAATTCGCTTCCGGACGAGTTATTTCCCCTTCACTGAGCCTTCTGCGGAAGTGGATGTGCAGTGGCAAGGGAGATGGCTAGAAGTGATGGGCTGCGGGATGGTCGATCCCAATGTTCTCAAGAAAGTAGGTTACGACCCAGAAGTTTATACTGGCTTTGCTGCTGGCTTTGGTGCTGAGCGCTTTGCGATGGTACTGCATCAAATTGATGATGTGCGCCGGATGTACAGCAGCGATTTGCGCTTTTTGCGGCAGTTTTAAGTAGAGGGAACCTCACTCTCAACCCTTCTCCGCAGGCGGAGAGGGGGCTATTTCCTTGGGTGATGGGGTGCTATTTTTTCGCCTCCCTAAAGAGCAGGTAGGGGTTGGAGGTGATGCTTCCGGTCATACCGCATCCTAAGGTTCAATACTCCCTCCCATCAATATTCTCCCCTCTCCGTGGAGGTCGAGGGGCTGGGGTGAGGTTCCGAGTGTATATATTTCACTAAGAGTGAGAACCCCCGGATAAGTTTTAGATATTTTCCCGACCTAGTATTTTCCCGGATGAAGGGATCTAACTGTGTTAAAAAGAATTAAGTCGCTGCACTTGTAAGAGCGATCGCTAATCAGCCAAGTATCGAAAGAAGTATTCTTTTAAATGCGGTTGAATCCAAACCTAGGGAAAAATTTGGCTTTAGTGCCGCTAGCGATCGCGAGTATCTTTTGTGGAGCTTGTACAGATCAGCTAACAGACAAGCAACTGGAAACATGGCGAACGGAAGCGATCGCTCTCAATGCCCAGAAGGTAAAAGCCAATACCCAAGAGTCACAGGAAACTGAATGGAATCTAGAGATTGGGGGGCAAATTGCTCAGAGGGAATCTGTGCAATTGAATTGGCAACAGCTACAAGCATTGGCAACCGAGCGTGTAAAAACCACAGATCCGAATTTTGTACTCAACCCAAAAGAGATTTTTGACTTTCACGGCATTCGTGTCTCTAGCCTCTTAAAACAGTTAGCGATCGCCTCCGATGTCAGGGATGTTACCTTTGTCTGCTTTGATGGCTACCAAGTGACAATTGCCGTCAAGGATTTGCTTGCCTACCCGATTACATTAGCGATCGCCAGAAATGGCAAACCAATTCCTCGCGCTCAAGGCGGCCCAATTTATTTAATATTTCCGTATAGACGATACCCAGAATTGAAACAGAAGTATAACGAATTATCTTGGGCATTTTACGTTAGCCACATGATAATTGGTACTGAACCCGTAAGATTACGTGTAGGAAAGCGCGAACTAGATTTAGCGACTCTTGACAAACTGCCCCAAGTCACAATTTCGGACAATGTTGGGTATAGAATGGGCTGGCCTACTGGCAAAGTCAAACTTCACGGAGTGCGCGTGCGCGATGTTTTAGCCTTCGCGGGTGTTCAGTTGCCCGTTAATGGCGAAATTGTGGTTCAAGGGAAGGCACCCATTTCCCGTGACCCCTCTAATCCAGTCCGCTTGGCAGCCGCCGACCTGCGCGACTGCGACATTTTGCTGGCAACTAGATGGGGCGATAACCAAGAATCTATCCCCGCAAAAATGGGTGGCCCATTGACACTCGCTTTTGGTTCTAAGTGTCAAGATAGGGAAGAGAAATCTTTCTCTTTGAGCAAACAGAGATGGGTGACATTCGTGGTTGAAATTTTGTCCAATTTTTGATAGAAATTAATACACAACTATCACAACCAAATTTCCAGAAGATATCAACTGTTTTTAAGGATTTTATATGAGCAAACCATTAGATGAAACTCTTTCAACAGAACTGTCTAAACGCATTAAAAGCAAAGCGAAAACTCCTTTTGATAATGCCTATAAAGCAGCCTTGTTAACTGAAGGGTGTATGTATGTTCAAGGTTTTTTAGTTTGGGATGACCAGCCATACAAACCAATTGAGCATGGTTGGCTGGAGCTGGATAATTGTATTGTCGATCCAACTCTGCCACATTTCAATAGAAATCCTCAAGAACTCTACTACTTTCCGGCACAACGTTTAACCATAAAAAAACTGATTGCAGCGGTAGAAGAAGCTCAGGAAGATTATCCAGAAGATGACGCACTACCTGTTTATGATGCTTTACCGCATGAGTATTACGGCAATGTGATGATGGGCGGGAAAAACTATTCGGAGGCATATAACGAGGCTCAAGCTAAGTGCAAAGAGTTGAATAAACCCAAAAAGAAGACTAACTTAGAGAGCGAACCTACTTGAGTCTAGAAAGAATAACTTATTAACAGTCATCAGACACCAAGAATATCAGTGTCTCAAACTGACCTACCAATTTTAAAACTTAAACCGGATGCTAGATGACGCTAGTGGGATGTAATAAAAATGAGAATCACGAGCGCTGAAGCACCATGAAAGTGTTTGCTTTCCACTCAATCCGCACCCAGATTATGACTGCGACAACGCTGTTGATAGTCACGCTAGTTGGCTCAATCGTTTGGGTTTGGGCAGAGACCGAGAGTAACCTCTACCGCCAGCAGCAGAAGAGTCAAGCAAAGTCCTTAGTCAAGCTATCAGCTTATGCCTTAGCGAACGAACTTTCTGAAGATAACTGGAGTCAAATCCGCGTGGATCTGGATTTGCTGATGAAAGAAAATCAGGATTTCCTATACATTCTCGTCTCTGATGTTCGGAAAAAAAATCAGATCCTCGCGTCGTCTCCTAGCGATTTCCAAAACCAGTACATTCCAGATATTGTGCCAGTAAAAGTGACGAATGCCGCCCTAGATTTATCGCAAAAGTCTTCTGCTGTAGAAACATTTGCTTTGCGGGATATCAAGTTTTTGGAGAGCATACGCGCGAAGCGTGGCGAACGAATTATAGAGGTAAGTTCGGATGTCCAAATGGTATCTGGTGAAAAAATCGGCACGTTGCGGATTGGGATGTCGCTACGACAAATTAACCGCGCTGTTGTCTATGCGGTAAATCAGGCGTTGCTGGTGGGTACGGTGGGACTTTTCGTTGGTTTAGTGTATGCGTATATTTTGGCAAAGCGGTTGAGCGATCCAGTGCAGCGTTTGCAGGTGAGTGCTGCCAGAATTGCTGCTGGGGATTTGCATCATCGTGCGGAAATTAACTTGTCTGATGAAATTGGTGCTTTAGCAAAGTCTTTTAACGAGATGTCAGTCGCATTGCAGACATCGTTTAGTAAGTTACAGAAAACTTTGAAATCGTTTGAACATTTCGTACCGGACAAATTTCTTGCAGTTATTGCACCAGAGGGAATTGAAAACATTCAAGTGGGTGTATCGGCAACGCGAACGATGACGATTTTGTTTTGCGATATCCGAGGTTACAGCTCAATGGCGGAACAAATGACGCCACAGCAAACATTTTCGTTTTTGAATGACTTTTTGGAATGTATGGGATTGCCGATTGAAGAGAGTGGTGGCTTTATTGACAAATATATTGGCGATGCAATCATGGCATTGTTCGATGATGAAGGAACTGATTCCGCTGTGCGTGCGGCAATTTTGATGCAACAGACGCTTTCCCGCTTCAATGAGGCGCGGATGCAAAAAGGTTTACCAGCGATCGCTATCGGGATCGGTATCCATCGCGGTGAGGTAGTGATGGGTACCGTGGGATTTACTTCCCGTATTGACTCTACAGTGGTTGGCGATGCAGTGAATTTAGCTTCTCGCCTTGAGGGTTTAACGAAGCAATATAACTGTAATATCTTGGTGACAGAATCAGTAGTGAATAGTTTGTACCATCGAGAATCATTCTCCTTAGGATTGGTAGATAAGTCAGTGAAAGTGAAGGGGAAAGATGAAGCGATCGCTATTTACGAAGTCAAGATATAAATGATTTAAATTAATCATTTTATAATTAAGCTTTTAACAACGAAAAACAACGCCAGCAGTTCAGATCCCGGACTTCTTTAAGAAGTCTGGGATATCGGTTGTACAAGTTATTTAAGAGTGTTAGATTTATGAGCAAAATGCTCTAACAACAATCGGTGAACAAAAATATAACCGCCGCCCACTTTTTGTAACAAAATGCGCTCAGTTGCCCAGTCTAGAAAACGCGCATAGTTCCAAGGTATGTAACCGTTGCAATAAAGAATAACTCGTAAAGCAAAGTGTTTCACGCAAGCTTCACCTGCTGCAAACATTCCGAAAAATAACCCAATAATTAGTCCCCAAAAGAGAGGAATCCCCATCAATCCAGCAATGATTTCTAACCCCAGAATTCCTACAATTGCAAAGAATGTTGCATTTCTTGCTGACTGCCAAATTCCTTGATTCGGAACTGTACTGGTTGCGATTCCTGGCCCCATCAACCCACGCATCAATATAAAAATTAGCCACGCACCCAGACCACCCCTTAGCCCAGAAATTAAAGTATCAGTTAACCCTGATTGGAGATTAAACACTAATCCAGAAACTAGCCCACTACTTAGTCCCAAGATTACCCCAGCAATCAGCCCAACAACTAGCCCAGATTTTAGGTTATCTTTTGCTTTTGCACTTGACCATTTCAGGGTTTCAACTGGGTTGATTTGATTACTAATCACTCCAAAAATTAACCCTGCACCCAGAAAACCACATAGTCCACTAATGAGTCCAACAATTAGTCCAACTTGCAGCCCCGCCGCGTGCCCAGAAATTATGCCAGCCCCCAATGCTGCACTCAGTCCAATCAGCAAACCATTGGTAACAGCATACATTCTTCTTTGCCCGTTTGTTGGCAACCAACTAGGCTGAATCCGTTCAATTAAAAATACCGTTTGTGACTTTTCAACTAACCTTTGTGCCAGCCAACTGAGCCAGTGAATTGCTTGTTCTTTTGAATACTGAGTATTCCCACTTCTGCGCTCAAACATTCTTTGAATATATTTATCAAATAAATGTTGGCGGCGTTCTTCTAAATTTAGACCGGGTAAGTCAGTAATTGACATTCCTTGGTAAGCGAGGGTCATAATACTGAGTATTAGCGGGGATTTGGCTAATTCTTGCAGTGTCGTATCTGCTTGCAGTGCGGTGTTGAGTGCTGCTAGTTCTGTTCCCGTACTTTTTAGATATTGATAAATTTGTTCTAAAGTTAGGGGTTGGATAAAAACTGCGCCTTGAAATCGGAGGCGGTTTGATAACAATTCATAATCTTTGATGCGGCTACAAACAACAATTTCAGTTTGCCCGTATTCCTGGCTAAATTGATTAATTGCTTCAACACAATACTCCCGCCGTTCGGCACTGACTTCATCTAAGCCATCTAGTAACAGTAGTAGTTGTTGCTCCTTAATCCAATTCTTCCCAATTTCTTTAGAAACTTGATATTTAGTATTGAGTTCCCGAATCAGCCAGTCAGCAATTTTTTCTTTGGCATTTGTCCAGGCAGAAAGATTAAATACTACGGAAATTGGCTGATTGACATCTTTTTCGGCAAGATTAATCAGATCGCGGGCGAGTTCTAGAAGGGTTGTTGTTTTTCCTGCCCCCGGTTCGCCTAATATTAATAAAGTTCGCCCTTCTCCCATTTGATTGAAAAGGTCGATGACTCTAGTATTTTTAGATAAAGTTTGTCTGGGTTGGTCGGCAGTTTCCCAGACAATCCCCCAAGGTCTATCGATTGCATCCAAGCGTTTTTCTAAGCCGAGTTCTATTAGCGCTTTGCCATGTAAGGAAGTTTCAAGAACGCCTTTTATCCAGTAATTTTTGACCTTATTGATCAATATCTGGCGATGGCGATACTCCTGACGGCTGTGGGGAATTCTAGGTTCTGATTTCTCTTGTCTAACAGATGGAAGGGGTGAGGTTGGTATCTCTGCAAAGTTAATCGTATTTACATCAGATATGGAAAGCTTTTGGGCGTGCGGCAAGGCTTGGTCGTGAGGTTGCAAAGCTGATAGCATGGTTTTGGCATCTGGATAGCGATCGCTCGAATGGCATCGCACTGCCTTATCCAAAACCTCTACTAAATTCGGGCTAAATCCTAGGGCGTCTGCATCCCACATCATCTCGCCCGTCTGAGGATTGATATGGAAGTCTTGAGGACGTTTACCTGTCAGCAGATAAATCGCAGTCAATCCTAGACTATAAATATCGCTTGCGTAGACAGGTTTACCCGCTGCTTGTTCTGGGGGCATATAACCCAGCGTCCCGACAGCAATTGATTGACTGATATCGCTTTGGGCGTCTACCGTCCTGTCAATGATTTCCTTAGCGATGCCAAAATCGATTAAAACAGGCTTGTCATCCTGTTGTCGCAGAATAATATTGCTCGGTTTGATATCTCGGTGGATAACTCCTTTGGTGTGGATATAATCCAAAACTGGCAAGAGACTTGCTAGCATTTCCTTGACTAAATCTTCGCCCAGAAGTCCCTGCTGTTGCAATTTTTGACTCAGGGTGAAACCTTCAATCCATTCCTGAACTAAGTAAAACTGCCCTTTTTCTTCAAAATAAGCGTGCAACCGAGGAATTTGTTCGTTCCCTTCACCCAGTTGCTCTAAGATAGCTGCTTCTCGCTGAAATCGCTCTTGAACGAGTTGATAAACTTGGGGGTTATTGGATACAGGTTTCAGTTGCTTGATGACACAAATACGACGGGAAGGCATATAGGTGTCTTCTGCCAAAAAGGTTTCGCCAAACCCACCTGTTCCCAACGCCCGAATGATGCGATAGCGGTTATTTAAGAGCGTCGGTGTCATCTCAGTTTACGCTGTTACTGGTTGCTGGTGATTCTATACAAGCATCATAGCTGGGAGCGATCGCGCTCAGTTGAAGAGGAGATGAAGATGTGTAGGACGCAGTTTGAGGCGAAGCTGCGCTCTCACTTCTTACAACTACTGTTACTCTGAGGCAGATAGTAATCCTAAATAATTCGTGAAGGCAAGATCCCCGACTTCTTCAAGAAGTCGGGGATCTGAAGAGTTGGCATCTCACTACTCAAATGGGGTTGCTATATACAGTTACATTTTGGCGAAATATTCGCGGAGTAAGTCGTGAATGAAGCGATAGCGTCCACCGACTTGTTTAATCAACCTACGCTCATTTACATAGCTGAGAAAACGGGCATAATTCCAGGGAATCGCCCCGCTCTTCCACAAGATTAGGCGCAAAGCAAAGTGTTGAATCACAGGTAAACCAGCACAGAGGATGCCAAAAAATAGCGCGAAACCAAGCCCAGGAATTACTGTACTGATAGGCTCAACTGGCTTCTTTATAGCTACCAACGGGAATGCATAAAGTAGCATTCCCGCAGGCAACATAATCCAACTAATAATTATAGTATTTTTGGCTGAATTTTTAATTCCTTCATTTGGTTCATTTCGATATTTTATTTTCTCTTCAATTAGCCTAAAAAATATCCCAAGAATTAGCCCAATTAACCCAAAAAATAGCCCGAAAAACAGCGCGTCACTTTGCCCATAACCCAGTCCAAAACTCAACCCAGAAAGCCCACTAAGCCGCCCAAAAACTAGCCCATTTTGAGTTCTCTCCCAAGTAATTTTTAAGTCGTCTCTAAGTTTTATGCCATTTAAAAATAGCCCAATAATCAATCCAGCTATTCCATTTGCCAGCCCAGTAATAAGCCCAAAAAGCGGCTCAAAGGTTACTCCAAAAATCAGCCCAGTAACCAGCCCAAGAATCAACCCAATAATCAACCCATAAAGTAATTTTTCTTGAGTGGTGTCTAAAAGACTTGGCTGCATTTTTTCAATAAAAAACTCTGTCTGCTTCTGCTTCTTAAGAGTTTTAGCCAGCCAAATCAACCAGCGTTTACTATCCTTCGGTTCATATCCTTGACAGTCGTGAGGCAGTTCTAAGCGGCGTTTGATATAAGCATCAAACAAGTCTTTTCGGCATTTCTCCTGGTATGCTTCGAGTTCAGCCGGAGAGTTGAAGCGTTCAGCTTTGCTTTCTAGACCATTTGGATAAGCTACCGGAATGAGATGCAACAGCAGCGGCATCTTTGCTAACGCCAGCAAACCATCTGGATCGTTCTGGATACCATGCCAGAGATGTCCGCAATTTAACCGTTGCAAATAGCCTTTTATCTGCTTTTCTTCGAGTGGCTTTAGACAAACTGCTCCCCGCAGTGTCAAAATTTCCTCACCTGTTTTATACTCTTCGTCACGACAGCAGACGACAATTTGAGATAGGCGAGAAGTTGTTTGCAGAAACTCATTAATTCTTTCAATACATTGTCCCTGGCGGCTTTGTAATTCATCCAAACCATCCAACAGGGGCAACAATTTACCTGTTTCCAACCACTCACGAGTAATTGCCTCTGGGATATTATTGCGAAACTTGAGATCGGCAACCAGCCAGTCAGAAATAGGTTGCCGATCATCTTTCCAGCTAGAAAGTTCAAAGATTACCGGGATTGGCTTTTCTGGCTGCTGTTGGGCAGCTAAAATCAAGTCTTGCGCTAGTTCCAACAGCATCGTGGTTTTGCCAGATCCGGGCGCACCTAAAATTAGCAATCTGCCAGCAATATCATCTTGCTCAAAGACATCTATAATTTTTTTGCCCGGTTCAGATTCGGCGGTTACTCGTGTAAATTTCCGTAGCATCTCCCACCAATCAGGAGACGGTTTAGCATTCACCGTTACTTCTGGAAGTCGTCCCACCTCTTCCCGTCTGTCTTCCATCAGTAGCGGAATCAACTCATCATCATGCAGAGAGTCTTCCATCCGCACTCTTACATCAGTTAGCATAATTGCCAGCAATTCCTGCCGCCATCGCTGTGAATGTACGTCTGGCGTATCGCTGGATATCTTGTTGTTTTTACTTTGCCTGTTGACAAGCAAATAGACCATTGTTGGCAGTGCAACGGCGTACCCAATCCCCAAAGTCCAGCGAAGCTTCTGAATCCAGTCGGCGTTTTGCTTTGCCTGTTCTGTAGTGATTAGTCCCGTGCCGCTGAAAGCTAGAAATCCACAGACTGCCAATAGCCCAAAAATAAAGCACCTTCCAGGTAATGATTTTTGTTTGTCAAATGCACTTGGCAGAAGCGCCACAATCGTACTAAGCAATACACAAATTAACAAAAGCAGCAGATTAAGCAGGTTAAGTGTTGGCATATTTGCAGATACAGATACAGATATAGTGCGATCGCAACCTCAATCTGGGCATAATCGCACTATACTCACACAAATAAATTCGTCGCTATTCTATCCCTCTCCTCCTCTGTGCCTCTGCGATGCGATAATCTTTCATCCACCGATATCCCCGTGCTAACCTGTTGAGAATCATTACGCTGATACACTTGTACCTACCCGAACAGCCTAATTGACCAGCACCTATGGTCTATGTCAAGCGAGTGGAACTCAGTAACTTCAAATCCTTCGGCGGCACCACCTCAATTCCGTTGCTGCCGGGGTTTACCGTGGTTTCTGGCCCTAATGGTTCGGGGAAGTCGAATATTCTCGATGCGCTGCTGTTTTGCCTCGGACTCGCCAGTTCTAAGGGAATGCGGGCGGAACGCTTGCCAGATTTGGTGAATCACAACCAAACCCATCGCGGCACGGTAGAAACTAGCGTGACGGTGACGTTTGATTTGTCTGATGTACCGGATGCTTTCTCAGATGAGGAGGAGGAAACGCACAATGGGCAAGGAGAAAATCCTGACGATCCCACCCTGCCACCCCTTAAAAAGGGGGGGAGAAATGATAACTCAGACTGGAGTGTGACGCGGAAACTGCGAGTCACTCAGCAAGGCACGTACACCTCGAATTACTACATCAACGGCGCATCCTGCAACCTTACCGAACTCCACGAACAAATGAACCGCCTGCGGATTTATCCAGAAGGCTACAACGTGGTGTTGCAAGGGGATGTCACCGGGATTATTTCGATGAACCCGCGAGAACGGCGGGAAATTATTGATGAATTGGCTGGTGTGGCGACCTTTGACCGAAAAATTGTGCAGGCGAAGAACACGCTAGATTCGGTTAAAGAGCGGGAAGATAGCTGTCGGATTGTCGAGGCGGAACTGGTTGCCCAACGCGATCGCTTATCTCAAGATCGCATCAAAGCTGAAAAATACCAAAAACTTCGCGCCGAACTTCAGCAGAAAGAACAGTGGGAAGTTGTTCTAAAATGGCGCAGTCTTCAACAACAAGAGCAACGCCTCAAAGAGCAAATCGCCGCAGGCGATCGCACTTCCGTTGAGTTAACCACCCAACTAACTGCCCTGTATGCTCAAATCCAGCAAGCCACGGCAGAACTCGACCAACTGAATATCCAAGTGAAAGCGCTGGGGGAAGAAGAACTTCTGGCTTTGCAATCGGTTCTCGCGACTCAGGAAGCGGAACGGCGTGCGGCTCAACGCCAGCAGCGCGAGTTAGAAATAGCCCTTGGGACGACGACAGCGAATATAGAACACGAGGAGCGAAGTCTTCAACAACACCAGCAAACACTGCAACATCTGACTGAGGAGAAACACGATGTAGAGACGCGATCGCTCTTTTCTCTACGTGCCGCACGGGATGAAGCGCAGCAAGTGTTAGAGGAAAGACGGGAAGCCGCCAGTGCGATCGCTGCCGCCTCAGAAGCTTGGGTGCAGCAACAAACCCTGGTAAACCGCCAAATCGAAACTTTACTGCAAACGGTCGAACCGCAACGGACAGAGCAAGCGCAATTGAGAGAGCGTTATGCCAACTTGGGGCGGCAAATCGAGGAGCAAAGCCAGCTTTTACAAACAATCGAGCCAGAAATTACCACAAAACAGTCCCGTTTGGCTGATTTTGAAATCCAACTCAATGATTATGCCCAAGAAATCCAATCTTTAGCCCAATCTCTCGCAGCAGCCGAACACGAACTGCAAATCCAGCAAGAGACTCAGAAGCGACTGCTACAAGAGCAACGAGACAAACAGCGCCAACTGGATAAACTCGAAGCGCAAGCCCAAGCCGAGCAAGAAGCCCAAGGCACTTTCGCCACCAAAGTAATTCTCCAATCTGGATTACCCGGCGTTTGTGGTTTAGTTGCCCAGCTAGGGCGCGTGGAACCCCGCTATCAGCTGGCGCTAGAAACCGCTGCTGGTGCGCGTCTGGGAAATCTCGTAGTAGAAGATGACGGTGTGGCAGCGGCGGGAATCGAACTGCTGAAACAGAAACGGGCAGGGCGGATCACGTTCTTACCCTTGAATAAAATTCAGCCGCCGCGATTTTCCCAAACGGTGGCGCTGAGTTATGCCAATGGATTTATTGACTATGCGGTGAATTTGATTGACTGTGAGGCGCGATATCGGGATATCTTCGCCTACGTCTTCGGCAGTACCGTTGTCTTTGAAACGCTCAGTGATGCGCGTCGTCACTTGGGGCAGCACCGGATTGTCACCGTCGATGGGGAACTGTTGGAGAGCAGCGGGGCGATGACGGGTGGCAGTAGCAATCAACGTTCTGGGCTGCATTTTGGAACGGCTGACGCGGCAGAATCGGCAGAAGCAGCGGCGTTAAGAAATCGCTTGCAAGAGATTGAGCGAATTTTAGATCGCTGTGGTGAGATTATCCATTCTCTGACCGCAAAAACCAAGCATCTGAGTCAAGAATTGACGGAGGCGAAGGCGAAGCGGCGGGAACAAGAACTGCAATGCCAACAGTTGCAAAAGGAAATTAAGAACTTAATTGCCCAAGCGGAACAAGGGCGATCGCTTCTTTCTAAAAATACCCAAGAATTCCACACTGCTGAGTCTCGCTTAGCCTCTCTCGATGCCGAATTACCGGCGCAGGAAGCGCAACTGCAACAATTGCGGCAAGCTTTAGCAGAATTAGAACAATCTCAAACTTCAAGCGAATGGCAACAAATTCAGGCGACGATTAAAACTGGCGAACAACAACTACAAGAACGAGAAAAAGCGCTTCGGGCTGCTGAGCAAAGATTAAAAGATTTGGAAAATCAGCAACAGCGATCGCAAGAAAAAATCCAAGAATGTCAGCAGCGCTTGCAAGAATATCGCACGCAACAGATAGAGCAACAAAATCAGCTAACAGCACTCAACACTAAAGCCGAAGAACTTATCACTCAAATTGCCCAAACCCAAGCCGGATTAAAACAGCAAGAGGAGAAATTAGGGGAAATTAAACAACAACGCGATCGCGCCGAACAAGAATTGCGATCGCGTCATCTTTCCCAACAGCAGCTGGAATGGCAACTGCAAAAACTCCAAGAAACCCAACAACAGCATCGGGAAGCCTTAGCCACCGTGCAACCGCAGCTAGAAGCACAACAAGCAGAATTACCCGATCCGCTGCCAGAAGTGCCCATGCTTGTCAATCCGGGTTCTACTGAGACGGAAGCGATCGCCTTTGACTCCTTAATCGCTCAACTCGAACAATTGCAAAAAGAAATGCGAGCGATCGCCAAACGCCTGCAAGCAATGGAACCCGTCAATATGCTGGCGTTAGAAGAATACGAACGTACCACCACCCGATTAGAAGAACTCACTCAGAAATTAGCAACATTAGAAGCAGAACGCACCGAATTGTTATTGCGAATTGAAAATTTCACCACCCTCCGACGCCGCGCCTTCCAAGAAGCCTTCGATGCAGTCAATCAAAACTTTCAGTCAATATTTGCCGAACTTTCCGATGGCGATGGCTACTTACAACTCGACGATTCTGAAGATCCTTTCGTTGGAGGTTTAAACCTCGTTGCACACCCCAAAGGCAAACCCGTACAGCGGCTTGCTTCCATGTCCGGCGGCGAAAAATCCCTCACCGCCCTGAGTTTCATCTTTGCCCTGCAACGCTACCGTCCCTCGCCATTCTATGCTTTTGATGAAGTCGATATGTTTTTGGATGGGGCAAACGTAGAGCGATTAGCTAGAATGATTAAACAACAAGCGATGCAGGCGCAGTTTATTGTTGTGAGTCTCCGACGCCCTATGATTGAGTCATCTGAACGCACGATCGGCGTCACTCAGGCGCGAGGAGCTTACACCCAAGTTTTGGGACTAAAATTGCAGTCTCAAAAAGAGTCTGTATGATTTGAATTAGTATTAGTAACTAATAGGATTCGAGATCGGGATTCGGCCTCCAATGACATCTGAACAAATCCGTCAACGCTCCGACATTTTAAATACCCAAGTCATCACCCGCGACACTGGTAAGCGCGTGGGTGTTGTCAAGGAGCTATTGGTAGACATCGATCAGCGCAAGGTTGTGGCGCTCGGTTTGCGAGACAATCTGCTCTCGATTGCGGGAATGCCCCGGTATATGCTCCTTGATAGCATCCGTCAGATGGGCGATGTGATCTTGGTTGAAGATGACGACGTTATTGAAGATATCGACGTTGATGCCTACAGCACCCTGATCAACAGCGAAGTGATTACGGAAACGGGCGAACTTCTAGGGAGAGTCCGGAGTTTCAAGTTCGATCCTGACAGTGGCAAAGTTTACTCCTTGATCGTTGCATCTTTGGGGTTGCCGCAAATTCCCGACCAGGTGATTAGCACCTATGAGCTGCCGATAGAGGAAATTGTCAGCAGTGGCCCGAATCGATTAATTGTATTTGAAGGCTCCGAAGAGCGTCTCGTTCAGCTAACGGTGGGCGTTTTAGAGCGTCTGGGCATTGGCAGAGCGCCTTGGGAACGAGAAGACGAGGAAGCTTACTTCCAGCCGACGGTTGCATCGGACAAGCAGCTGGGAACTGGCATCCCCATTCGCACCCCGACTGTCACGCCACTCCGCACTTCCACCCCGGTTGTTGAAAACCGCTGGGATGAGGACGAGTGGGACGAACCAGAACCAGAGCCAGTTCGGAAGCGCCAAGCCGAATCCATTTATTACGAAGAAGACGACGAAGAGGATAACTGGAGCGAGGCGACAACCGAAACGCGGGGCGTTCGCTATGAAGATCGACCCTACGTGGAATCTGAGCCATACGACGACGAAGAGGACTACGAAGAAGACGCATATGAGGAGAAAGATGTTTGGGAAGATGCTGAGGAGCCAGAACCTTACAAAGCGCCCCGCCTAAACATTCCTGAAAAAACCAAAGCGCCGGAGTACGAAGACGGCACCTATTAAGGTGAACCCCACCCCAGTCCCTCCTCGTTCACGGGGAGGGGTTCAATATTCGCCCCTCTCTGTGAACGGAGAGGGGTTGGGGGTGAGGTTCCGAGTCTATCCACAAAGAGTGAGAATCTAAGTCCCAGCCGATGCTTCTAACTTGCTTTAGAAGCATCGGCTGGGATTTTCATTTGGGAAAATTCCACATCGCGTTGCAATGTCTCCTAGCATCTTTACTTTCTTCGCCGCCAGACAAACCAAGCGATTCCCAGTCCGAGAAGGACAAATAAAGCGATCGCACTAGGGAATGCCAAGCGATTCGCGCTAGCGGAAGCCAAGGTATCCCCAGGAACTGGCTCCTGAGTAGACGGCTGGCTAGATTGACTGACTTTTGGCACCGCCGTCCCTGCTGCCACGGTAACGGGAAATTTCAGCTCAAACGCCTGAAAATTTGCTCCCGATGTGGGTGTTCCCCTGAGTTGCAGCTGATAAGTCCCCGGCTTGGGGAAAACAATCTCGGCACCCGGAATGCCTTGATACCCTTCTGCGGAAATGGCTTTCAGTGGGGGTGACAAGACGGGGACGGCGTTTGGGGGGCGGGGTTCAGAGTAGACAGTTAACTGACAATTACACTGCTGCAAGGGGATGACGTGACCCCCTTTGCGCGTGAGTGCAAACCAGGTAAGAGAAGGTTCTCCAGCTTTGGGGTTGTCATTGGGTTCGATGTGCAGGGTGCCACCGACATCTTCTGCAATCTGCACCTTATGGGCAGCAGCGGGTGTAACCAGTAGTGTCAGGAAGAACACCGTTTCACCCATTGTCTGCAACAAATACCTGCGATTCCCCCAACCCTTTTGATTAAGATACGGTTGGTCAATTTGTAAAGAGCTTTTACCGAGACTGGGAAGGAGGGACATATAATTTTTCAAGTGAAAAAAGTGACCAAATCCAGCGAACTCGCACCAGCAATACAGCCAACGCCACCATTCCCAGTAAGACTACCCGCAGCTGATTCGCCCAAGCCCCCCCTAAAGTACCGAGATAATGGGAACCGATTAGCACCGCATGAATTACACACAGGAGAAACGCTGGAATGCTCAGCAGATGAATCTGTCGCCAGCGTTTGCCTAAAGATTTCTGTATCCGGTCAAAACTGGTTAGTGCCGCTGGAGTCATCAACGCCAAAGCGATCGCTCCCGCGCCCACTCCCCATTGATGCACCGGCAGCATAAAAAACACCGCGTTGAAATTCCAGTTCAGCGTATGCTCTACCATGTGAAAAATGTGGGCAAGGGACAGCACATAAGCTCCCACTCCCAAGGCGCGGCGGTAATGTAACAATTGTGCCCAGAAGCGGCTAACCGGACGGGCAATCAGCGCCAGCATCAAACACAGTAACGCCGCGTGTCCTGTGTAATCTACCATTGTGTCGCCGGTTCGCATCAGGGTGAGGATACCAATCGTCAGCGTCACCCAACCGCCCAACCGAAACAACTGGCTGCGTTTGTCAGCACTTAATTTAGATGCCGACACTCCGACGCCCAGCATCATTGGGAGCGTTCCTAGCCCAAAAGCCAGCATGGTTGCGGCTCCCATCCAGAGACTGCCCGTTTCCGCTGCCTTGAGTTGAGCCGCATACAAGAATCCGCAGGGAATTAAGCCCCAAACCAGCCCCAATAAAGCCGGTGTTAAGGAGGGACGATTTTGGCGATCGCTTGTAGATACCCCTCCGGGCGGCGGCTGGCTCGATTTCAGTGACAGCTTGACCATTGCGGCGTTCAGACGATTGTGCCAGATGCCTTGCTTGAGGGGATGTAAAATCGGGAGCCGAGGCAGGAAATCTGGTTTAATCTGTGCCAAGCCAAACCAGATCAGCATCAGTCCGGTCAAAATAGCGATCGCGCGGCGCAAGTCACTTCCGATTCCAGCGAATTGCCCTCCGGCAATTAATAGAGAACCCAGTGCCCCAAGTCCAATACCCGTGAGGGTATAACTAACAATCCGCCCCAAATTTAATAGCCCGTGAAAATACAGTTGCTGCTGCCAGCGGGGAGCGGTATTTTGCTGATGGGACAGGGAAAACGCTACGGTGAGAGGGCCACACATTCCCACGCAGTGACCAAAACTCCCCAAAAATCCCAGAGCCATGACTAGCAACAAATCCAACATTATGTTTGTTTCTTAGGAACCTCTCCAGCGGCTTGTTCGGTCGAAAGCTGGAATAGACCCAACTCCCTCAGTCGTTATTCTAGGTCTGGACGGGGGGCGGCGATAAACAAACGGTAATTTTAGGTAGAAAAATGAGGAAATGGATAGTCTCGGTGTTAGCACTGGTCGCGATCGCAGTCGCCGTCAGCAGCCATGAATTCTTCCAGCCGCGATCGCAACCAGTCATTGAAAGCCGGGTAGAAAGCACTCCAGCACCTCCAGTCCAGCATTTCGACATAGCAGTGGCGTCTGAGAAACCCGTCAATGCCCCGAATGTAGACCCAAAGCGGCTGATGGCGCACGTCAACGCATTAAACTTTCAGCGCTACACCCAGACAGAACGCGATCGCACTCGCAAATACCTGACGCAATCGCTCAAAAAGTTGGGCTGGTCGCCCGAATTACAAACTTTCGAGGGCGGCGTCAACGTTGTTGCGACTCGCAAAGGCACCGATAAGAAAGCGGGAACCGTTCTCATCGCCGCCCATTACGATACCGTTCCCGGTTCTCCTGGTGCCGATGACAATGCTAGCGGTGTTGCCGTAATTCTGGAAATGGCTCATCTTTTCGGTTCCCGCCCCACTCCCCAGACATTACAATTAGCATTCTTTGACCAAGAAGAATTGGGACTCCGGGGCAGTCTTGCCTTTGCCGCAAAGCAGACAAATTTAGATAACCTGCGCGGCGTCATCGTCATGGATATGGTGGGCTATGCTTGCTACACCCCAGGCTGCCAGAAATTTCCCCCTGGTTTGCCCATCACTCCACCCAGCGATAAAGGCGACTTTCTAGCGGTCGTTGGGGACACCGAACACTTGCCACTGCTAGACGCTTTTAAAAAGTCCGCTCAACCCGGTTTACCCCTGGTTCTCACCGTACCCGTGCCTTTAAAAGGTCTCATGACCCCCGATGTGTTGCGTAGCGATCATGCGCCGTTCTGGTATCGGGGAGTGGGTGCAGTGCTGTTGACCGATACAGCGAATCTGCGGACTCCCCACTATCATCAGCCCAGCGATACGCCGACCAATTTAGATCGACCCTTCTTCCAAGGAGCCGCCCAGCTCGTTGCGAACGCGATCGCTCGGCTTTTGGAAAGCGATCGCCTGGAATCGGAGCCATCCACCTCCTCACCATCTGCTGGCAGCAATTTCGGGCAATAACGGCTGGCATTGCCCAAAAATAGTTGACGTTTTTTATATCCTATGCTAAAGAGCAATGCTTTAATCAGCTTCTCGGTGATACTCTAGGGAAACACCTAACTTTTCCCTAGTTTTTCACTTTTTCAGTGAAGCTCCTATGAGAATTCTGCTAGTGGAAGATGAGCAATACCTTGCTAAAACCCTGAACCAAGCGCTCGTTGACCAAAATTATGTAGTTGATTTTTCCCCTGATGGTCAAGCCGGATGGGAGCAATCGCAAACCTTTCCCTACGACTTGATTATCTTGAATTTGTGCTTGCCGAACTTGAACGGTATCGACTTTTGCCGACAATTGCGGTGCATGGGCGATCGCACCCCTGTCCTCATCGTGGCGACTCAGGATAGCGCTGCTCAGAAGGTAATGGTATTAGATGCAGGCGCAGATGATTATGTTGTTTACCCCTATGACCAGCAAGAGTTACTCGCTCGCATCCGTGCTTTACTGCGTCGGGGTAGTTTGACGGTACCACCCATCCTTAACTGGGAAGGCTTGTGCTGTAACACGATTACCTGTGAAGTCACCTATGGCGGTCATCCTCTGGAATTGACGGCAAAAGAGTATCGCTTAATCGAGCTGTTCGTGCGAAATGGTCGCCGGGTGTGGAGTCGGAGTGCGATTCTCGACCGCCTTTGGCCCACTGAAGAAATCCCGCAAGAAGAAACAATCAAGACCCACATCAAGCGTTTACGGCAGAAATTGCAAGCGATTGGTGCCCCGAGTGATTTGATTGAAACTGTTTATGGTTTGGGCTATCGCTTGAAACAAGAGTCTCAGGTTTAAGTAGCGTTCAGTGAAACGAGGGCGATCGCTTCATCGGAAGGGAAGTCCCCCAAACTATCGATTGAATCTTACCCTGACCTCAGATTTTCACTTTTTGGCACTAACGTCATAGTTGGCACTAATGTCATAGATCGTAGATAAGTTAAAAAAATCGAAGTTCGTTACAGCCATACAGCCATAAATCTTCTAGCTGTAATGCAACTTTTACTCTGCTAGTGTCGTTTTTGTTTACACCTAAAACAAATGAATTTCACACATAGTAGCGATACAGATAACTCTCTTAATCAATCAGAAGCCAGTGAAAGACAACAACAAGCGAGGATAAGGAGCCAAAAAAACTTGATTACATGTCAAAATAACCATGAAAAGCGACAAAAAGCACTAACTGAGCAACAAAAGCTCCTAATCACTCAGCGAAATAGCCTAAGAAAACTAAGAAAAGAGCGAGAAAAACTGATAAGGCTATTGGCTTCTGCCAAAACGGTAATGGACTCAGAGGGTTCGGCTTTGCAGTCGGTGTTGAAGTGGGGAGACTTACACTTCAATCCAGCTACCCATGAAGCTACCTATGCCGGTCAACCTCTGAATTTAACTGCAAAAGAGTGTTGCTTACTAGAACTGTTCTTGAAAAAGGGTAGCTGCATATTAAAGCGAGATGAGATTCTCCAACGCCTTTGGCAGCCTGAAGAAATGCCTCATGAAGAGACCATCAAGGCTCACATTAAGCATTTACGGCGGAAACTGCAAGCAGTGGGCGCACCCGCTGATTTAATTGAAACCGTTTATGGCGTAGGTTATCGTCTCCAAAACAGCCCGCCCCGACCTTAAGCATGGTTACGCTGACAAAATCTAACTTTCCTTCTTCCCGACTTCTTCACTTTTAGGCGTTAACTTTTAGATAAAGCGTTTGAATAGAAAAGAAAAATGCCTTCTTGCCCTTGCTGTTCCCAGCCCTTAGTCCGCCATGCTGCTTTGGGGAAAGTTTACTGGTTTTGTAGCTATTGTTACCAGGAAATGCCAAATTTAATCACTCTTGTCAAAGCTAAACCAGGGTTTCACATAGACCGTTAGATGGGAAGAAGCTTAAACAACCAACATTGAGCGAACGATCTCAAAAAATCATCTGCGATACTGCTTCTTCATTTATCTAATTGGTTAATATTAAGATATTTTTCACAGCAGTTTATTCAGGGCAACAGATTCTGTTGAACAATACAAAATGAGTCAAAAAGAAGAAATTTATTTACTTGATGAAGCAACTCTGAATGCTCTTACAGTCTATTGGCAGAAAAATTGTATAAAAGAAGAAGACATCGATAAATACGGGTTCTTGGTATCCATGAGAGATGCTTACAAACTTGCTTCAAGATTTACTGAAGGAACCCCCTATCGAGATAGATGGTTTTGGATGCTGCATGAATTTATGCAAGATGAGTATAACAAAATGACTGTTGCTCAGTTTAATCTTGATGGGATAAGCACCCAGTTAAGGCAGGATTTTACCCGACAGCCTTTTCGCATTACCCCTATCCTGTAAAGAAAAGACATTACAAATTACCGATTCCCTGCTTTATAAATTAGCAACCGAATTGGTATGAGTTTTCGGCAAAGCCAGATTCATTCATCATCAGCCTTACAGAAGTAGGATAGTTATGACTCAGATACTTGATTCTCTTCCTCCAAATTCGTCTGATAGAATTCTCTGCTGTTATATCAATTCCACCAGCCAAATTCAGATCGCTCGGATTGCGAATATCCCAAATTGGTACTTTGAGCGGATTGTTTTTCCAAAAGAACGTTTTTTCTTTGAAGCGTTACCGGATGCTCAGCTAGAAATTCATACGGGTATGATATTCGATGCAAGTCTAGCGGATACAATCCCTTGCAATCAGCTATATATTCAAGAATTGACAGCTGAACTCGTTTAATTGCTACAGTTCTAAATGCTACAGTTCTAATTGCTACAATAACTCAAGGCAAAGTTGGCGGAAATGGTCGCCGCGTTGCTCAAAATTTTGGTATTGATCGAAACTGGCACAGGCTGGAGAAAGTAAGACAACTTTAGCGCCATGAGCTTGAGCTAATTCAGCCGCTCTAGAGACAGCCTTCTCCATCGTTTGTACAATTTCGTAACTGGAATAGCCAACGTCTTGTAGTCGCTGGGAAAAAACAGTGGCGGCGTCACCGATGAGTAATACGGCGGTGGCTTTGGTTTGAATCGTCTCTAGCCAACTGGTGTCATCACCCGCTTTGGCTTCACCACCAGCAATTAAAATCGCGGGACTGTTAACGGAAGCTAATCCAACTTGGGCGGCGTCGTAGTTGGTGGCTTTGCTGTCGTTGATAAAGTCAATCCCCGCCAGCGTGCAGATGTGTTCCAGGCGATGGGGAACGCCGGGGAAGTTTGTGATCGCTTCTTGGATCGCCTCTTTCTCAATTCCTGCCAGTCTCGCCGTCGCTACCGCCATCAGGAGATTTTGCAGATTGTGTTCTCCCACCATCCGCAACGCCGATGCTTGCACGATTTTTTCACCTTGTTTTTCAGCTTGTGGAGATTCCATTTGCGTCTCTACAACCCACCCGTCTTCGATGTAGAAACCTTTCTCCCCAATCAAATCGGCTTTATTCACACTTGTCCAGTAAGCATTGGGAAAGCGATCGCGTGCAGTTTTCCGCAGTTCGGGATCGTCTCCGTTCAATACTTGCTGCTGAGACTGACTCAGTAGATGTGCCTTAATGTTGTAGTAGTTTTCTAGGGTTTTATGACGGCTGAGGTGATCCGGCGTAAAGGTTGTCCAAACCCCGATTTTCGGAGCAACTGTAGCAGAGGACTCGATTTGATAGCTGCTGAGTTCTGCAATTACCCAATCTGGAGGCTTTTCCGCCAGCGCTAATTCCCCAGCAGCATAGCCGATATTGCCGCAGGCGGGAGCATGGAAACCAGCCGCTTGAAAAATCGCAGCAACTAAAGCTGTCGTGGTAGTTTTGCCGTTAGTGCCAGTAATGCCTACCCAAGGACAAGATTGGAGATATCGCCACGCGAGTTCTATTTCTCCAATTGTCTCGATACCTAGCTTCCTCGCTTCTATTAATATCGGTGCATCCCAAGGAACGCCGGGACTGACGACAATCATCTGGGGCAAATCGGAACCGTTAAGTTCCAAGGAATAGCCCAACTTCACGTCAATGCCCTCGTTGGCAAGCTGTTGTTGCTCTTGGCGAAGATTTTCGGACGAATTGCGATCGCTAATCGTCACCGCCCAACCTTCCCGTTTTAACAACCGTGCAGCGGCAATTCCCGATTTTCCTAGACCGATAATATGAGCGATGGGCATAAACTCAATGGCAGTGCAAAGTCCCTGGTTTAGCAATCCTGTATCATACCGCGATAACGGTATTTAAAAACTCATATCCCACCAATCGCCTCCTTCCTGATTCTTCCTTCGCTCTTTATAGCGAAGAGAGCACATGGCTCCGCTAGTGCGCCTTCGCGGTTTTTTTCTTTTTAATTTCTGCTTGCTCAGCAAGAAAATTCCCAAAATCAAACCTTCCTAACCGCCGACTAACTCTTTACAATCGCCCCAAAATCAGCCAACACACGGGCATGATTCCGAAGCAAACCCAGGATATTCAACCGATTGCGCTTGATATTGGGATCGGCATCCATTACCAAAACACTTTCAGCACCATCAAAGAAAGTGCTAACAGTCGGGGCAATCTGCGCCAAACCATCCACTAATAGCTGGTAATTTCGCTGTTCTTGAGATGCTTGAGTTTGCGGAACTATCTGCACTAAAGCATCATAAAAAGCTTGCTCTGATGCTTTCTGGAATAGTTCTGGACTCACCACCGTCTCTGGTTGTAACTGAGCTTTATCTAAATCGCCTTGGGCTGCTAAACGAGTCGAACGGTTGACAGTTTCGTAGATTTCATTCAGCTTGCCATTATTGCGAATTGTCTGGAGGAATAAAGCGCGATCGCGTACATCCAATAAATCTTTTAACGCTCGTTCTGTGTACTCCGGATCGTTTTCTCCCAGAACTGCATTCACCAAGTCATAATCAGTATTGCGCTCATCTTGTAGAAGATTGCGAATGCGTTGCAAGAAGAATTCCTGCAATTGCCGCACTAATTCCTCCGATTTTGTCTTCGGATATTTAGCCACAAAATCAGCAACAATTTTTTGCAGCAATTGATGCAAATTAATTGGTAAATCTGCTGCCCAAGTGATATTAATCACTGCATTCGCCGCACGACGTAAAGCAAAGGGATCGGAAGAACCTGTAGGTAGCATTCCCAACCCGAAGATACTGACCAAAGTATCCAACCTATCCGCTAAAGCAACAACTTGCCCTGTTATCGTTTGGGGTAAAGAATCCCCTGCACCTCGCGGCAAATAATGCTCAATAATTGCGGTTGCTACAGCCTCCGGTTCGCCACTTGCTAAGGCATATTTCTGTCCCATAATGCCTTGCAATTCCGGGAATTCTCCCACCATTTGGGTCACGAGATCCGCTTTACATAACAAGGTAGCTCGTTCGATATTGTTCCTTTCATCCTCGCCTAATTGCAGTTGCTCGTTAATGTGACCGGCAATTTTAACCAACCGCTCCACTTTTTCCCGAACTGACCCTAAAGATTCCTGAAAGGTTACTTTTTCCAGTTGAGGTAAATAGTTCTCTAAAGATTGGGACAAGTCAGCTTTATAAAAATACTGACCATCCGCTAATCGTGCCCGAATTACTCGTGCATTTCCTTCGGCTATAATGTCCGACTTCGCCGGGTCGCCATTAGAAATTGTGATGAAATAGGGAAGTAATTCTTTAAATTTTTCAGTTTTAAAAACTGGGAAATAACGCTGGTGAGTTACCATCACTGTGGTAATCACTTCAGTCGGAAGGCTCAAAAACTCAGAATCAAATTTTCCGACAACTGCTGTGGGAAACTCTACTAAATGAGTAACTTCTTGCAGCAAATCTGGGTAGATTTCGGTGTAGCCATCCATCTTTTGAGCCGCAGCCTGGACTTGCTCTCGAATTTTGGTTTGACGCGATTCTGGATTCACTTCCACTGAAGCAGAACGTAGAGAATCGACATAATCATCTGCCTGAGAAATCGTCACAGATTCGGGGTGCAAAACCCGATGAGCGCGTGTAATGCGATCGCTTTTAATCGTCTCCGAACCATTGACTAACTCTATAGGCAGTACGGCATCATTTAATAAAGCCACCAACCACTCAATCGGTCGCGGAAACTTGATGTCCCCATCGCCCCAGCGCATCAACCGCTTGCCTTCTAATCCAAAAATCCACTGGGAAACTAACTGGGTGAGAATTTCAGCCGTTGGGCGTCCGGCGATGGTTTGCCGAACAAAGACAAAATCGCCTTTGTCGGTGGGGCGAATTTCTAAAGCGTTGACTTCCACACCGAGCTTCCGCGCAAACCCTTCTGCTGCTTTTGTTGGTTGCCCATCTTTAAACGCTGCCTGCGCGGGTGGCCCTTTGACTTCTTCTTCTCGATCCGGTTGCTGAGTCGGCAACCCTTTTATCAGCACCGCGAGGCGTCTGGGTGTGCCATAAACTTCAATCGCCTCGTGAGCCAAGCTATTTTCGGTAAGACTGGCAGGAATGCGCGATCGCCATTGCGCGATCGCATCATTCACAAAGCTTGCAGGTAATTCTTCTGTACCGACTTCCAATAAAAATGAACTCATAGCGCACTATCTTTAATTCTTCGGGGGCTGAACGTTACCAGCTAGTTTAAACAGTTTACCGCGCTGGGAATCCAGACAGGCTGCATCTAAAACGATGTCGAGTAGAGGCACAGCAATACCGTGCCCCTACTGGTAATCAGGTTGAGGAAGCGATCGCCTCCTCCGTACCTAGATTTAAGTCAATCTCTCCGATCGGGAACGTGGATCAAATCAACTTACACTCATTCACGCATTCACGTTCTGTAGGGGCGTGGCATTGCGATGCCCCTGCCATGCCCCTACGCAAAACAATCGGAGCGCGATCCTGACAAAATTCGATATATCACGCTTCTAAGGGGTGAAGAGCCACTAAAGACTTGAATTTTGGCGTCTCCATCAAAGCTGGATTCAGCCCAAACCAACGCCCATTCTCATCCCGATATTCAAACACAAACATACTTCTGAGTAGCGTCTGATATTCTTTATCGCCTTTCACATTTTGCTGCTGCACCACCCGAAACAATAAGTCCCACTCCTCTTCGTCAATCGCCAGCGCCAAATCATCGCGGTATTCTTTGATCACGTTCTCTAAACAAGCACGGGAGAACGGTGGATCTTCTTGCTGAAGACAGCTGTAAAGCAATCCCAGTAAGTTCCGCACATGACCACCACTGACACGACACAACCGATCCAGGGTTTCAGACGCATCAAAAACCTTGGTCAATAGCTCTAGGTGCTGCTGTTCGTTCGCTTCTGGGAAGGCTCGTACCATCACCATCTTTCGCAGCAACGTCATTCCTGCCTCGCAATCCCGACCATCGCGGTTCCGCACCGGCACCATTGGCAACACTTTGGGAGCCACCCCACCCCCCAAACGATTCTTCAAAGCTTCGTAATCGTTAGAGAAAATTAAGGACAAGGGGATCGTGTAAACGACATGGCAACTCAAGCGGCGTAACTGTGCCCCCCGGTCGATAAATAGATATTCTGGCAGGGTACCTCCCGAAGGCATCGGTCGAGGATCGACCCGATCCAGGTTATCGATAATCACCACCAAGCCTTTTTGACCGCGTCGCTTCAGTTCTTCGTTCGCCCGTTTCAGGATTTCTTCATTGATTGCTTTTAAAAAGCCTTCGGTGCGGGGTTCTAGGTACTGCCGCAACTGATCCCGCAGCTTAGGGCTATCTTTAGTTTTGGCGGTAATTTTGCCAATCCCCACAGACAATTGGGCTTCAGCGGAGACATCAATCGGAGTCTGCAAGATGTCTTTGATCTCGTTGAAGAGATTGGAAAAGTAACTCGGTTTGAGCCGAATCTGAATTTCTTCCAGGCTTTCACTGACTTGACGCGCGATCGCCAGCAAAATATCGCTGATATCGATATTCGCCATGTCTAATTCTTGACTGGACTCGAAATAAACCACATGAAATTGCTGCCGTTCTAACTCGGCTTTCAAGCGAAATAGCTCTGTAGACTTCCCACAGCCGATGTGTCCGGTAAATAGCTGACTGGTGGGATCGTCGGGTGAAATCCGGGCAATGGTTCGCCCCACCGCCTCAATAATTTTGCCACCTCGCACCGCTGAGAAATCGATATAGTAGGGACGATCTTCCGCCCTAGAGAAGATGAGCGTCTTCGCAGGGTTACAAGCCTTATAGAATCTCTCCAAATCCAATTTCATGCCGACCTCTTGAGTATGCAGATCAATCCCTGTACTGATTTTTGTACTGCTAGACAGCTTCCGTTAAAGCGACCCTAGTCGGACTGGAGGGGCGCACCCCTCTTGCACTGAGATAGATACATCCTGGTAGAGTTGAGGGGATTTGAGAGGAATGCTTCGCCCTGAGTCGTATAACCACCGGCTACTTTGCGGCTATAACGCGATCGCTCTCAGCTTGGTTCTCAGATGCGCTTCGATTCAGGTCGAATTGCGATGATTGCCTCGCCGAATCGTGCCGAGTGAGCCAAAAAGCGATGGAAAAAG
Organism: Trichocoleus sp. DQ-A2; assembly: GCF_039961915.1. Taxonomy (NCBI): domain Bacteria; kingdom Bacillati; phylum Cyanobacteriota; class Cyanophyceae; order Leptolyngbyales; family Trichocoleusaceae; genus Trichocoleus; species Trichocoleus sp. DQ-A2. The sequence continues at coordinate 260,811 of NZ_JAMPKD010000001.1, forward strand.
CCCAGATTTTGGCGGCGAAGAGCGATCCCCAATTTTAAATTCTTTTTCCGTAGGCTAAACAGAGTTCATAATGACCCGGTCACGTTAATATTTAGACGTTAGAATTTCCCGCTACAGTTCCTGATGAGCCGTACTGAAAAGAGAAAGAGATTCTGTTAACGTCCTGTTAGATGAAATTGCCGAGGGAACCGATCGTGACTTTCTCCCCGGTCAGCGGATTGGCGAGCATAGGGCGATAGCCCCGTCAGGAGGGGATAGTCGGAACTCCCAAGCGCTCTGTTTAAGTTAAAGAAGGACGCGCCTAAACTTACGGCGAACCACCATCAAGCTGTGTTGAGTGCAGTCTACCTCAAGCACCACAAACTCCCGATTGAGAAGTTAGGATGACAAGCATCGCATCAGTATCACAAACCGAATTGAGCCAACGGCGTCAAAAACTACGTCGCCAACGACGGATAAAATCTTTTCAAGCGATGTGGCGAGCGATCTTCGTCGCCGGTTTAGCAGGCAGTTTAGTTTGGGTGACAACTTTACCTGCTTGGGTAATCCGCAAACCCGATCAAATTGCGATTGAGGGCAATAAAACGCTTTCAATCCAAGCGATTCGGTCGCTGCTGCCTCTATCTTACCCTCAGTATTTGCTGCGGCTACAGCCGCAAATCATCGCCGATAAGTTGGAATTACAACCTGCCATCAAGGAAGCTACCGTTACCCGGCAAATGTTGCCGCCAGGACTCACCGTACAAGTTACGGAACGACAGCCAGTCGCGATCGCCCTCCGCACGCGCACGCGCCAGACTCCTGCTTCCAGCCAAACCTCCTCAAATAGCAAAACGCGATCGCAGCCGGTATTGGGATTGTTGGACGAACAAGGCGTCTGGATGCCCTTAGAAAGCTACACCGAGCTAGAGCGCACCATTCCCTTGCCGACCTTAAAAATCATTGGCTATCGGGATGAATATCGCCCCTACTGGTCGGCACTTTACCAAGCCGTTAGCCGCAGTCCGGTCAAAGTATTTGAAATTGATTGGCAAAACCCAGCCAATTTAATTCTGAAAACCGAGCAAGGATGGGTACATTGTGGTGCTTACACTTCTCGGTTTGCCTATCAGCTCACCGTCCTCGATCGAATGCGAGATTTGCCAGCACATTTTTCAACCAGCGAAATTGCCTATATTGACCTCAAAAACCCCGAATCCCCAGCAATTCAAATGAAAAAAGGCAACCCTTCCAAAAAAACCAAAACCTTATAAGCTTGGAAGGAACGCGAGTTCTGGCTTTAGGCAGAAGGCGTCTTTTGAGCTAAATTCATTCTTCATCCTGCCAAGAGCGCATCTACTTTACGAATATCCTTCATCTTTTAGTAGGATCAGCCTTCAGACAGTTGACTCCAGACCTCTTCAAGAACGTCAATGCACTATGACTCTCATTGGTTTTAAGGGTCAACTTACCCTATAGTTGACTCATATCGCTACCTAAACTAAAAAGTTGTTTATTGACCCTTTCTATTGCAATGACGCTCAATAGTAAACCAGGGCTTGCCCACCAAAACTCAAATCCCTCAGGGAACGCAGGTCGTTCACCCGCAGTGGACGGCGCGAATCCTTTTAATAACACCGTGTTACATTTAGGCCATAATCACGATGCTAACGGAACACCCAGGGAAGAATCTAGGAGTGACAACATCGTGCTAGGTAGCGTCGCCAAAATTAAAGTCATTGGTGTTGGTGGGGGTGGGGGCAATGCGGTGAACCGCATGATTGCCAGTGATGTCAGCGGCGTAGAGTTTTGGTCAATCAATACTGATGCCCAATCGCTGTCTCACTCCTCAGCTGCTAAACGCTTGCAAATGGGACAGAAGTTAACGCGAGGTTTAGGTGCTGGAGGTAATCCTGCCATTGGTCAAAAGGCAGCGGAAGAATCGCGCGACGAGATCGCTCATGCCTTAGAAAATACCGATCTCGTATTTATTACCGCTGGGATGGGAGGCGGTACGGGTACGGGTGCAGCCCCGATTGTGGCAGAAGTTGCCAAAGAAATGGGAGCCTTAACGGTGGGTGTTGTCACTCGTCCTTTCACCTTTGAGGGACGCCGTCGCACTTCTCAGGCAGATGAAGGCATTGCCGCTTTGCAGGGTCGGGTAGATACGCTCATCGTCATCCCTAACGATAAGCTGCTGGCAGTGATTCCAGAAACCATGCCCGTTCAAGATGCCTTTCGCGTCGCCGATGATATCCTGCGTCAAGGTGTGCAAGGGATATCGGATATTATTACGATTCCCGGACTGGTCAATGTGGACTTTGCTGATGTCCGAGCCGTGATGGCAGATGCGGGATCGGCAATGATGGGGATTGGTGTGGGTTCTGGGAAATCGAGAGCCAGAGAAGCCGCCGTCGCCGCAATTTCCTCACCTTTGCTAGAGTCTTCGATTGAAGGAGCCAGAGGGGTGGTCTTTAACATTACCGGCGGTAGCGACCTGACGCTGCACGAAGTGAATGCCGCAGCCGAAACAATCTATGAAGTGGTCGATCCGAATGCGAATATCATTTTCGGGGCAGTGATTGATGACCGGATGCAAGGTGAGGTAAGAATTACCGTCATTGCGACTGGATTTAGCGGGGAAACTCAGTCTACACCGGCGGCGAGGGAGGCACGCACTTCTAGACAGCCACAGCGACCCATTGCACCGTCACCCGTTCCTCCTTCTACCCCCACGTTTGAGCCTAAACCTCAACAACAAGGTGGAGGATTGGATATTCCGGAATTTCTCCAAAGACGGCGTCCGCAACGCTAGAAGAATTAAAAATTAAAAATGGAACATTTCCTTTTTAATTTTTAATTGATGCGTGGGCAATCCAGCCTTAGTTAGCAGGGTGCGAAATTCTTCTAAACTTCCACGAAGCCGATTGAATTCGGTAGAAGTTCCGAATTCAATGATGACCTGTCCCAAAAGTGGGAAGACTTGACTGATTACGGGAGCGATCGCTACATCCATGCTCTCACGCCGCACGAATTTCCCCTCCTAAACTGGAAATTAGTGCGGCTCATCGTATATTTCCTCTAATTAGGTCTTTAGGCACATAACTCAGTTCTACTCGCTTCTCAAGGGCAGCATTGCAATAATTTGCCGATTTGTCGGCAAATTGTAAATTGAGCAGTACCCGATTTGCAGCGATTTGTAAAATCTAATCATTCAACTCAATTTAGATTGGGATTGGTTTCATGAAAATTTAGAGTAAAAGTAATTGTTAGTAGTCCTTAATTTGCGGGTATTAACTAATTACCCATTCCTCATTCCTATGACCGTTAAAAACCCTTCAAGCGTACCTGTTGCTCTCACAATTGCCGGTTCAGATAGCGGCGGCGGTGCTGGCATTCAGGCCGATTTACGGACATTTGCCTTTCACTGCGTTCACGGCACCAGTGCCATTACTTGCGTGACAGCGCAGAATACGCTGGGAGTCACGCGGGTGGATGCTTTACCGACAGCAGCAATTGTCGCCCAGATTGAGGCTGTGGTGACGGATATTGGCGTCCAAGCAGCGAAAACGGGGATGTTGCTGAATGGGGAGATTATTGCGGCTGTAGCGCAAGCTGTGGAAGGTTTCAAACTGGACAAATTAGTCGTCGATCCCGTCATGGTATCGCGCACGGGTGCCCAGCTGATTGACAATAACGCTGTGGCAACGTTGCGGGATGTCTTAATCCCCAAAGCAGCGATTGTGACCCCCAACCGCTACGAAGCTCAATTACTGAGCGGATTGCCGATTCATAACTTGGATGATATGCGCTCTGCTGCCCAACGGATTTATCATTTGGGAGGTGGTGCGGCTGTATTAGTGAAAGGAGGCGGAATGGAGGGGAATCTACGCGGCATCGATATCTGGTTCGATGGGCACCATCTGGAAACCTTGAAAACCGCAACCGTAGAGACGACCAATACTCACGGCACAGGGTGTACGCTCAGTAGCGCGATCGCGGCTAATCTAGCCTTGGGCAAAGATCGGTGGTCTGCGGTTCAAAAAGCCAAAGATTATGTCACCACTGCTCTAAAATACGCTTTAGCCATTGGTCAGGGTCAAGGGCCAGTGGGACACTTTTTTCCCCTCCTACAATCGGAGAATTAAAACAATCGGAGAATACAAAGGTTATAGCAATGACACCGTAAAGATCGATTGGGGCACATTCCTAGTTGATTAAATAGCAAATTTGTTAAAAAATGGCTGTCAGAGTCGCCTCACTTTCCATTATTGTTGCCTTACCAAACTTAAACTAAATCCATGATGTCTAATCCCTCGACCCGCTCGCCAATGCAAAATGCTTATATTTCTGAGCAGACTCCCCAAAGCCCAATGAATACCTACCGTCCCTCAGTGCCAATTTCGGTTTACAAAGAACTCTCAGCAGAGTTACAAACAGCGCAAGCGATGCTGGACTCGCTGAATTCCCAAAATCAGCAGTTAGCCAAAGAAAATCAACAGCTGCGCCAAGAAATCGAAAAAGTTGTTCAGTCAGCTTTGCACGCACAACAGGTAGTAACTTCGTTTCCCTCCGGGGGTCGAGTTGAAGTTCCCCCTCCCCCCATTGAACCGGAAATTCGGACTGGATCAAACGCAACACCTAAGCGGCGTCCTCCGCAGCCTCCTCGTCCTCCTCGTTCGGCTGCGATCGCTCCGCCAGTGGAAGTTCTACCTCCTTCCCCTCCCAAAGCGGAACCAGCACCATTACCTGATTTTTCAGAAAGCTTGGTAATCGAACAAGAAGAAGGTCGGTATCGTCGCCCAACTCAGCCAGAGCGTTCCGCAGATGTGAGTGGCTGGTGGTTAATCATCGTCATCTTTTTGATTGTGGCGACAGCGTTTGGCACTGGCTTTTTGATTGTGCGTCCGCTTTTGAATAATAGTCGTTGAGCTTGCTGGTTGACGGCTGAAAGATTAACTCTGCTAGGAGTCGGAAGAACCGGGTGCATCTGCCTGGAACAACCGCTTTGATACAAATGGGGAAAATATTGCTAAACCCGCGCATCTTCACTGTACTGTCTAGTCAACGATGTCTAGTTAACGAGTCAGCGATATCTAGAGAAACCCCTTAGTTAGGGTTGGCACAATGGATGCCTCTGGTAGGAGTGAAGAGCAATATGTATCATATAATACAAAAATCTTTGTTTGAGCAGTGATAAAACATAGCCGCCGCTTTACGAGTACCTTTGGTTGTACAAATTGATTGTACAGATCAAATCCAGAACGAACTGAGGAGTTAGAAGCTTGAAAAAAGTTGAAGCGATTATCCGGCCTTTTAAACTCGACGAAGTTAAAATTGCGCTAGTCAATGCGGGAATTGTGGGAATGACCGTTTCTGAAGTCCGAGGATTTGGGCGGCAGAAAGGTCAAACCGAACGTTATCGCGGTTCCGAGTACACGGTTGAGTTTCTGCAAAAACTTAAAGTAGAGATCGTTGTTGAAGACAGCCAGGTTGATATGGTGATTGAGAAAATCATTGCCGCTGCCCGAACGGGTGAAATCGGTGATGGTAAGATTTTTGTCAGCCCGGTAGAGCAGGTCATCAGAATTCGGACGGGGGAAAAGAATCTGGAAGCTGTCTAAGTCAGGACTGAGGACTGAGGACTGAGGAGTGAGTCATCAAGGTTAGAAGTCAGGAGTCATTAAAAATCAGAAATTAGAATTTTTGGCGATCGCAAAATTCTGATTTCTGGTTACTGGATTTCTAACTTCTGGACTCAACCCTCAGTCTTTAAAGTCTGTAGCTGGGGTAAGAGAATTTTAAAAGCTTGACCGCGATGGCTCCACTGACGCTTCAACTCAGGAGTCATTTCCGCAAAGGTCATTTGCTCTTTAGGAACGTAAAAAATCGGATCGTAGCCGAATCCTCCCGTACCGCGAGGGGCGTGGAGAATTTCGCCACGGCAAACTCCTTCGCCTTGCAGGGCGATCGCACCATCGGGACGAGCGATCGCGATCGCACACACAAATTGGGCTTCCCGATTCAGTTCGTTGCCGAGTTCATTCAACAGGCGTTCAATTCGATCGGGGTCGGTTTTGCCGTAACGAGCGGAATAAATACCGGGTGCGCCCTCTAAGGCGTCTACTTCCAAGCCAGAATCATCTGCGATCGCCCACTCTCCAGTCGCCTCTGCCACCTGGGATGCCTTCAGACAAGCGTTAGCCATGAAGGTGTCACCCGATTCCTCAATCTCCAGTTCCTCTGGCTTCAGGGTCAATTCCCAGCCAAATCCGCTTAAATACTTCTGCATCTCTCGCAGCTTGCCTGGATTTCCCGTAGCGACTACCAACACAGTCATCGCGATCGCTCCCTTGCTGGAATAAATACACACCTACACGATTATAGAAACCTGTTTTTGCAGAAGTTAACTTCTTTGCGTGCGATCGCTATCTGAAACTTCTAAAAAATCACCCATTCGGGTGAACCAAACAGCGGAACTAACTCGCAGGATAGCAGCGTCAAGCTTCTTATCTGCTATATCGCATTGGACGAGCGTTGGAGTGCCGCTCGTCTCCACAAACACGCTCTCCGCTTGCAAAAAAAAATCTATTTGAGGTTTCTATGAGACAGATTTTCAAAAATCACTCCAAACCCGTAAACTCTGGTAAAACAGTTCACCAATCCGATCGGGTTTTTGCAGTTTTAGTTCTAACTGGCATCTTGTCTTTAGGCGCAGGTCTGACACTGTTACAAACCGCATTTGCTGCCCCAGCCGGACTTTCTGAGTCTATCACCAGACTGGTTAAGGTTAAAGACCAGAAAGTGGGGCAAAATCTTGACCGTAAGCAAGCTAATCGCTTACCGCCTCGAATTGCTAACGCTGTTCGTCAAGATTTGTCGCGTCAAACTGGCATCGCTCCGGGAAAGCTCAAGATTACTCAGTTTAGCCAGGAAACTTGGCCTGATGGCTGTTTAGGACTTCCGAAATCGGGTGAATTTTGTACTCAAGCATTAGTTCCCGGTTGGCGTGTTGTCGTGTCTAGCAATAACAAAACTTGGGTCTATCGCACCAATTCTACAGGGCAAGTTTTACGTCAAGAAAAGTCGAATACTCCTGGCAGTAACATCCCAGGAAACTTCCCCAAATCTGTTGCCAATGCTGTGATTTCTGATGCCTCCACGCAGCTGGGTTTGCCGGTAAACCAGATTCGCGTCGTCCAGGCCGAACAGAAGACTTGGCCTGATGCGTGTCTAGGGATTTACGCACCTGATATTTTGTGTGCGCCAGCGACAGTAGAAGGGTGGCAGGTGACGGTAGAAGCAAGCGGAAAACGCTTGGTCTATCGCACGAATGCAGCTGGTTCTGTAGTGAAGGTGGATCAACTCGCGAGTTTGCCGAATTCCGTTCGAGATGCAGTCTTAAGGGAAGCTTCCAGACAGTTCAAAGTGCCCACTACCGAACTCAGCATCGTTCAAGCTCAACAGTACAATTGGGATAGCTGTCTGGGTTTGGGCGGTATTAACGAGAGTTGTCTTACTAATGCAATACCTGGGTGGCAGGTAACTGTACAAAGCAAGCTACAACTGTTGGTTTATCACACCAACAGCGATGGTTCCATTATTAAGTTCAATCAAGCAGCAAGTAAACTAAGCGATGCTGGCATCCTCAAGCCAATGCCAATCCCGACTAGCGAACTACCACCATCCTTAGATAAAAATGTGGTGTTTCGAGCGATCGCCAGTGGCGGTTTTACTGGCAGAACCTACGAAACTGTTTTATTGAATGACGGAAGCTTGATGCGGGTTCGCATCGGCGATGCTAATGACTCCGAACGTAGCGTTCTCCGCATTCCTGTGCAACAGGTACGACAGTTTCAGCAAATGCTAGAACGGCAGCAATTTGCCCAATTTAAGAACCTAAGCTACCCAGCACCCAGCGGTGCTGCCGATCACATCACCTACACCCTTAGCAGCCGCAAAGGTACAGTTCGCTACACCGAGATTAATCAAGGGAGTTTACCTGCACCTTTAGAGAAGGTGATCCAAACCTGGAATCAGCTTGGCAGCAGCGCCCAAAGATAAGATCGGGCAGAATCTAGATACTCTCATTCTTAGCCAATAGGGAAAGCAGCCCCAGTCTGGGGCTGCTTTCCCTATTGGCTGATATCTTGCCAGTGAAGCAACTGAATAACACAGGGATTGCTGTTTGGCGATCGCTAAACAATTCCGACTACCGATCCTTGAGGAAGGTGTTTTGGCGATCGCTACGACTTTTCAAGGGTTTCAAGAGTTTTAGAGAGTCTTGCCAATCGGTATTTTTGCAAAAGCTCCCCTGAGCGTACTTCACACCCAACAATGAAAGTCTCTGTAGTTTTGCCTAGTCCGCGCGATCGCGCCTTTGCGCTAACAGCACGTTAAAGTCAGCTCTAATGAAGTGTGATTTGGGTCTAAACTAAGAGTCGAGCCGCTTTCCGAAAAAGGATTTGACAGAATTTCACACTTGATTATTTATCTTTCATACTTTTTACTTTGTAATTTCTGCTTTTTTGGGCATCCTGAAAATAGACATGAATTTTTTTAGGCTAGCGACTATGTCCACTCCGTTCCTTATTGTAGACTTGCGATTGGCTCAAACCCCTGCCAAGAAGGCTCAACCTAAAGCCCCTGCCAAAAAAACTCAAACCGCCCAACCAGCAGCCGCAGCCGCCAACGCTCAACCTGCGCCCATCTGGATGTACACTTCCGGAGGACTGCTGTTACTTCTCATTGCTGGGGCAGTATTTGTCAAGCTTAAAAAGGATGAGATGGCAAAGAAAGCCAAGATCCAGGATTTTAAAGTCAAAGACCTCCAGAAAAAGTTAAAGTTGGCGCTTGACTCTATTCATAGAATGGAAAGCAATCCTGACTTGGTTAACTCACGCGAATTCAACCTGGATTACCTCAGAATGCGAATGGATGAAGAGGTATTTCACTTTGCCATTGTTAATCAAATCAAAGTCAGAGTAAAAGACTTAATCACTATCGCCCTGCGTCCTACCCAAGCATCACAAGCCTCAGTGGGCATTGCCAGTACAGCGGGACGCCAAGTTGATGAGATTTTTGATGTCATTTATGAGACGGGAGAGGGTACGAAGCGCTCTAAGCGGGTGCTTTTCCGCATTCAAATCAAGTTAATGAAATTACCTACCCAAGCAACTTCTGCTACGATTAGCCAAATTATTGATTGTATTGAAACATTCCTCAGTCCAGCGGAAGACCACGATACTTGGCAACCCACAATTCAGGGTCGTCTTGCAAAACTACAATGGGATCAAAAAGCCAAACCGACACCTTTATTGGTGCTAGAACAATTGAGTGAAGGTGGCAATGTCACTATTCGCACGAAGCGCTAGGATGTTGAGAAAAAAGTTATTTTCCATCAGCAACCAGGGTAGATTCTGCTTGGTTATCCTTTAGTGACATCTTGCTCCGGGCGGTTGAAACCGGACAGCGATAGGAAGCACGCAAACGAAGCCTGCCGAGAGCAGGTTACAAAACCCTTGTTTTCGGTTAGTCCGCGCTTTTGGATTTGGAATGCAATCGTCCCAGCATTCTATTCTGAGAGCTTGATGCAAGATATGAGCTTAGCTACAATCAGCTCTAAACAACAGGCTTTCTTGAAGTGTAGATGGCAAATGAAAAGATTGCCTTTTGTAGAATGAGCCATTCGCCAAAACTATGTAGTGTGTAAAGAGAAATCAACCCACTTCAATCGAATTTTTCACTCAGAAATCTGACTTAAGCAGGCGTTTTTTCGGAAATAATTGTATCGCGGACTAGACGCCCATCTTCCATGTGAATAATTCGGTCAGCAACATCTAAAATACGATTGTCGTGAGTTACCATCAAAATCGTACATCCTTGTTCCTTTGCCAATCGCTGCATCAGCTCGACAACATCGCGACCGGACTTACTATCTAAAGCAGCAGTAGGTTCGTCAGCTAATACTAATTTAGGATGACTCACTAAAGCACGCGCGATCGCTACCCGTTGTTTTTGTCCCCCAGAAAGATTCTCCGGGTAGTAATTTATGCGATCGCCTAACCCCACCGCTTCCAACATCGCGGCTGACCTGGTTGCAGCTTCCTGTGACGGAATATCCCGATGCAGTTCCACCGACATTTGTACATTCTGTCGCGCTGTTAGGCACTTCAGCAAATTGTGAGCTTGAAAAATATAGCCTATGTGCCGCCGTACCTGCACCATTTGGCTTTTAGAAGCTCCAATTAGTTCTTGTCCTAATACTTTCAGGCTACCTTCTTGAGGAGACCTTAAACTGCCCATTAAAGTCAATAATGTAGTTTTTCCTGACCCTGATGGCCCAGTCATGATTGTAATTTCTCCCGGCTGCATTTCCAGATTTATATCAAATAAAATCTGTTTCCTGAGCGAACCTTTGCCAAAGTAATAATTGAGATTTTTAATTGCAACAATCGGTTCTTGCAGCATAATTTTTCAATTACATTAAAATTAGCAACTAGCTATGTTAAAAAATACCATTTAAAAAATATCAGCGGGGTCGGCAGCTCGGAGCTTACGGACTGCGATCGCACCTGAAATCAAGCACATAAAAATAGTTAAAAGCAACACTACGGTTGCTCGAACAACAGTCATTGCAATCGGTAAATTTGTACCGCCTTTTATAAAAATATAAAGCCCTGACGCTAACGAAAAGCCAGGAATATAACCTAAAACTGATAAAATTAAAGCTTCCTGAAAAACAACAATTAGTAAGTATAAATCCGTATAGCCTATCGCTTTTAACGTAGCATATTCAGCTAGATGATCGGCAACATCAGTGTATAGGATTTGGTAGACAATAACTGTACCAACAACAAATCCCATTAAGGTTCCTAAACCAAAAATGAATCCAATTGATGTACTGGTTTGCCAATATGTCTTTTCAAACTCAATAAATTCTTCATGGGACAAAATTTGTACATCTGTACAATCTTTATCCATATTTTTTAAGTCTTGGCATTTTTCATCATTCTTCTTTAAATTAAAGGACTCCTTCATATTTTGAATAACTTGACTTACATCCGCACCGGCTTCTAAATTAACCACTCCAATATCAATCAATCCTCTCTGTCGTCTAGGGAACATCCGAAAAAAGTTCAAATCGCTCGTTATCAGATTACCATCGGCTCCAAATGATGCGCCTAGCGTGAATAAGCCTTGTACTTTGACGCGACGGCTTTCTACTTCTGTTTCAACAGTTTTTCCCTGCTTAAACCAATCACCAACTGCCCCAAATTCTGGACGAGACGCTTCATCAAATAAAACAACATCTGGAAGTTTAATTTTATCTCGGTTATTTTTAACTTCGGGTAAATTTAGAATTTCTGCTGCGGGATTAAATCCAATTACCATCAATTGGCGAGTGCGGCGATTTTCTGGATTTTTCCACAAGCCAAAGCCAAGATATACTGGACTGACCGATTCTACTCCGTCAAAGCTGAGAGCTTGATACAGTCGCCGCTGTGGGAAACTTTTCATGGCAATCAAAGCCGTGGACTGGGAACTGACCAAAAAAACGTCCCCCTGCATATTTTCATGCAAGCTTACGGAGCTTTGAAAAAGGGCATCGCGAAACCCTAACTGCACAAACATCAAAATGTCAGCAAAACCAATACCGGCAAGTGCCACCAGCAGCCGCATTTTTTCACGGGTAAGCTGTAACCAGGCTAGAGGAATTTTTGGCATGATTCTACAAAACTTGTTGGCAAGGGGCTAATGGCTAATTGTTCAAAAGCCATTAGCAAAAATAGCTAAATATGAATTTTGACGGTAACTTTAGAGTTAGTTAAACCGGCAACGCGGCGGCTGGACTCTGCATTTAAGCGAATTTTTACTTCCACCACTCTGGCATCTACATCTGCGGCTGGATCGGTATTTAAAATATCTTTTTTCCCAATTTGCAAGCCAATTTGATTGACCGTTCCTTTGAGTTCATCGGCAAAAGCATTGCCCTCGCTGTTAATCGTCGCTTGCTGCCCTAGCCGCACTTTTCCGATATCACTTTCATAGATTTCTGCGACAGCAACCATTAAATCGGTTTGACCAATTTCGACGATTCCATTATTACCAATGGTTTCTCCAGGACGGGTATGAACTTTCAAAACTTGACCAGCAACGGGTACGCGGACATAGGCTGATTCCAAGTCGGCTTGCGCTTGTTTGACGGATGCGATCGCGTTCTCAATTTCGGCTTGCGCTGCTTGGACATCGACGGGACGAATTTCCGCAATTTTTTCTAACGTTGCTTTCGCTTCGTTGATTTGCTGTTCTAGAGTGGCGATTGTCTCTTTAGCAGTGGCTTTGGCTTCGTTAATTTGCTGTTCCAGGGTGGCTACTTTCTGGTTAGCAGTGGCTTGAGTTTCGTTGAGTTGCCGAAGTGCCGTTTCTACTTCTAAGCGCTTGGTGTCAAAGAGAGAAGCTCCAACTGCACCTTGTTGATATAGCTGCTCATAGCGCTCAAACTCCTTTTTCGCATTATCCATCTGGGCAGTCAGGCGGGCAATCTTGGCAACAGACGCATTTTTTTCCCCTTGCAGTTCGGCTTCTAAACGAGCTACCGTCGCCTGTTGAGTGGCAATTCTCCCGCGTAACTCCTCTTGAGTACGAGCGATCGCTGCCTTCTGAGCGGTAATTTCCCCGGTTTGCGCTCCAGCCTTAACTTTATTGAGATCGGCTTGGGCGACTTTGACTTGTTGTTTTGCCTTGTCCAAAGCTGCTTGTAAGCGATCGCGATTGTCGAGAATTGCCACCACTTGACCTTTTGTGACCTTATCTCCCTCACCGACCAAAAGTTGCTCCACGCGAGCAGCGCCCTGAATTGACATGGGAGCAGAGAGTTTGATCACTTCCCCTTGTGGTTCCAGACGCCCTAAGGCAGTCACAGCAAGCTTAGGAGGCGTACTCGGCTCTACTGCTGGCACCGGCTGCTGAGCAGCCTCTCGCAAGGCATAGAGGTTGTAAACGGTAACGCCGCTGGTTGCTAAAGCACCAGCCACGACAACCGCGATCGCCCACCGCCCTACAGGTTTTACGAATGGTTGATTCTTGGAGCCAGATTCCTGTGCCATAGCCTTTAAGGAAATTATTTTTATTAATTAATCTTAAGAGGTAGGCATCAATCTGGCGAGGGAATCTTACTAGCAGATTAAGCACTCGGTAAGTCAAACAGAACTGTCGTCATGTAATGTTCTGCCCACTCCTCGCCAAAAGCTTTTTCTAGCACTCGACGGGTTTTGTCGTTTTGCTGCTGTTGGGTGCAGTAGTTGCGTTGACCCTGCAAAATTTCAGCTTGTTGTTCGGCAGAAACGGGTTTGGCGGCTTTGGCATTAACACAATGAATTTCTAAAAACGCCTCGACGCGAGAGAGAAACTGGGTTTCTTCCTCTGGATTACTGGGTCGAATAAAGATGCAGAATTCTGAAAAGATTGCGCCCCAAGCGGGTAGTTCGCGCGGTTGGGAAAATTGAAGGGCAGGTAGCGCCTGAAGTTCAGCGGTATAGTTTGCCGGTAAGGTGCGGTCGCTGCTTGTAGGAGAAAGATCTGCAATCGCAGCACTAATTTGTCCCCGTCCCCCGACTAAATCGCAGCCAAACATTGGCAGCGCGTATTCTGGACGCGGAAACATCACGCAATGCAAAATATCCAGCATTGTGCCGACTTTTGCCAATTCCAGGTGCATTTTGCGGAACTGCGGCGACTGGTAGCAGCGATTTTCAATCGTTAGCTTTTCACCTTCTAATCGCCCTTCCACATACCCCAACTCTTCTGGCAGGTGGTAGGGAGAAAGGTCGAGATGGCGGTGCCAAACTGCCTCGATAGTGTCCGCTAAATTGCGAATCAGAGGGTGTTGTTGTTCGCGTAGGGAAGGCTTAGAAGTTTCGAGCATTTTTTTAAAATTTGTTTTCTTTAGCGTACAAGAATCCAGTAATAAAGGCAGGTAGGTTAAGGATATCAGCTTGCCACCCGCGATAACCCAGAGTTATAACAACAGCTAATAGCTAGGGGCAGGCGATAAGTATGAAGGGTGAAGTCTTTGGCGATCGCTACCAAATCGAACAACAGCTTGGAAAACGCGCTGGAAGACGCACACTCCTAGCGCGTGACCAAAAAACGCAACAATTAGTAATAATCAAACTATTGACTTTTGGCAGTGATTTTGAGTGGGAGGAGCTTAAGTTATTTGAACGGGAAGCGGAAACTTTAAAATCTTTGACACATCCGGCGATTCCGCGCTACCTGGATTATTTTGAGCTAAATTCACCGAACTACAAAGGATTTGCCCTCGTCCAAACCTACGTGGAAGGGAAATCTCTAGAGGAACATCTCAAAGGAGGACGAACTTTCAGCGAAGCAGATATCAAGCAAATTAGCACTGCAATTCTCGAAATTCTCAACTATTTGCATAGTCGTCAACCTCCAGTTATCCACCGAGATATTAAACCCAGCAATATTTTATTAACCAGCCGTTCTGGTAATAATGTTGGCGGAGTTTATTTAGTTGATTTTGGGGCGGTGCAGACTCTCGTCGCCAGGGAAGGCGGGACAATTACAGTTGTGGGAACTTATGGTTATATGCCGCCAGAACAATTTGGCGGACGTGCAGTTCCCGCATCCGATATTTACAGTCTAGGCGCAACTTTAATTTATCTGGCAATAGGTCAACATCCTGCTGATTTACCTCAAACAGATAACCTGCAAATTAAATTTGAAAAAACTGCCAATCTCAGTCCTGTTTTAATCAATTGGTTAAAGCGGATGACACATCCCAGCTTAAATCGACGCTTGGCTTCTGCTAGTGAAGCACTACAAGCATTAAAACAAGAACATCCAACAGCAGATAGCTTTCCTCTAGTTGTCAAGAAACCAACTGGTAGCAAAATTTCACTGACTAAAAATGCAGATTTTATTAAAATTAGTATCCCTCCGAAGGGACTTACTGCTTCTACGATAGGGTTGTGCTTTTTTGCGATCGCTTGGAATTCATTCATCTTCGTGTGGACAAGCTCTGTCCTATTTGCACCACTAGGCTTCAACTTGTTTATGGTGTTGTTTTCACTACCCTTTTGGTTTGCTGGCGTGAGTATGAGCTGGCAGATTCTCTTTGCGTTATTTGGACGATCGCAGCTTTACAGCAATCAAAAGCAAATTTCACTGACATGGGAAATATTTGGATTTAAATTCCATCGTCCTCGTCCAGCATTGAGACAGGATATTAACAGGTTGGTATACATCCCGAAACACCATAAAAAAGACTCAGAAGGAAACCGGGTTGATGTTCCAGGCAAAATCATTATTGAGGCAGGATTAAGGCAGTATGAACTTAACGCTGAGAGTGGCGGCATCCATGAAGCGGAACTCGAATGGTTAACCCAAGAACTTAGCGAATGGTTGGAAATACCCATTACAAGAGATTATCTTCCTCCAGCCGCTCGATAGTCTCCTATAGTTGATTGTGGATAGTTCGCAGGAAACGGGTATGTTTGGTTTAGGATGGCCTGAAGTGGGAGTAATCGCGATCGCAGCGATTTTAATTTTCGGTCCCAAGAAGATTCCCGAACTGGGAAGTTCGCTGGGTAAGACTTTACGCGGCTTCAAGGACGGAGTAAGGGGCGTGGACGAGGAACCATCAGATGAAAATCAAGACCTCAAATAACGGGTAGGGACACGGCATTGCCGTGTCCCTACAAATACATAACTGATGAGCGTTTAAAGGGTCTGTGCTACAGACGCCTTCAAGCTATTTTGATTTTCTATCGACGGTGCAACCGGCTGATGTCCGTTTTCCCCTTGAGGACGACGCGCCTCAATTAAGCTAATCGCACGGGTGACGCTTTCTGGCAAAATGACCACCAAACTGCCTTCTGGTGCTTGATCCAGCGCCGTATTTATGGCGGTTGTCTCATCCAGAATGGTTTCATACCGGCAATCTGGCTTTTCTTGCTGAATTCCCTGAGAGATTAAGGCAGCTGCCTCACCGCGAGGACGCCCCCGCGTATCATCATCTTCCTTGATGATGATGCGGTCAAACATATTAGCCGAGAGTATGCCCAGCGTGATGAAATCTTCGTCGCGGCGATCGCCAGGGCCACCTACCACACCAATTCTCTCACCAGGCCAGTTGCGGACAAAACCACCTAACGCCTCATAGCTGGCTGCATTGTGAGCATAATCGATCAGAGCATTATATTTGCCCATCTCGAACATATTCATCCGTCCTGGTGTCTGAGCGGTTGAAGCGCGGAACGTATTTAAGCCCTGACGAATTTCCTCAATCTTCACCCCTTCCGCAAAAGCCGCCAAACTCGCCGCTAGCGCGTTGGCAATCTGAAAAGGTGCCCGTGCCCCCATCGTCAGCGGCACATTCACCGCTTGTTCAATCCGTAGTACCCAATCTCCCTTCAAAATCGACAAATAGCCATTTTCATAAGCCGCTGCCAAACCGCCCCGACGGGTATGTTCTCGCACCAGCTCATTTTCTGGATTCATGGTGAAATAAGCTACTTGTCCTTGCACCCGCCGCGCCATCGCTGCTACCAAGGGATCGTCGGCGTTCAGGACGGCATAGCCTTCTGGCATCACCGATTCCACCACGACGCTCTTGAGATGAGCCATATCTTCGATCGTTTCAATATCGCCAATTCCCAGGTGGTCGGCAGCCACGTTTAAGACGACACCCACATCAGAGGCACTGAAGGCTAAACCAGAGCGGAGAATCCCCCCCCGCGCCGTTTCTAGCACCGCCACTTCTACCGTGGGATCTGAAAGAATCAGCTGGGCACTTTGAGGGCCGGTGTTATCCCCCGGTTCCACCATATAATCCCCAATGTAAGTGCCATCGGTGGTAGTGTAGCCAATCGTTTTCCCCGTCTGCTTGAAGATGTGGGCAATTAGACGAGTCGTTGTTGTTTTACCGTTGGTGCCAGTAATGGAAATGATGGGAACGCGAGTGGGCGCTCCAGGCGGAAAGAGCATATCTAGCACTGGGGCAGCTACATTTCGCGGCAAACCCTGGCTGGGACAAACGTGCATCCGGAATCCGGGGGCGGCGTTCACCTCAACAATCACCCCATCCATTTCTCGCAAGGGTTTGCTGATATCGGATGTCACCACATCAATTCCAGCAATATCCAACCCGATAATCTTGGCGACTCGTTCGCAAAGCCAGATATTTTCGGGATGGATCTCGTCAGTCCGGTCAACAGCAATCCCGCCAGTGCTGAGGTTGGCGGTTGCCCGCAGATAACAAATCTCTCCGGCGGGTAGCACGGTCTCCAGGGTATACCCCTGCCGTTGCAACAGCGTGAAGGTGGTGCGATCTACTTCAATTTTGGTGAGGATGTTATCGTGCCCTTCACCCCGATGGGGATCGCTATTGGTTAGCTCAATCAATTGCTCGATGCTGGATGTGCCATCTCCTACCACATGGGCGGGGACTCGTTCCGCAACTGCCACCAATTTGCCGTTGACCACCAATACTCGGTGGTCGCTTCCAGTATAGTAGCGTTCAACAATCACCGAGCGAGTTTTAGAAGCACTCTTGGCAGCATCATAGGCTTCTTCTGCTTGTTGGAAGTCGGTGATATTGATAGTAATGCCCCGTCCGTGGTTGCCGTCGAGGGGCTTGAGGACGATTGGATATCCCCCCACCTCTTGAATGGCGTCTTCAAGTTCGTCCAGGTAGTGAATTACCGTGCCGCGCGGAACCGGCACCCCGGCTTGGCGCAACATTTTTTTGGTGCCTTCTTTGTCGGAGGCAAGTTCGACACCCAAAATGCTAGAGTGGTTGCTCAAAGTCGCCTGCATCCGCTTCTGGTAGACGCCATACCCTATCTGAATCATGGCGCGAACGCTTAAAGGCATCCAGGGAATTCCCCGCGCTTCGGCTTCTTTGACAATGGTTTCGGTGCTGGGACCGAGGGCAGCAGCCCGTGCGAAATCCCTCAGGTCTTTGAGATCCTGTGCTAACTCCTGAGCGGAGTAGGTGCCGGTGTCTACAATACTCTGACAAAGGCGCACGGCGGCTCTGGAGGCATAGCGACCGGCTTGTTCATCGTGGTACTCAATGACCACCTGGTAAATGCCTGGGGTGGCTGTTTCGCGGGTACGACCAAAGCCAGATGGCATCCCAGCGAGTTCCTGGAGTTCTAGGGCAACGTGTTCGATGATGTGTCCCATCATCGTGCCTTCTTTGACTCGGCTCAAGAAACCACCTCGACAGCCAGGGGAACAGAAGTGTTCTTCCAGACTTGGCAGCACCTGGATTAATCCCTCGTAGAAGCCAGGAATCTGATTGGATGGCTTTTCTGCAAGTTCTTCTAAATCTAGGCGCATGACGACCAATTTTTGCCGTCGAATACTCCAGTAGTTGGGACCCCGTAATGTCTGGATTTTTAAAATTCTCATGGCTACTTTTGCGGGTGATTCAGAGGATGTGGGCTGTCGAATCGCGGGTAGGGACGAAGATGCAAGCGATTTCACATCTGCTGCTTTTAAGAGAAAACTTTGCCAGAAAGGCTTCGCCCTTACTGAATCCGCTGCTACTTTAAGCAATTCCCTAGTTTCCAGCTTTAAAAAGTCACTAGACTGTTCTCCACGAACAGTTTTTTGCCAAAAAGGCAATCATGACAAGTTTTAAATTTGGAATTGAAGTACCGCTAGTAATATTCACTCATCAGCCATCGGGTAGCAGGATGACTCGCTGCTGTAAATGGTAGCGATCACCATAACTAAGAATATGCAACCGTAGATTGAAAATACTAATCGGATCGGTTGCTCCCACTAAAGATTGATTCGTGTGAGATATCTCCCCAGGATCGACGATAGACACGGTGCCTTTGCCGACTACCTGTAAAAGACCATCCGCTTCCACTAAGGCGCAAGTATCTTCGTCAATCCCAATCCCTAATTTGTCTGGATGAGCCGAAATCGCACTAATCAGACGCGCCATGCGATTGCGATTGTGAAAGTGTTGATCTACGATCACATCCGGTAAAATCCCTAACCCTAGCGTCATATCGACTAGGGAACGATTGGGAGACTCGCCGCTACCGCCTCCCGCAATCATATGATGTCCCATCACCGCCGCTCCTGCACTGGTTCCTGCCAGCGTAATCTCTCCCAGTTGCGCGCGGTATCGGACTCTTTCCATAAATGGCGTCTCGCCAAGCAGTCCACAGAGTCGCAGTTGATCGCCTCCAGTCATGAAAACCCCTGTACACTCTTCAATGTACTCCTGCATCAAGGGATCGTAACTCTGCTCCCGTTCGCGGATATCTAACACTTTCACTACTTTCGCACCCATTTCTTGAAAGATGGTGAGGTAGCGATCGCCAATCACCGCAGGTTCTCTGGATGCTGACGGAATAATCGCAATACAGGCATCTGTCGAGCCAGCACGATTAAAAAAGGTTTGTAATATCTCTCGTCCGTGAACTTTGTCTTCCGCACCGCCGATCACCATGATGGCGGTTTTCGTTGATTGGGGCATCCTCTGTACTAAGGATTGAGGTTCTAACTGCAGCATCATGTTGCTCTTGAGCATAGGGTGATATCGAATACTATCGTTCTGCCAGTTGATAGGAATGCCAATTTATCCTGATGCATGGTTCTTGCTCAACTCCCTCTAACCCCCTTGCTCACCAGGACAATCTCTCTTTTCACGCTTGTCAATCGTCTCAATTTCCTTATCAATCTTTCTGGCAGGCGTTCCATCAACATCACCAAACAATTTAATTGTTTTTCTAGGTTGTTGAGTAACAAACGTTACAGATCGCCCATAGCTTGTCGCTTTTGGGCTTAATCCTATATGCATAATGCCAGATCGAGTCAACTTTTTTTATAAAATATTTAACATTATCTTGCGATTAGGGATACCGGGTAGTGGGTAATCGGTAGGAATTCGTAGGGAATGGGTAAAATCAACCTACTACTTAACTATCACCGACTTCTGCTGTGCGATTTGATATTGTTACTCTTTTTCCAGATTTTTTCTCCTCTCCTCTGAGTTCGGGACTGTTAGGGAAAGCTTTAGCCAAACAGATTGCTTCTGTGCATCTGATCGATCCCCGTAACTTTGCCACCGATAAACACCGCCGAGTGGATGATGAGCCTTACGGCGGCGGAGTAGGGATGTTGATGAAGCCAGAGCCGATATTTGGTGCTGTGGAGTCACTGCCAGTTCTAGCCAGACGCGAGACGATCCTGATGACGCCGCAGGGAGAACCGATGAAGCAACCGCTGTTTCGAGAATTGGCAGCCAATTATGACCAATTGGTAATTATTTGCGGTCATTATGAAGGTGTCGATGAGCGGGTGCTGAATTTGGTGACACGGGAGGTATCTTTAGGGGATTTTGTCTTGACTTGTGGAGAAATCCCGGCGCTGGCACTACTCAACGGCACCATTCGCCTACTACCGGGAACGGTGGGGAAGGAAGAGTCTTTAAAAGCAGAAAGTTTCGAGGCGGGGTTGTTAGATTATCCTCAATACACCCGTCCTGCTGACTTTCGCGGGTGGAAGGTGCCGGATGTTTTACTATCGGGGAATCATGCGGAGATTGAACGCTGGCGGCGAGACAGACAAATCGAGAGAACGCGCGATCGCCGTCCCGATTTATTTGCTGCTTGGTTGCAAGATTCCAGTTCCAACCAAAAACCAAAAACCATGAATCAGAATGAGCTTGAAAATGATATCGTCACCATTAGCCAACTACAAATCGCGCTAACAGCCCAAGCGGGTACGATTCAATCAAAATTGTCTGAATTAAGTCTTACGGCTAATACTCAAACCCAGGAAGGGTTGATGCAGCTACTACAAGCATCTGTGCAAGCACTGCTAGAAAATTCCGAATGCTGGACTCATGTGTTGGGGAGTTCACAGACAGTTTCTAGTCGGGAGGAAGCTGAAACAGTCTTCAACAAACTTTCGTTACAAGAACGTAGCAAATTTACGGCTGAAACCCTCTCTAACGTAGATGGCAAAGTTACCCAGCAACAAGTTGAACTCGATCCAGATGAAGAACAACCTGCATACATCGTCGTAACATTGCTAATCGGCACGGCTGACGATCAGCCATTATTTGAAAACCTCAATTCTGCACATACTGTAAAGCTTGCTTTAGAGAAAGTTACAGCCATCAGCCTCGACTATCTAATGGTGTTTGAACTACTCTGGAGTCCTCAGGTAGAAACTGATGCACTTACTCAAGAGGAGCTTTTGAGCGAGTACCGTGACCTGATAGCGATCGCTTAATCTCAAGTTTTACAACTGACTGCTTGCAGGCTAAAAAGCTTAAATTATGGGGAAAATCAGCCGGGTTTAGTTTGTTCCAAATTATGATTTTCTCAGGTTGAAGTGGAGTCGTCCCGGTGTTAAAAAAGCTTTTCAAATATGTACTGGTAGGTGTAGTGCTGGTGCTGGGCTACCACGCGATCGCTTCTGCCATTAGTGCGGCATCGACTCGTCAGCCTGTGTGGTCAATAAACCTACACGCTAGTACGGCACCAATCGCAACACAGAACCGATTGCTGGTGCCAACGGGGAATACAAAGCCCTCAGCACTTCAATCACTCGATCCGGCAACCGGGAAGGTGCAATGGCGGAGCCAGCAGCCGATTGGCAGGGTGTTTGCTATAGAGGGTAATACTATCTATGCCAGCGATTTCGGGCTACTGCCACTAGTTAACGATCCCAAAAACCTGGTGACGCTTGATGCCAACACAGGCAAGACAAAAGCAGTATTGCCACTTGACAATTCAGACTTTGCGGGAATGATTGGAGTATCTCAGGGAGCCTTCATTCTCAACAGCTATGTCAGACAGGGAGTAGAGAGCGATCGCAACGAAATTTCTGCCCGTACTCCAGATAAACTGCTCTGGAAGTTTGTCACCCCCAAAGACAGTATGGTTTCTACCTTTGAGAGTGTGGACTCCAAATCGCCTGTGGTTCAAAATGGGGTAGTGTTTTTGCCCATCTTAGTTAATCCCAGTACACCGCAAAGAGGATACCAACTCACCGGATTGGATGCCGCTACAGGCAAAGTCCTCTGGACTTGGAACACCTCAGCTGAGCTAACGGATGTCACAGTTTTAGGAGACACTGTATATCCGGCAGTGTATAGCAAAGACCGTACAGGAAAGGAACCTGGTTGGGTCAAGGCACTCGATTTAAAAACGGGCAAGGAACGCTGGACTCATACGATGCGGGGCGGTGAAGCCAAGCTAGCGAGTGATCGCGAAGTCTTCATCTGGGATGGTGATGTCAAGACGAGTACGCGATTTGTCGTTTTGGATCGGCAGACTGGGGCTATGCTTCGGCAATTTACCTTATCTCGCCAGGATCGGCAAGAACCCAGACCCATCGCTCTGGCGGACAATATTATTTACACGGCTGATATGGAAATCGAAGGTGTCAGAGCTCTTGGTTTCTATGGTTCAGCAAAGAACCATAGTCGGGTGAATGCCTTCGATGCCACAAGCGGACAGGTGCTTTGGCACACCCCGACACTCCGTGAAAGCCATATTTATCGATTTGTTCTGAATGGCGATCGCTTGTTCTTAAGCAGTAACGGGCTAGAAAACAATGTCCAGAGTGTTGTGCAGTCCTTTTCTACTCGCTAGAACCGCTGACGCAAACTCCAGACCAGAAACCCGCCTGAGATCGCAGCGTAAAGCACAACGCTGACAGCTGCGATCGCCCAAAAGAATGGATTCCAAGCACTCTGGCTGACATCAATCCCCATCGGGCCGACAAACCTTTGCAGCACATCGATACCGATACTACTTGCGATCGCGCCAACACCACTGACCAGTACCCACCAACCTGCTTGCGGCACTTTTGTTCTCAGCACTAGCCACTGAGCTACCCCCAGCAAGATGCCGTAGGTACCATCAAACAAAAACTGAGGCAGCACAGACATGGGGGGCATCATGCCACCTATCAAGCCGGAAGCTGGGGGCATGAGTGTCGCTGCCCACAGCCCGTTGATTACCGCTAGGGCGATCGCACTTCCCAAACTGGTTGCCAGCACCCAGGAGCGAATAGATGGGAGCCACTGCCTTAAAACCAGCCATTGAGCAGTTCCACCTAAAGCACCGCCGATCAATCTAAATACGATGAGGATCAACAAAAGGCTAGTGCTACCTCCAGTGAATCCTCCCCCTGTCGCTGATGCAACCGCTCCGGCAACTCCGTCCACAATGATTTGCAGCAGTTTAGCCACGACACAGGCAACTAACCATTGCCACAAAAGTTTCTTCCATGCCAAAGATTTGTCTATCGTCACGCTCAATCACTCTTTAAGTCATTTATTCTGTCAAATGTGGCTTATTTTAAGGGCAGATTATTGGCGACAAACCCCCATTTGCCGTCCTGATAAACAGCTGCCAGACCTTCAGAAAACTTCGTCGCTACATCAAATTGAGGGGTAATCATAAACTTGCCAGTTTTATCAATAAAACCCCATTTACCACCCTGAGCAGCCGGTGCCAGCCCCTGAACAAATTGGTCTGTCTCTTCAAACTGCGGTGAAATAAGGATTTTCCCTGTTTTACCGATGTAACCCCATTTACCCGCCTGATTGATGGCTGCCAGTCCTTCAGAGAAATTTATCGCTTGGTCAAACTGAGGAGAGATAATCATCTTTCCTGCTTTATCAACATAGCCCCATTTTCCCTGTTTTTGGACAGCAGCTAATCCTTCAGAAAAAGGAGTACAGTCATTAAACTGGAGTGGGATAGCAACCTTACCTTTACTGTCAATATAGCCACATTTCTTGACTTGTCTGACGGCTGCTAAACCCTGAGAATATGCGACTGTCGCCTCAAATTTGGGTGGAACAATAAACTTGCCAGTTTTATTAATAAAGCCCCATTTCTTGCCCTGCTGAACCTCTGCCAATCCCTCAGAAAAAGGCATAGCGGGTAAAATCTGGGAATCAAACTGAGGAGGAATGATAAACTTGCCAGTTTTGTCAATGTAGCCAGTTTTGCCACCCTGCCGGACGGCTGCCAGCCCTTCGGAAAATCCACTACAACGCTCAAACTGTAACGGGATGACAACTTTACCTGTTTTACTGAAATAGCCACATTTGCCAGTAAAACCGCCCAGTTGCACATCTACCAGTCCCTCAGAAAACGAGCCAACAATATCAGGTGCTTCCTCTCCTTCGCCATTGTCAGGTCCAATCCTAAATTTGGGAGGAATGATGAACTTACCAGTTTTGTCGATAAAGCCTTTTTTGCCCTCTTTTTCAACCTTAGCCAGCCCATCAGAAAATGGGTAGACATCATCAAACTGAGGAGCGATCGCCAGATTCAGAGTTGCTTTGGTTACAAACATCTGCTCATCTGTTACATCGGCGGAAGCTTTTTGAGTTTGAGGACACAGACTTATAGCCAGTAGCAAGAATCCACCAGATAGGACAGCTGCACTTAAGGAATGTATGGATTTTTTGTTCACGAGCAAAATCTCTCAACGTTGCAGATGATGGATTGAAGAATTATCGCTGTTTTTTCCCTTGAGTAGATGCTAATTGTTTCTCTGCCTGTTGCATACTCTGACGCGCATCTGCATCGTTAGGGCTGAGTTTTAGACCTTGCTTAAAAGCTGCGATCGCTTCCGGTAACTTTTTCTGTTTCATCAAAGCTATTCCCAAAAGGTAATAGATGTCACCATTTTTATCTTTCTTTTTAGATTTCCATTCAATCCCTTTACGGTAAGTAGCAACTGCCTCATCTAATTTGTTTTGTTTAACTAGAACCTGTCCCAACCCTTGATAAGCATCTGTATAGGAAGGATAGAGTTCAATCGCTTTGCGGTAAGCCGCGCTCGCCTCATCTAATCGGTTTTGCTCAGCCAGTATCCACCCCAGCCCTTCGTAAGGCAGATGATAATTAGGTACAACCTGAATTGATTTTTTGTAGGCAGCAATGGCTTCTTCTGGTTTTTTCTGTACAGTAAAAGCGTCACCTAAACGCAGGTACGTCAGGTTGGCATTGGGGTCTAATTCAATCGATTGACGATAAGCTGCGACTGCCTCATTTGTTTTTTCTTTTACCAGCAAGACGTTACCTAAGTGGTAGTATGCATCGTCATTCTTCGGTTCTAGCTCAAGAGTTTTGCGAAAACTTGCCTCTGCTTCGTCCCATTGACGTTCGTAAGTGAGAGCAAGCCCCAACCATAGATGACTCTTAGCTTTTGTGGGTTGCTGTTCAGCGGCTTTGCGACAAGGTGCGATCGCTTTTGCACTTTCTCCTTGTTCCACTAACGCAAAACACAGACCAAAGTGGGCATCAACCAACGTTGGGTCAAGTTGTAGAGCTTTGTTATAAGCTATTACAGCTTCGCTGAGCATCTTCGGTTTGGTGAATAGCCACTCCCATGCCAAAGATTGTTGTTGTAACTGGCTAGCGATCCGAATGCCTTTACCTGAACTTTCCCAGAATGTCATGTAGGCATTGCCAAGGTTAAGAAAGGCTTGAGGATCTGTAGGCATCGCTTGAGTCTTTTGGCGATAGGCAGCAATCTTTTTTTGATCTGCTTGCACCTGCCTCAAGGTCTGGTAGTCTCTGAGAAAAAACCAGCCGTAGTAAGCTCCTACCGCTAGACCCAAACCAAGAATAGAGAAAATAAAAATTTTCCGAGGTTGCTTGATTTTAAAAATCATAATTATTTTTTAATATTTACTGACTCTAATCCGATTATCAGGAATTGGTAAGATAATAGGTGAAAATTGTTTTTGACGTATAAATTTAATAGATTATTAAGTATTCTTTGATTTCAATGAACTAAACTAAAAAATAATTTATTTTTCCTAAGCGTGAGCTTTTTCTCGACTCAGTGAAAATTTTGCCGCCGGGTTTTATTCACATAATAATCTCCGCTTTATTGTAAGTGTCCACTCACCCAGAATTCTGATATCTAGCCATTAATCTAGCACTCCAAACCTAAATTAATTCTAAAATCTTCTTTTAATGAATTAATGTAAAGATATCAGCAGATTGACTGCAACCTTATCACCTCGACAATAGCGGCAAGGAAAAGCTAGCGTGGAGGAGAAGAATGGAACTGCGAAAATGCTACGAAACGTAAAACTTCAGTTGCTTTGGGCTACAGTCCTGAGTTTCACGGTAGTCAACAGTGTGAATATTCATCTGCCCATTGGCAATCAAGAAACCGGGCTGAAGATTGGCAATGAAGCCGAGGCTAGAAGTAGTGGTGGACGAAGCGGTGGCGGCTCTTTTCGCTCTTCACCGTCGCGTTCTAGTTCCAGTCCCAGTCGCTCCAGTAGCGGTAGTAGCTCCTCTCCCAGATACTCTACACCGTCGCAGTCGAGCGGGGGCAATACAGGTGGACGAGCAGGCGGCGGCTCTTTTCAAAGAACCACTCCCCTACCGTCCTCAGTGAGAACTCAACCGACGCGTCCGAACTCGTCTTGGAATGAACCTTACTATAGACAACCGGGAAGCACTGTCATCGTGCCGGTTCCTGTTGCACCGCCGCCCGTCTATACCTATCCCAACACCGTTCCGCCGAATTATTATCCCAATAACGTTCCTGCGAATCAATCAACTTACCCTCAA
Source organism: Trichocoleus sp. DQ-A2 (assembly GCF_039961915.1). Classification (NCBI taxonomy): domain Bacteria; kingdom Bacillati; phylum Cyanobacteriota; class Cyanophyceae; order Leptolyngbyales; family Trichocoleusaceae; genus Trichocoleus; species Trichocoleus sp. DQ-A2. Next base: position 287,411 of record NZ_JAMPKD010000001.1, read on the forward strand.
ACTGCGCCGGGAACGGCAAATTCTGTTCCTGCTCAAGTACCAACCAATTCTGGCTATTCTTCCACCGCTAGTAACTCATCGAGTGACTTTCCTTGGCTTTTCTTATTGATGTTGTTGGCAGTTGGGAGTATTGGGCTTTGGGCTTATTTTATCTTTTTGAAGAAGAAGGGTGGGAGTGCGGCTCATGAGCTAGAGAATGATACGGTTACGGTCAGCAAGATACAGGTGGCGTTGCTGGCTCAAGCTCGAAGCATACAATCTCAGCTGACGGAACTGAGCCTGAATGTAGATACAGATACTTCTGAAGGGTTGATGCAGCTACTACAAGAATCAGCTTTAGCGTTATTGCGCTCGCCCGAAAATTGGACTCATGTTCTAGCGAGTTCGCAGACGGTGAAAAGTCGAGAGGACGCCGAGGCAATTTTCAACCAAGTTTCTATACAAGAACGCAGCAAATTTAGTGCGGAAACCCTTACAAATGTGGGTGGTAGAGTCAGACAACAAAAACCCGCGATGCCTGACTTGGATGATGGCCCAGCAGCTTATATTGTGGTCACGTTGCTCGTCGGAACAGCGGATGACAAGCCGTTATTTGAAGAAATTCGCACCGCTGAAGCTTTGAAGTCAGCTTTAGAGAAAGTAGCGTCCATCTCCCCTGACTACCTGATGGTGTTTGAACTGCTATGGAGTCCCCAAGCGGAAACCGATAGCCTTACCTACGATGAGCTATTAACTGAATACACGGAGATGGCACAGATATAGCCGCAGCGTTTAGTCCTACCGCTTGCAAAAGTCCTTCAATGCCCTCAGACTGTAAGTTTGGGGCTATACAAACAAAGCCTGCCGACCCAGGCTTCAAGCCGAAATAATTTTATAGTCTCGCGTTGCGCGGACTTCGTTTGTGTAGCTGCGGCTTCGAGTCGCCAAGCCAAGTATTGTTGTTGAAATTTTGCTGAAAACGGATAAATGGCTAAGATTCGCATCGGAAACGGTTACGATATTCACCGCTTAGTTACTGGGCGTCCTTTAATTCTGGGAGGAGTGAAGATTGAGCATGAATTAGGATTGCTGGGGCACAGCGATGCCGATGTGCTGACTCATGCGATTATGGATGCGATGCTCGGTGCCCTGAGTTTAGGCGATATTGGTCATTATTTTCCCCCGACAGATCCCCAGTGGGCAGGGGCTGATAGTCTGGAACTGCTCAAGCAGGTGCATCAGCTAATTCGGGAACGAGGTTGGCAAATTGAGAATATTGACTCAGTAGTTGTGGCGGAACGTCCGAAACTGAAGCCGCATATTGATAAGATGCGCGATCGCTTATCCGATGTCCTAGAATTAAAACCCGATCAAGTAGGCATCAAAGCCACTACAAATGAAAAGTTAGACTCAGTTGGGCGCGAAGAGGGAATCGCAGCTTATGCTGTAGCCTTACTGGTAGCTTCTGATTAACTTGGCTCAAAGCTATCGAGTCAAAAGGTTGAAAATGTCTAGGATAGGAATGAACGAGAAACGGATAAGACAGAGACTCTCAACACGCTGGGAGCATTAAGGCAATGGAAGCTGGAAGATTTGAACTTGCTCAGGGCGATCGCTCTTTGCATTATCGTCCTGATATTATTGTCCGCAGTCGTGAAGGGCAAACCGTTCTATTAGTTGAAGTCAAAGCTACTCAACCCCAAAGTAGTAAAGCTAATCTATCGGCGCTTGCACAACTCAAATCTCAGTTGCAAGCTGCAAACGTGAAAATTCCCTTCGCTATGCTGGCTGATATTGAAAACATCGAGATTTTTCAATGGGACGGTGCTAATTTATCGGAACCCATTAGCGAACTGAAAACGGCAGCCATACTTAATCATTACGACCCCGAATTTAGCAGCAAACGGATCTTTGAGCGATACTTGGCGACGCTCGTGCAAGCTTGGGTGCGCGACTTAGCTTATCACTGGAAATCGGAAAAGCCGCCAGCATCAGAGGAATTGGCAGATATCGGTTTGTTGCAGGCGCTGGAAGATGCAGAGACTTACTTTGAAGGTGGCGCTTCTTGGTGATACTTTACGTTGAGACTAATTTCCTGATGAGCATTGCCACAGGACGCGACTCCCAAGCGAATACTTTGCTAGAGAATCCGACCGCATCAGTCCAGATAGCGATACCAAGCATTTGCTGTATGGAAGCTCTCTCTGCATTAGAGGATGAAGTAAAGCGCCGCAATCGTTTTATGAATGAACTGAATATTCAAATCAGCCAGTTACGACGAGATGTCACCTCATCCCACGCCCAGTCTCTCCTTTCACATTTAGAACAGTCGCTGATTGAGAATGAGGCGCTACTAAACGATGTCGAAACTCGTCTTTTCCAAGCCCTCGATCGTCTCAACACCAAGGCAGAGATAATTCCCTTAACTGGCGATATGCTTCAGGCAAGCTTAGATACACGTTTTATCAACAAAGACCCAACGGATAACTTGATTTTGCACTGCATTCTTAATCATGCACGGCTGCATACCACAGATAGGAAAGTGTTCCTCAGCGCCAATGTTAAAGAATTTAATCCGCCGGAAGTTCAAGCCGCTTTGCGTGATGCTGGCGCGGATAAATATTTTAGCCGCACACAGGATTTCCTCGGTTGGTTAGAGTCTCAGTAAGTTTTAATTAATACTCGTACAGACAATCATTATGAAATTATCTGCTACTATTCCCCTAATCTGGCGTCGTTTGTTCGCTGTCATGCTGGCGATGATAAGCGCGATCGCGCTCCATAGCTGTAGCCTGAATCAATTCAATACAAAAGCCGCTCAGGTGCCGCAGTTGGTGGACAGTATTCTGCAAGATCCCAAAACTTTTAACTATGTTCTAAGTCAAGAATCACCCAACGTTTTTAGCTTAATTTACGAAGGGTTAATTACTGAAAACGGCAATGGTGAACTTGAACCCGCCTTAGCTGAATCTTGGGAAGTCGCCCCAGACAAAAAGCGAATTGTTTTTACCATGCGGGAGGGCTTGAAATGGTCTGATGGTCAACCACTGACCGTTGATGATGTCATCTTTACTTACAATGAACTCTATTTCAACGAAAAAATTCCTACTGATATTAGAGACATTCTAAAGATTGGCAAAGATCGCCTGCTGCCCACTGTCCGTAAACTTGATGAACGACGGGTTGAATTTACAGTTCCAGAACCTTTTGCCCCGTTTTTGCGCTACACCGGACTTGCAATTTTACCTGCTCATGCGCTGCGAGAATCCATTGTCACTACAGATTCAGATGGAAAACCCAAGTTTCTGTCTAGCTGGGGAATCGACACCGATCCCAAAAAAATTATTGTCAATGGAATGTATCAGCTAGAAAACTATCAAACTAGCGAGCGGGTGACATTTCGACGAAATCCCTATTACTGGCGCAAGGATACTCAGGGTAATCAACAGCCATACATCGATCGTATTGTCTGGCAAATTGTCGAAAATACCGACACATCTTTTATCCAATATCGTTCTGGCGGTTTAGATACTCTGGGGATCGCGCCGGAATATTATTCTCTCCTTAAGCAAGAAGAAAATCGGGGAAAATTTAAAATTTACACGGGTGGCCCAGAACTCAGCACGACTTTTTTGGTTTTCAATTTAAATAAAGCCAAAAATTCTCAAAATCAGCCCCTCGTAGACCCAATTAAGTCTCGCTGGTTCAATAAGCTTGAGTTTCGCCAAGCGGTTGCTCACGCCATCGACCGTCAGAAAATGCTGAACAATCTCTATCGAGGGCTGGGAGAACCGCAAAACTCACCGATTTATAAGCAAAGTCCTTACTATTTATCCCCAGAGCAAGGTCTCAAAGTCTACGACTATAATCCAGAAAAGGCGAAAGAATTGCTGCGAAAAGCTGGATTTAAATATAACCCACAGGGTCAACTTTTCGATGCAGATGGCAATCGAGTTCGTTTTAGTATGCTGACCAATTCAGGGAATAAGCTGCGGGAGGCTATCGGTGCTCAGATTAAAGAAGACCTTGGCGCAGTTGGGATTCAGGTAGACTTTAATGCGATTAACTTCAATACGTTGATTGAAAAAGTTTATACCCAACGGAAATGGGATAGCTATATTGGCAAAATTGGCGGTGGCGGCATTGAGCCAAATGGTGGGGCAAACACTTGGACAACTAAAGGGGGTTTACACACTTTTAACCTAGGACCGCAAGCTGGAGAACCTCCGCTGAAGGGTTGGGAGGTTGATGACTGGGAATTGGCAATCGAAAACCTTTACATTAAAGGTGCCAGCGAACTTGATGAAAGTAAGCGGCGAGAAATATATGTCGAAAGCCAACGCATTACCCAGGAAAATTTACCCTTTATTTATCTGGTAAATCCGCTTTCAATGGAGGCAGTGCGCGATCGCGTTCAGGGCGTTAAATTCTCTGCCCTTGGTGGAGCCTTCTGGAATCTTTATGAACTCAAAGTCGCAGAAAACAAAAACATTCCGTAAACAAGGCAAAAAACAATTAGGTAAAGGGAAGGAAAAGAGTAATTTCCTGCTTCCTCTTTTTCTATCTTTTTACTTTTTGCTTTTTCCTTTTGCTTTATTCGGCTGTCACCCGACTTTACTCAAAACGCAGGCATCTGAGAAAGTATCCCAGTTGGTGACAGCTACATTAAGCGATCCCAAAACTTTTAATTGGGTACTTAATCAAGAATTTCCCCATGTTTTTCTATTCACTTACGAAGGATTAACGTCTGAAAATAGCGTTACGGGTGAAATTGAGCCTGCATTAGCTGAATCTTGGGAAATATCAGAGGATAAACGGCGAATCGTTTTTACCCTCCGAGAAGGATTGAAATGGTCGGATGGTCAGCCACTGACAGCGGATGATGTTGTCTTCACGTATGAAGATGTGGTTCTTAATAAAGAGATTCTTACCGATGCCAGAGATAGCCTAAAAATTGGCACATCTGGTGCTTTTCCGCAAGTCAGAAAGCTAGATGCACGGCGGGTTGAATTTATTCTGCCAGAACCGTTTGCTCCTTTTTTGCGAACTACAACTGGCTCAAAAAACGATGCGATCGTGATTTTGCCAAAACACGCCCTTGAGGACGCGGTAAAGTCGAAAAACTCAGAGGGAAAACCCAGGTTGATGTCTATCTGGGGAGTGGATACCAATCCAGCGGAAATAATTGTTAATGGCCCTTATAAAATAGAAAGTTACACCACTAGCGAACGGGTCGTATTTCGGCGTAACCCGTATTACTGGCGACGAGATGTACAAGGCAATCAGTTGCCTTACATCGATCGGATCGTGTGGCAAATTACGGAAAATATGGATACTCAGCTGCTTCAGTTCCGCTCTAATGGTTTAGATACGACTGACGGGTGGGGGCGATTGCGTCCAGAAGATTTTCCACTTTTAAAGCAAGAAGAAAAGCGCGGAAAATTTACAGTTTATACAGGTGGACCGCGATCGGGCACGACTTTTATTTCTTTTAATCTAAATAAAGGACGCCGGAACGGACGCCCTTTGATCGATCCAGTTAAATCTCGCTGGTTCAATAATCTATCATTCAGACAAGCGGTTGCTTATGCCATCGATCGGCAAGCGATGATTAACAACACTTTGCGCGGTCTGGGTGAAATGCAAAATTCACCAATTTCTGTACAAAGCTCTTACTATATAACTTCGGCAGAAGGTCTGAAAGTATACGAATATAATCCCGAAAAATCTAAGAAATTACTATTAAGCGCAGGGTTTAAATATAATAATCAAGGTCAGTTGTTAGACGCTGATGGAAATCGGGTGCAGTTTACATTAATAACGAATGCTGAAAATCAAACCCGCGTGTCACTGGGAGCGCAAATTAAGCAAAGTTTGAGCAAAATTGGCATTCAAGTAGATTTTACCCCAATTGCCTTCAACACGCTTGTAGATAAACTCGCAAACACTTTAGATTGGGAATGTTATTTGCTCGGCTTTACCGGGGGCATTGAACCCCATAATGGTGCGAATGTCTGGTTGCCAGATGGCGGATTACACAGCTTCAATCAGGATGCCGTATCGGGGTCAAAGCCGATTCAGGGTCGAGAGGTGGCTGCTTGGGAGGCGGAAATTGGGCATCTGTACATTAAAGCTGCCCAAGAATTGGATGAGATCAAGCGCAAAGCTATCTATGCCGAAACGCAGCGGATTACGCAGGAATATTTGCCGATGATTTATCTAGTCAACCCGCTGTCAATGTCAGCCGTGCGCGATCGCGTTACCGGCATCAAATACTCTTCTCTCGGCGGTGCCCTCTGGAATGTTTATGAGCTGAAAGTAACCGATTAACGGCAAAATTTACATCGCCAATTCTTGTTTTTGCATTTTCTATCCTTAATTTAAAGTCGTGACTCAACCTGAAGCTTTGCAATCCTTATTAGCAGCGGTTGCCGCTGGTGACGTTAGCCCAGAAGCGGCGTTAGAAAAACTCAAGCATTTTGCCTTTGAACCCGTGGGCGATTTTGCCAAAATTGACCATCACCGCACCTTGCGAACGGGTTTTCCAGAGGTGATTTGGGGGCCAGGAAAAACACCCGAACAGATTGCGGGGATTATGGAGGCGATGCGATCGCGCAACCCTGTCGTCATGGCAACGCGGATTGAACCGGCAGTCTATGCCCAGTTGCAGGAAAAAGTGGCAGGTCTCCAATATTACGCTTCGGCGCGAATCTGTGCCATTTCTCCTGCCACTCTAGAACCCCAGTATTCGGGCACAATTGCCATCCTCTGTGCCGGTACTGCCGATTTATCCGTCGCTGAGGAAGCAGCGGTTACAGCAGAACTTTGTGGCTTCCAGGTGCAGCGCCTCTGGGATGTCGGCGTCGCGGGTATCCACCGCCTGTTAAGTAACCGTCACGTCATTGAATCGGCGAATGTGCTAATCGTCGTTGCCGGGATGGAAGGTGCTTTACCCAGCGTCGTCGCTGGTTTGGCTGATTGTCCCGTGATTGCAGTTCCCACCAGTGTCGGCTATGGTGCGAGTTTCGGCGGACTTGCGCCACTCCTGACAATGCTAAACTCTTGTGCAGCAGGGGTGGGCGTAGTGAATATTGATAATGGCTTCGGTGCGGCTATCTTAGCTGGACAAATTTTGAGAACGGCGCACAAACTGAAATCATCTGAGCAGTAGATTGGTACTGCCCGCTCATGCTATGCGGGCGAGCAAATCACTTATATGCTGTTTAATGATGGAGAGATTTTGATGATATTTTTACCCATCAGCGAAACCCGATGCCTACCTCCAAGACAGAATCAAAGCAACTTCTAGAACGCTTAATTTTTGAAGATGAACGTCCTAAAGATTGGGTACAAGATGTTTGGGGATTGAGTCCCACTTTGGGAGAAAGTGCTGCAAAATTGTTAGAAGTTTTTGAAGCGTTGATTGAGTGCTGTCCTGAAGAGAAGTTAGAAAATTTATTGCAAACTTTGTATCAGGATTCGCTTGAGTAATTATTTTAATTAAGGACGCGATCGCACTTTTCCTGAGATAAAAGCGATCGCCATCAGGATGCGATCGCTTCTAGGGAACTTGCGGGCAATTTGCTTAAGAGATTACCCGCCTTACACCAGACCACAGCGCTTGAAACTTAAGCAGCTTGGTTAGATTCATTCAAGGCAGAACGCTTATTCAGCGATAGCATCACGCGCGAAACTCCTGTAAACAGAACGCTGACACCTACTAGCGTTCCAATCAACCAAGGGGCATTGAAGGGCCACTGGAACCAAATCATTGCGCCCAACACTAGCGTAATGATGCCGTCTGTCAATACCCATGTCCAATTCTGTTGCGGACGCACCCGGAATGCCAGGATCAGGTTGAATACACCTTCTGTCAGCAAAAAGCTACCTAGCAACAGAGTCAGCGTCAAGACACCTGTTAAGGGGTAGAAAAATAGCATCACGCCTGTGGCAATGTAGAGGGCGCTCAACAGGAGTTTCCAAATGAAACCGCCTTGCTCGCGAGTTTGAAAGGCATAGACCGCCTTGGTCGCTCCCGCGCTAGCTAGGATCAAAGCAATCCAAGTCTCAGCGACAATTGTCGAGACATTCGGTACAGCGATCGCAACTATCCCCAGAATAATCAAAAGAGCGCCCGTCAAGAGCGATCCATTAATACCTTTGTTCTTGTTGATGTCAGTAGAAACGTCGGTTGTCATACAAATTTTTTTTCTATGCACGAGTGGGCTATATGTTCAGGCTAAGAAATTTCTCATGAACTGGATAGAACCTTAAGGTAGACCACCCCGCCACACCAAGCTCTACCCCCTGATATAGTTTGCGATCGCATTTTTCCATGAATTTGTGAGAGCGATCGCTTATTCTGGCTCCTCTGGTACTTTAGACTTGATGGGAAACCTAGAATAAAAGGTAAAGCTTGTCTGATTCTGCTCTTGGAGGCTGCCGCAATGGTACAAATACCCTCTAAATCCCTCACCTTAGAAGAGTTTTTGAAACTCCCAGAGACCAAGCCTGCCAAAGAGTATATCAATGGTGAGGTGATTCAGAAACCAATGCCTAAAACTCGCCACTCCAGGGTTCAGGGAAAGTTAACGGGTACAATCAATGACGTTGTTGAGGAACAGCGGATTGCCTATGCTTTTCCGGAACTACGGTGTACATTTGGAGGACGGTCAGTTGTTCCTGATATTGCCGTTCTTCGCTGGAACCGAATTGAATTTGATGATGACGGCGAACCTGTAGATGATGTATTAATTGCTCCAGATTGGACGATTGAGATTTTATCTCCAGAACAAAGTTCAAATCGAGTAACGGGTAATATTTTGCACTGTCTCAAGCATGGTTCCCGGCTTGGATGGCTAATCGATCCGAGCGATCGCTCTGTACTAATTTTCCTACCTAACCAACAACCAGAATTATGTCAAGGAAGCGATCGCTTAGCTGTTTTAGACGGCATTGACCTGGAATTGACCGCAGAGCAAATTTTTGACTGGTTAAGAATGAGAAGTTAAACGGTTAGGTTTGTCGTGCGGAAGCGCTCGCACTTATCGAATTTGCCGCTAACTCCATTCAAGACTCACTGCATAACATCGGTATCCACTTGAATATTGTGAGAGTCCGCTGTTTGCCTTCCTTTTCTATGAATTATGAATGTTGACCAGTTATCAAGAAATCAACCTCGGTAATATTACGGTGGTCTAAGAGTTTACCTTTAAAATACACTATGTGCAACAAGAATTAACTCAAAAATAAAAATAGTATGAATTCAGAAATAGAGCAGCTCCTGCAATGGATTGCCAATATTAGAATTAAAGGCTTCGGTTTTCTTCCTTCCGCAGAACAAGTAGCACAAAATCACTTAGCAAAAGCTAGTAGTGTAGAAGATGCAATTAACTCTGTAATTGCATGGCGTACTACTTCTGCTGCTGGAACAGGATTTATAACTGGCTTAGGAGGAATTGCTACATTACCATTAAGTATCCCAGCTAGTTTAGCGATATCTTATGCATTAGGAGCAAATACTGCTGCAATTGCAAAACTTCCTGGGTACGATATCAACTCGGATCAAGTAAGGACTATGGTACTGCTATCTTTGATCGGGGAAGCTGGAGAAGAAGTTCTACGTACAGCAGGTATCGCGATAGGAACTAAAGTTGCTAAAAATATAATTAATCAGATTCCTGGAAAAGTTCTAATTGAAATTAACAAAAAAGTTGGATTCCGGTTAATTACAAAAGCTGGAGAGAAGGGAGTGATTAACCTTATGAAATTCGTACCTATAATTGGCGGAATTGTCGGAGCTACTTTTGACGCGGGATTTGTTAATGCTTGTGGGCAAAGTGCCAAGAGAGTATTTTGCTAACATTGGACAGATAACGAGCACGCTTGGGGCTAAATTATTCTGTAATTCCCTTCATTGCCCCTTCTACATTTTCCAACTGTGAAATTTTGAAATACGGCAGTAGTCTATAGAATAGACTCCCATAATCAGTTATTCTAACAGCCAGCCAAATATTTCGCCTACCGTCAAGCGGAGTTCGCTAGCAAATGAAGGGACGGGAAGTTGCTGTTCTGGCTCGTCAAACACCTCTGGTTCTTGCTTGGGTTGATAAACAAATATAGTTTGTTCGTTTGGGTCAATTAGCCAACCCATTTGTGTTTCATATCTGAGAGAATGCAGGATTTTTTTTGTGACTTTCGTAGCACTTTGGTCTGGAGATAAGATTTCAATTATCCAATCAGGAGCTACTTGAAATACATTTGCTACACCGCCATTTTCCTTGCGGGGAATTCTCTCCCAGGTAAATACTGCTACATCTGGTACGATTGACCGTCCACCAAACGTACACCGCAGTTCTGGAAATGCTCGTGCAAGTTTTTGGGGCTTAACAACAGCATTAACAGCAATAATTAGTTCACCTTGGAGCGTACTATGTTCTCCCTGCGGCATTGGCTTTTGAATAATCTGACTATCAACGTACTCGCTGGCGGGTTCAGTTTCTGGTAGAGCCAAAAACTCTTCTAAAGTAAGAGGTTTAGCGGGTGTTTGTACCATTTGAGGTTACTCCCATTTATGCTGAATGCAAATATAGCTACGCAGGGTGAGCCTTACCTACCAAAACCATTGAGACTGATCGTTACCTATCCTCAACTTACCCGCCGTAACCAGCCAAATACGTGCTCAACTGTCAATTCTAATGGGATATCTTGGGGGACAGGCAAGCGATCGCTATCTCTCAGCAATGCCATCCGAGCATCTGACCACAGCACAATAATCACTCGTTCTGTCGGATCGATAAGCCACCCTAATTGAGTTCCTTCTTGCAGGCAAGTTTGAATTTTAGCAATCAATTTAGTGGTGCTTTGATCGGGTGAGAGAATCTCAATCATCCAATCAGGGGCACCTTCAACAGCGATATTCTCAGAAGGGACTCGGTCTTGGTGAATAACGGTAATATCAGGAACAACAGAATTACTACTTAAGATGCAGCGTAGCTCTGGAAAAGCTTCATAGGGTGAATCCGCTTGGTCAATTGCAGCCGTCAGCCGTTTCTGCAAGATGCTGTGGAAAGCTGTGGGCATAGATTTTTGATTTATTTGTCCGTCCATTAACTCCCAAGCTGGCGACTCCTCAATATTCGGCAGCTTCAGGAAGTCTTGCAGTGTGAGCCGTTGGGTAGTGGTAGCCATCAAGATTCGTAAGATTGCTTGTTACTTAGCGGTTAAAGCTAGGGTTGCGATAGGTATTGCCCACCGCAACCTTTGAGACTTATAGATTGAGTTTAACCAAGGCAGCGAGAATTGATGCTCAAAAGCGATCGCGTAACTTATGCCCCACAAGCGCGGCTTCTCTTGCCTACACTTTAAACTTCTCGGTAATCCGCTTCATTGCCTCATTCACATTTTCTCGGCTATTAAATGCCGAAATGCGGAAGTAACCTTCACCCGCAGCACCGAAACCAGAACCAGGAGTACCGACAACATTGCAGGTTTGCAGCAACTTATCGAAGAAATCCCAACTTGATAAACCATTGGGCGTTTTCACCCAAACGTAAGGCGCATTTACGCCACCATAAACCGCTAATCCGGCTGCTGTCAGTTGTTCGCGGATAATTTTGGCGTTTTCCATGTAGAAGCTAACTAGAGCCTTAGTTTGCGCTTGTCCTTCCTCGGAGTAAACCGCCTCTGCTCCGCGTTGCACGATGTAGGACACGCCATTAAACTTGGTAGACTGGCGGCGGTTCCACAGCTTCCACAGTTCCACATCGGAACCATCGGCGGCTTTGGCTTTAAGGGTTTTCGGCACAACCGTCAACGCACAGCGGGTTCCGGTAAAGCCTGCATTCTTGGAAAACGAGCGAAACTCGATCGCACAATCTCTTGCACCTTCAATCTCGTAAATTGAATGGGGAAGTGCTGGATCGGTTATAAATGCTTCGTAAGCCGCATCGAAGAAAATGATCGAGCCATGAGCTTTCGCATAGTCTACCCACGCTTTCAGGTGTTCCTTTGTGGCAGTTGCTCCCGTAGGATTATTGGGGAAGCAGAGATAAATTAAGTCAACTTTCTGCGAAGGAATCTCGGCGGTGAAATTGTTCTCTGCGGTGATAGGTATGTACACCAAGCCGCCAAACTCGCCTTTATCGTTAGCAGCGCCAGTGTGTCCCGCCATCACGTTGGTGTCTACATACACGGGATAAACCGGATCGGTGACAGCGATCGCGTTATCGTCGCCAAAGATATCGAGAATGTTACCCGTGTCGCACTTAGAACCGTCAGAGATGAAGATTTCGGAAGCATCAACCTCGCATCCACGCGCCTGGAAGTCATGCGCCGCAATTTTCTCCCGCAACCAAGCATAACCCTGCTCTGGGCCATAGCCTTTGAAGGAACCGCGATCGCCCATATCTTCAACGGCTTTAATCATCGCCGTGCGACACGCTTCTGGTAGGGGTTCGGTGACATCGCCAATCCCCAGCCGTATAATTTTTGCGTCAGCATTTGCCTCTGCGAAGGCATTCACCCGTCGCGCAATTTCGGGAAACAGGTAGCCAGCTTTGAGTTTGAGGTAGTTATCGTTAATCGTTGCCATGTTGAATCGCCACGAACGCCGTAAAATAGCTTACTGCCATTTGTCGCGTTAACGACTCCAAGATGTTGTCTTTATGCAGCTCGCCTATCCTTTCTCTCATCAATCTTCTACCAAAGATTCCACCACGAGCAGACATTTAAATTTTCTATCTGCACGTAAAGACAAGTGCGATCGCTTTACTCAAATCTTGACACTACAAGAAATCCCCGACATTGCTGCCAGGGAATCGTGGTGTTTGGGCTAAGTAGATTACTCAATTGTCTAGATATCTACCTGAATTGCTAATCGGTTTTCCTTCAGTCAAAGCGTAAAATTTCACCATTGTTGGCACGCGAATAGTTGACTGCTGCCACTAGGTCGAACTGTTGATTGAATACAGAAATAAATCCAGCTTTGTTGGTAAGTTGCATCGAATTAGGACTTGACCGACTGACAAAAAAGCGCTTGATTTCGTTAGGTGCCAGGGTGCCTCTGAGTGGCTCAGGTCGAGCAGATTTATCCCGCATTTCCCAACCCGTCAAGTCAATTGATTCGTTAGTTACATTCTTTAATTCAACCCACTCATCCCTTGCGCCATCGGCACCTTGTGGATTAGGTAACGCTGCTACGATGAGGACGGCACCGTCATTTTTGATTTCATCTACTGGCACAACTACCGTATCATCAATTTCCGGTTCTTGTTTACCGTCACTGCCGAGAAATTCTGGGTAGAACGAGCGAATGAATTCTCCACGACTGCCCTCTTGAGTAATACTCCGATACAGCACTATATTGTAATTAGCGCCGTTAATAGTAGTAAATCGCCGATCGTCTTTTTTAAACTTGTTGTGAATGCTTTCGTAGTAGGCGACTGTTCCCATCGCAATTTCACACTCAGGACTCGGCCCAACAAAGAATCCGCCTTTCTTCTTGAACAACTGAGCAATCACCTTACCATTCATGTCGGTAAGATTCCATAACATCTGTAAAGTGACAACATTAGGATTGTCAGGGCCTTGGTTGCCTTGCAAATCAAATTTATAACCAAGGAAGTTGACATCCCGAACTTTCTCGTCCTTATAAAATTTTATCCAGGAGTGATAGCCGGAAATTTCGCCCAGAGTTGGTGTTCTATCTCTGGTAATTCTGAAGTTAGCGTCAAATTTGGCTTCTCCGACAAAAACGTGTTCAAAACCTGAGCAGAAATGAGTTGACTTGCCTTTATAGTAATTGGTGAATAATTCAAACCAGATTTGTTGCAGTTTGGTTCGGAATTGTTGTTCTGAAAGGTTTTCGCCTAGCTCTTTATTGATATATTCGCGTGCGATTTTAATTGGTTCTGTAGGCAAAACTGTATCAATAAAATTATCTATTTCTCTTTTTTCTTCTTCATTTACGATCTCCTGGGTACGGTAATTTGCCACGTAGTTGTTCAATAACTTGATAAAACTGGCATAGGTAGGCAAATCGAACTTTTCTTCGTTCACCTTATGAAACAAAGGTCGGGTAGCTAGGTCGATGTTACGCTTACCCTCTGCCTGCACCTGCACGTCCAAGAGAATGTCTGCCTGCGGGTTTTCCCAACTGTCAACATCCTGACGAGGGCTAACAGAACACCCGTTTTTGTCGCTTTCCCATATTCTTTGATAGATGTCAATCATGAATGTGTCTCCTATGTAAAAAGTTATGAGTCAGAGTCATTGGTCATTAGTTATTAGCCAAACTTTTTCCAAAGTTTGGCTAAATATCAACTGATGCGAAACTTGAATGCTTGAGTTAGGGCAACTCAAATTCTGCAATAACTGGTGCGTGATCTGATTCTGGAAACTGCTTATCTGTGGCAAAAGCAATTGACTCGTCGTGCAGCAATTCGTTGTGAATTTCCGAACCTTTGTAGTGTGCCAGCAGCATCCGAGATACCAGCACATGGTCTAACATCCTGCCTTTGCCACGATGTAACAAGGAGAACCGGGCAGGCTCAGGTATGCTTCGTTCGCAGGGCACCATAACACGCTTGATTAGCTTGCCATTGCCAGTATTCTCTACATCTCCGCGAATCGCTTCCAGAGGCACTTCATCAACTTCGGCATTGAAATCGCCACAAACGACGATGAGGGCGTCCTCATTGGCATCGAACAATTGATCTATCAGTATCCGCGTTTCCAAAGCTTGTCCAACTCGCTTCATGGAAGCAACGAAGAAACCTTCAGCCCAGCCAGAAGCAGTCTTCCAGGTGGAGTTGTTTATCTTCTGTCCGAGAATGTCCGCTGGTAGTTTAGATTTTAGGTGGACATTAATGACGTTGAGAACTTGATTGTCAGGTAGTTGAACCTTGGCGTGCAGGATGGGGCGTTCCCAGGTGATTTTTTCTGCTTCTGTTTCAGGTGGGTTTGCTGTCACCTTTTGGTAGAAAGGGGCAGGGGCGAATTTGTGCTTGTATTGCTGGTATTCGATAATCTCGAAGCGACTGAGAATTACCAAGTTGCGCTCATCAAAGACTTGCTCCCCGTTCGCTATCGTTGTGGATACTTGTTGATAGTTTGTGTAGGGCGTTCCTTCTAAAAGTTTCTTCAAAGCCAGCAGCCGTCGAGGTTGTCCCGGTTGCTCTTGTCCGTTAGCTTCTTGGAGGCATAAAATATCGGCATTCAGCCTAACCAGTTGAGGACGCATCACGGCGATGCGCTCATCCAGTGTGGGCGTTTCTCCAGGCTTGTCGTCCAGGTTCTCTAGGTTGAATGTGACGATGCGTAGTTTGGTTGACATAGATTACGCCTCGAAGTGCTGTTCAGGTACTTCCAGATGGCTTAGAACGGTTCCGGAAATTTGCGGAGGTGAAAGTCTGGAAGCTTGGTAGAAGTCGCTAGAGCTAAGTGATATTACTTATGTATAATTGCTGAGCAAAGCCACTGGGGATAGGCATAAGAATCCTGCGATCGCAATCCCGCTCCGCGATAAGTTTGAAATACTTGGCTGGCTACCGCTTGAAGATTATCCATCGACTTGTCATCCTCGCCTGTCGCTTCAAAAGCTAGACTCCACCAATCCTTGCCATTAATCTGTAGCTGAGTGAGTTCAACAGTACAATCTTGGTAAACACGCTGCGATCGCTTCTTCTTCACACTCAGCCACGACTCTTTTCCCACCACCTCTGCGGGAATAAAGCATTTTGAGATGGGATCTTCACAAGTCCACTTCGCCCATTTCCCTGCTTTCCCCTCTACCAAATCCCCAAAACGCAGCACTTTTAATTCGGCTTGACGCCACTTGATTTCCAGCTTTCCTTGCCGCAGTTTGATACCTAGGTAATCACTGTTAGGTAAGTATAAATACCAATCTTCTCGGTCTTCTGGTGACTTTATCTGTCCACCGAGGCTATCTTGATTGAACCAGCGTTCAATCTCTATGGGGATTTTGCTGGGATAAAACCAGCGCATTTCTATCGTGTTTAGCATCAGTTTGTCTCGTCCGAAATGTTGAGTTGCCGACTTTGAGGCGCTGCGAACGAGAAAAAATTTATTGCCATATTGATTGTAAAGAGGGGTAGAAATTTCATAAAACTATAGTAATTTTAAATAGCTCCAAAATGCGAGATTCCCAACTTTTCCTAAAGCTCAGGAATCTGAACCGTTGGAATCTTACAACTCAAATAGGACGGCTATAGAGGTAAAAGCTGGAATTTATTTTTTAAGTAATAGGAGCATTTAAAAATGAACTTAATGCATTAAATCAATGCTTGCTTTACATTTTAATCTGGGGTAAGAGTTGATTGAGAAAAGTTTCTATTATTCAAAATAAAGCACGCACAGCCTCTATACTGATTTATCAGCAAATTTAGTATCGCCACCTAGGTCGGTAAACTGGCTTGTGAAGCTTAAAGCCGTCTACGTTTAGAAAACAAGCCAGGAAACAAAGTTAGTTAGTGTGGGTCAAGGGTGTCGGGTTAAAATTGAGTAAAAGTGATTTAAATGATGTTAATAAGTATTTTAGAGCAGGCTACTGTTGCCGCACAGCAAAAAAACTGGTCATTGCTAAACCAATGCTTGCAGCAACTGCCACTTAACAAAGAAGAGGGAAGGCAGGGAGAGCCGTTAACAGGAGAAGATTCTAACTCGCTTTACTTAGAGCAATTACTGAATCTGGCTTTAGATGTACTTGACGCAGGGGATTTTCAGGAACGGTGGGAAGTGGCGAAGGTGTTACCCAAACTAGGGAAAGGCGCGATCGCCCCTTTGATTTCGATCCTGAAAGACGAAGACGCCGACTTGGAGGAGCGCTGGTTTGCGGGTCGCATCCTGGGCGAATTTGACAATCCTGCTGTCATCACCGCCTTAGTAGAGCTGCTGAAAACATCTGAGGAGGAAGAACTCACCGTGTCAGCAGCGGCTGCTTTAGCGAATATCGGATCTCCGGCTGTAGAGGCTTTGAGCGAACTATTAGCAGAGTCAGAGACACGGCTGTTAGCCGTGCGATCGCTTGCTCAGATCCGCCGTTCGGAAACGATTGCGCCTCTCCTGAACGTGGTTCAAGATCCCCAATCTGCGATTCGAGCCGCTGCGATTGAAGCACTGGGTAGCTTTCACGACAGCCGGATTCCACCAGTATTGATGGATGCCTTGCAAGATCCCGCCGCACAAGTGAGAAAAGAAGCGGTAATTGGCTTGGGGATGCGCTCTGATTTGCTAGAACAATTGAATCTAGTAACTCAGCTACAACCCCTGCTATTTGACTTTAATTTGGAAGTTTGTCAGCATAGTGCGATCGCATTAGGACGACTGGGAACAGATGAAGCCGCCGCTGCCTTGTTTCAGGTACTCTCATCCCCGAATACACCGCTTAGCTTGCAAGTAGACATCGTGCGATCGCTCCCCCAAACAGCAGCCGCCTTGGAGTATTTGCAACAAGCTCTTTCTATTGAGTCTCCGGTGCTATGGCAGGAAATTGTCACCGTTTTGGGGCGAGTGGATTCTCCAAAATTAGTCCCAACATCTGCTAAAATCCTGCTGACAGCACTTGAATCAGAAAGCTCAACTGCTCAAGATCCCAAGGTTAAACAAGCGGTGGCAATGGCATGGGGACAGTTAGGAGATGCCATTGCGATCAACCAGTTAATTGAACTGTTAGCAGATCCTGATGCAGGGGTAAAACTGCACGCGATCGCTGCTCTCAAAAAATTTCCCATTGCTTACCAGCAATTACAGCAACTCGCTACCACCGAAAATATCACCCCAGAATTAAAAGAAGGGGTAGCGATCGCTTTAAAAGAATGGACAGTGAATAGTTAATAGCCACTCGCTATTAGCTATTCACTATTAACACGGAAGCGTTACGGTAAAAGTTGTTCCTAACCCAACTTGGCTATCCACCGCTATCTTGCCTCCGTGTATTTCTACGCACCTTTTTACAATCGCCAGCCCTAAGCCAGTTCCAGGAATTTTGCCAACATTTTTGGCTCGATGAAATGTTTCAAAGAGTCGCGCTAAATCTGCTGGAGGAATGCCAATCCCTTCATCTCGAATTTGAAAAGTTGCCTCACCATGCTGGCAATTCAATTCAAACTGAACAATGCCGCCTTGGGGGGAATATTTAATTGCATTTGATAACAAATTATTCAAGATTTGTCGCAGCAATTTTTCATCTATAGAAACGATTGTCTCAAATTCGTTTTCAGTGACGGTCAAACATTCCAGATTAGAACCTTGAAGAGAGTAATTATCAGTATTGAAATTTTCAAGTTTGAATGGCGTTTGATTACTGACAAAATTTATCTCGTGCTGATTGCTAGCACTCAGTTGGATTTCTTCTACCAAATTGCGGCAGAATTCTGTTAGATCGAGGGGGACTGGATTAAATTCTGATTTTCCGGCATCTGCTCTGCCGATTAAAAGCACATCTTCTAACAGGTCGGTCATATTTCTAACGATGTCTTTAATCCGCAGCAAATATTTGCTTTTTTTCTCCTGAGACCATTCATTAGAGCAATGTTCTAACATATGGGCAGAAAGAGAAATTGAGGTCAGCGGATTGCGAAATTCGTGGGAAACCATTGACACAAAGCGAGATTTCAATTCACCCAATTGTCGCTCTTGTTCCAACGCCTTGTGAATTTCTTCTTCTGCTTGCTTGCGAACGGTGATGTTGCGAATAATGCTAGTAACGAGAAATCCTTGCGGGGTTTCGATGTGGCTGAGGCTGACATCTACGGGGAACTCAGTGCCATCCTTGCGTCGGGCAAATAGCTCAAACCCCACTCCCATCGGTGGGACTTGAGGTTCACAACAGGAATCAGTGCGTTCTCGATCGTGTACGCGCCGGATGTAATCGGGTAGCAACATCTCCAGAGTATTGCCAAGCAATTCATCGCGCTCATAGCCAAACATTTTCTCAATTTGAGTGTTAACGAGAACGATGCGATCGCTTGCGCCAACAATCGCGATCGCGTCTGGTGCTGCTTCTAGAAATTGCCGGAATTTTTCTTCGCTTTGTCGGAGTTGGGCTTCTGCTTGCTGATGCTTGACTATTTCCTGTTGCGATCGCTCATTTGTCTCCTTTAACTCAGCATTGCGCTGTTTGAGATCCCACGAGAGTTGTCGCGTCCGCAACAACATCTTCACCCGCGTCTGCAACTCCATCTTCTCGATGGGGATTGTGACTAACTCATCAACACTCTTCCACGGGTGTCGAGTCATCAACCCCACATCCTGACGAGGAACGATCAACAAAAATGGCAGAAAAACTGGTAATTCAGTGGCTTTTCTAGCTTGCACCTCTTCCCAAAACTGCTTTAGAGCCACGCTATCTAAGACGCATAGGTCAAAAGCTGTGTTCAGGATTAAAGACTGAGGGCTAAGCGGTAAGGGTAGAACAGTACCCTGCCCGTGCTGAGTGCTGAGCAGCGCAGCCAGGGTGGGGAAACCCCGTTCCGGCTGAGAACTGAGAAGACGCCAATTTATCCCATTTCTACAGGACTGAGGATTGAGTAAAATTTCTCTGTTGTGTTCCTGCTCCTTAGCTCCTCGGCTCCCCGTCTCTTTTTCGTCAGGTAGCAATACTTCGTGATCCCCAGCAAGCCACTCTGAGAGCAGGCGGCGGTTTTCTTTTTGCTCTACAAGCAACAAAATCCGGCTCATACTTAATCTCTTAGTAGACTGCGAACGATCACTAGGAACTTTTTGACGACTAGCGGTTTAACTAATGTACTTTGCATTCCGTGAGCTAGGTTTTGCTGCTCAATCGCGACACTTTGCTTAGGCAAGAGTAGTAGAAAGGGTATTTGCCGATCCCGAATTCGTTCGCAGCATTTCCAAACACGCCGGTAAAAACCGTCTATGTCCACCAGCGCCAAACCGATTGCTTTTGACTGGCATAGGGCTAGATCGAGTGCCTCTAAAAGGTTAGCACTTTTGACACAATCCCCTTCTTTGCCGAGGAATTGAGCCACAAGTTCCAGGTAGCACGGGTTTCGCTCTGCCGCCAAAATAAACGGTCGCTCCTTCAAATTTCCCCCTTTGTTTTGGGTTCTCTCTAGTGCTATCGTAATTCAGTCATAAGTGCCGTGATATGGCTCACAATGGCTCAATATTCAGTTATTTGGATCTTGCGGTTAGCCTGAAATCGGATAAATTTTGAAGCGATCGCTTCCTTCCTCTTTTGCTACAGATAGCATCTTTTGCGCCTCAGCAATCAAGGCTTGTGGGGTGGAATTTCTCTCAGGAATTAACGTGGCAACCCCTAAACTGATAGTTACTCGGTCGCCAATCGGAGAATTCACGTAGGAAATGTTTACATCTGCCACATTTAAACGCATTGCCTCTGCCACGACAATCGCCCCAGAGCGATTGGTATCGGGGAGAAGTGTCACAAATTCTTCACCCCCATATCGGGCGACAACGTCTCCACATCTTTTCACA
This sequence comes from Trichocoleus sp. DQ-A2, assembly GCF_039961915.1. NCBI lineage: Bacteria > Bacillati > Cyanobacteriota > Cyanophyceae > Leptolyngbyales > Trichocoleusaceae > Trichocoleus > Trichocoleus sp. DQ-A2. Next base: position 307,868 of record NZ_JAMPKD010000001.1, read on the forward strand.
GCAGCACTTAAAGCTTTTGCAACTTCTCTCAGACAATAATCGCCTCGCTGAAGTCCGTAGGTATCCTTAAAATCTTTAAAAAAATCAAGATTAATCATAATCAACGACAGAAACCTTGCCTCTCTTGCTGCACGTCTCCATTCCCGTTCTAAAATTTCTTCAAAATGATGGCGATTCGCAATTCCTGTCAGCGCGTCTCTAAAAACTAGGTCATCTACCTTTGGGTTAGACTTCTGTAAATCGGGTGCCGCTTTTAATAGCCGGTTGTCGCGGGCTTTCTCAAGCTCAAATTTAGCTCTGTGTTTCAAAATCGAACTAACTCGCGTCAGTAGTTCTGTTTTACCGATGGGTTTGATCCGATGATCGGCAGCACCAGCGATCAGTGTAAACTGCCAGTCCGTTGAGCCAGACTGGTTAGAAAGCATCAGAATGGGGATTGCCTCGTGCCGCAGCCATTCGCAAATCCGACTGTCTAGACTAGAGATATCTACGATAGCGAGACTGATTTGTGCAGAATGTCTCAAAGCTTGCTCAAACTCCTCCAAGCTGTCAGCGGTGAGGATTGGATATCCTTCCTGAATCAAAAGTTGTGCGATCAGTTGCAAGTTGTGGTGGTTTCGGCTGGCGACTAGGAGCGAGGTTTGTTTCTTCATGCTGATTCATCAGAGACTGCTAAGGGGTATCTTTTTCATCACTCATTTTGATGCGATGCCGTAGGCGATCGCTTCGCTGAGTATACGATTGGCGTATATCGTATTTATTTCCAAGGGTTTTCCCGTTCATGCTATGGTAAGACCCGCTTGTGCCACCCTGACTAAGCTGCTGTATCAAGCCCTACCAAAACAGTTAAGCAAATCCGCTAAATTCATTTCATCGGCTTTAAATGTAATTTAGGCTACATATCATGCGACTAGAGCAGTTGCAAGCCTTTCTAGCAGTTGCTGAAACCGGCAGTTTTCAGCAAGCGGCGCGAAAGTGTGGGTTCACTCAGTCCACTATTAGCAGGCAAATCCAGTCTCTGGAAACGGATCTCGGTATTTCCCTGTTTCATCGCACGGCTCAGGCAAAGCTAACAGTCGGAGGCGAACGCTTTTTGCCCCGCGCCCGCAAAATTTGTCAAGAGTGGCAACAAGCCACGCAAGAATTAGCAGACTTGTTGGCAGGAAAGCAACCCGAACTCTGTGTAGCGGCGATTCACTCGGTTTGCGCCCAATACTTGCCGTCCGTGTTGCAGCAGTTTTGCCGAGATTACCCGGCGGTGCAGCTGCGGGTAACTTCGCTTGGAAGCGATCGCGCTCTCAAAGTCTTGCGAGACGGAATGGTTGATGTCGCGATCGTGATGAATAACCGCTTTTTAACGGCTAGCCCGGATATGGTGGTCGATGTCTTATACAATGAACGCATCGAAATCTTGATGGCGGCAAATCATCCTCTGACTAAGTACCAACAGGTGCCCTGGTCAGAACTCGTTCACTACCCGCAAGTGGTATTTAAGGATGGGTACGGGATGCAACGCTTGGTACAAGAGCGATTTTTGCGGCAAGGCGCTAATCTTCAGGCGGTGATGGAGTTAAATACGCTTGATGCCTTTCGCGGTGTCGTGCGGCAAGGAGAATTGATTGCCCTTTTGCCCCAGTCAGCTTTGGTAGATGCGCGCCAGGATGCAACGCTGGCGATTCGAGTCATTGATTCCACACCCGCGCCAGGGACGCCAAACTTAGCCGACTCGCTGGCAGATCCCAGCTTGTCTCGTCAGGTAGTGATGGTAACAACGCGCGATCGCTTGCTGATTCCCCCCATTCAGCACTTTTGCCAGATGGTACGCGAGTTAGTCCCGATGCAATTTGCAGGAGCGATGGGCAACACAATAATCTGTTCGGATGCTTCTATACCTGTTAACTAATGGTTAATGGCTATTGCAAAAAATCTTTTGGGAATTAGCCATTCGCAAAAACTGATAACGATTGACTACGACAAAATACTATGAGTAATGAGTTCAGGGAAATTCTGCGAAAAGTGGGTAGTGGCGTCCATACGGGCGAAAATATAAGTCGCTCCGAAGCTGAGGAAGCGACACGGATGATGCTCCTACAGGAAGCAACACCAGCGCAGATTGGAGCATTTATGATCGCCCATCGGATTAAGCGTCCCACCGGCGAAGAATTGGCAGGGATGCTAGACGCCTACGACGCACTAGGGCCAAAACTGCAACCCATCGGCTCAGAACGCCCGGTTATCGTTCTGGGGACGCCCTACGATGGGCGATCGCGCACGGCACCCATAACGCCACTGACAGCTTTAATCTTGGCAACCGCTGGACAGGCGGTGGTGATGCACGGGGGCGACCGGATGCCTACCAAGGAAGGCTTGCCACTGATTGAGATTTGGCAGGCGTTGGGTGTCAATTGGGCTGAGTTATCCCTCCCTGTCGTCCAGCAGGTGTTTGAGGCAACCCAACTCGGATTTGTTTATTTGCCCAAGCATTTCCCCCAAGCGGCAGGACTGGTTCCCTACCGCGACCAAATTGGCAAACGTCCACCCCTTGCAACGATGGAGTTAATGTGGTGTCCCTATGCAGGGGAAGCTCACGTTGTGGCGGGGTTTGTCCATCCTCCCACGGAAGGGATGTTTCAAGACTCTTCGGCATTGCGAGGCAACCCCCAGTATTTCACAGCGGTGAAAGGATTAGAAGGTAGCTGCGATTTACCGCGCGATCGCACGGCGATTATTGGAACTTGGCAACCCGGTTCGTCTCCGCAACGCCTCCTGCTTCATCCCCGTGACTACGGCTTTGAGGGAAAGGAAGTCGCCCTAGACTCCGCAACTGAATTGGTACAAGAAATGCAAGCAGTGCTGCAAGGTAACAAGAGCGAACTTATGCAAGCAGCCATCTGGAACGGTGGTTTTTACCTGTGGCATTGCGGTCTCGCCCCAGATTTATCATCCGGTTTAACTCAGGCAGAAACTTTATTGGGTAGCGGTCAAGTTGCCCAGAAACTACAGGATATTAGTCAGGTGATTTCTTCTTTAAGTTCTTCAGTCTTCAGCAGTCGGTAGAAGGAGGATTAGGAAAATAGTTTTGAGTTTTGAGTTTTGAGTTTTGAATTTAAGAACTCTTTTTTCACTCATTCCTCTTTTCCTAAAGTAACAAAAGAGGGATAAAAACTCTGATTACCAGAAAAAAGTTTTGAATTTTGAATTAGAGAACTCTTTTGTGGCTCAAAACTCTACACTCTCATGACCGATTACTCAACGGCTAAAATCATTCCTTCACGGGCGAGTAATCCATTCGGAAACGCCGACTGGATTTGTCCTTCTACTTGGTCGAGAAAGTCATCGCTGTAGTCTGGTTCGTAGCTAAACATCACCAATTTTTTGACGTTAGCCGCATCAGCGGCTTTAACGCAGGTTTGCCAGAAGGGATTTTCGCAGGGTTGAATCGCAAAGTCACCTGCATGAGAAGACTCACCGTTTGCCCCCAAACCTTGGTCTAGTTCCGGGGAAGTCGCATTGCAAATGAGTAAATCGGCTTCACGGGCTAAGTGCAGCAGATTTTCATCAAGGGCATTCGGATCGTTGTCTGCACCCGTAGCGTAAACAGCCGTGTGTCCCTGCCAGGTAACTCGGTAGCCTATTGTCCGCAGGGAATTGTTGGTTAAACAGGTTTCAATCGTGATATCGTCTACCGCGAGCGTCTCGCCGGGAGTTAGATCGTAGAACTGTAGTTCTGATTGCATCACCTGTATAGGGACTGGAAAATTCGGAGGCGTCATCTGGTCGCTGAGACTTTGTTGAATCGATGCTCCATCAGATCCTGCTGCCCCATAAATATGAAAACAATTGCCCTTAATAAAGGCAGGAACGAAAAAAGGAACGCCTTGAATGCGATCGCTTTGGGAGTCGGTAAAGAATACGTAAGCTTCCACCGGCATTTGACGCAGTAATTGATTACCCAGTAACCGCAAGCCGGTGCCGCCATCAAAAATTAATCGTTTGGAGCCTACCCGCATTTCCACACAGGGAGTATTGCCGCCGTAGCGAAGCGTCTCCTTGCCAGCGGCGGCAATTTTGCCCCGCACACCCCAAAACTGCACCACAAACTCTGCGTCAGCTTGGGTTGACTGACTTGCTGTGGGATTGGAGATTTGAGGATTTGGTGCCGCTGGTTCTTTTGAAGACATATATTCGCTCAAGAAGTTAGCTGCACGCTTAGCAGATCGTCGTAGCGGCGGACTTCTATTAACCGATTTTGTCCGTCTACGAGGACAACTTTAGGTTGATAAGTTTTCAGTTCTTCTGGGCTAAATTGCCCGTAGGTCATGATGATTAAGCGATCGCCCTTCATGCCCAAACGAGCCGCCGCACCATTGAGTTCGACTGCCCCTGAATTTGCCGGTGCCGCGATTGCATAAGTAATCAAGCGCTCTCCATTCGAGACATTCACGACTTGTACCTGTTCATAAGGTAGTATACCTGCGGCATCCAACAGGGTTCTATCAATACTGATACTCCCTACATAGTCAAGATTTGCCCTAGTAAGCGTGCAACTATGAATTTTTGATAGAAGAAGCGATCGCTGCATACAAGAAAGGTAATTAACACCATTGAGAAAGTGCAAGGCGCTGATTGCTTCTCCTGCTATGCCTGCACTTTCCTCATGTTGTATCTATCAGCACTAGGGTTCGGCGCATGAAAAGTTTTCTCAGCTAAAGCTGATTCTAACGTTCTCAAACCACTTCATCCCTCAATTTTTTCCTAGTTCGCTCACCTAGCGCTCGTAGACCTACCCTTTGCTGCCAGCTTTAATACATTGTTCCACCAGCGGCATCACTTTATCGACATCTTGCCAACCCAGAATTTCTGTGACCTTTTTCTCTAAGTTCTTGTAGGTCTTGAAAAATTCTGCGATTTCGTCTAGTCGGTGTGGCGCAAGGTCTTTGAGAGATTTGACTTGGGCATAGCGCGGATCTTTGTCGGGAACGCACAGAATTTTTTCGTCCCGATCTCCCCCGTCAATCATCTCTAACATTCCGATAGGTCGCGCTTGAATAACACACCCTGGAAATGTTGGCTCTTCCATTAACACCATGCCATCCAGGGGATCGCCATCATCTGCTAGGGTGTTGGGTACGAAGCCGTAGTCATAGGGGTACTGCACCGAAGAATAAAGCACCCGATCTAGGGCAAAGGCTTGTAAGTCCTTATCGTACTCGTACTTATTTTTGCTACCAGCGGTAATTTCAACCAGAACGTTAATGAGACCTGGTTTGGGTTGAGCAGGAATGCGTGTTAAATCCAAAACGTTTCTCCAGTTTCTCCAAGCAACACAAAGTATTGGGGGTGCCCTGATGTTCAGTTTGAAGGCTGTAGAGGCTTAACGTAGTTACTTTACAGCCGCTACGAATCGCACCCGTTGTTGAAGGAGGAATCAGAATATTCCTCCTTCATCCTTCATCCTTTCAGATAGCCCTTGTGAGCATTCTACGGGAAGAAGGTCAACACAGAATCTTCTGTTTACCCAGATTCCAGGATTACGCGATATCCATTTGTTGTATCTTGAAGGTCAGTCTTCGGGTATCGGGATTGAATAGCTGGTTTGCTGCTGCAAGCTTTGAGCGCCGCTTGGAGAGTAGTGAGCGATCGCAAACACAGGTAAGGTCAAGGTCAACAAAGCAATTGCAGTTCCTAGTAACTCTGCCCACCTTTGCGGAGGAGGTTGGTCAGAAGAGTTAGAGGACTGGCTACTTAATTCCATAAAAAGATAATTGCAAACTCAACACGATCAAATGAAACAGTGAAAAGAGGGGAAATTTTGAACCTCCTCTGTTCTTAATTCTAGCGAGTTCTTCTAAGCTGTCTGTCGTCTATTAAACAATCTCAACCTATAGATAGGTGCTATCAAACACACTGATAGATGTCAACCGTCTTTGGGAATAGAAGATTGAAGCTTAAAAGGAGGAGAAATTTTAGGTTAGTTTAAACATTTAACTTGCAAGTTGTTAACTTGCAAGAATCGGGGCTGAATTCTAGTGCCCGACGAAGCTATGATGCATAAAAGAAGCTCACACCGGAAGATGGAGTGGTAGCCATGTACCTTCCCACTGCCCTTGCCGACGAACTCAAGCTCTACCTAGAGCAACTGGCTGATCAGGGAGAGACACAAGCGCAAACCCTGTTGACTCAAATCGAACAAGTTGCGACTCCTAGCTCAACGCTGACAACGCTAACGGATATGGAGCAAGAAATGTCTTCCACACCTCCAGAAGGGATGGGTTTGAGGTGTTGAACACTAATGCCAACAGCAAGACGTTCCAATAGCAAGACGAAGCTTTGTTCCTTGTCCGTCAGTAGTAGGTGGTAACGATTTTTTCCCTATCCGCTACTCACTACCCCATTATCGATTCTGATGTCTCAGCCTCCTCCCAAGCCTCCTATAAGATCGACGGACGCCAAGTCAGCTAGAATTAAGCGCCTGCGATCGCTTACTTATATTCTGGATAATGCGATCGCGATTCCGGGAACTTCCTACCGCGTGGGCATCGATCCTCTACTTGGACTGCTCCCTGGAGGCGGAGATATACTAGGAAGTGCCTTGTCAGGCTATATCGTGCTGGAGGCAGCGCTGCTGGGACTACCGCGCGAAGCTTTGGTGCGGATGGTGCTAAATATTATTTTTGAGACTTTAGTTGGCACTGTGCCGGTGTTGGGGGATTTCTTTGACGCTACCTGGAAAGCGAATGCTAAAAACATGATGCTTCTAGAAGCTCATCTCGCTTCTCCTCGGCAGAGTCAAAAGGCAGATTGGTGGTTTATCATTCTGCTGTTGGGTGGGTTGATGCTCTTTGTGATTTGCATTGCTGCTTTCAGTCTTTTTATCCTGAATCTGCTGTGGCAAACGATAACTAAATAAAAATTAAAAATTAAAAACTTTAATTCGTTTCTCCTTTCCAATCTGATATTTTTAATTCCTTGCAAGCAAAGTTTATTGGCTAACCCTTGAATTCGATTCTCAAGGGAATTGTACAACAGATGAGTAAGAAAGACTGGTGGGAAGCCACATTTCCAAACGGGCGTCAAACGATAACCATTTCTGATGCTAACGGGAATCCTGTAAAAATTGCTTATGGCGAAAAAGGTACAGGTAAACCGCTATTTTTAGTGCATGGAATGGCGAGCTGGAGCTACAATTGGCGTTACGCGATTGAGCCATTGTCACAACATTTTCGCGTTATCTGTTTCGATGCGAAAGGACACGGTTTTTCCGAGATGCCATCACACCCGGAAATACTCGGTCATCAATCGCTCGAACTAGAGCAGATCGTGCGAGCGTTATGCGATGAACCGGCTGTTGTGGTAGCCCTATCTTTGGGGGCATTAGTGACCCTCGCCACCGCCCAAGCGCATCCAGATTTGTTCGATCGATTAGTTGTAATTAATGTACCGATTTTCCTCAAACGATTGCCATTTTGGGGGATGCAGTTATTAGCAGATTTGCCGTTAGATTTAGTTAAGATAGCGGATCACTTGCGCGTGACTCAACTATTTGCACCGCTACTGTGGCAAATTGTAGCCTTCGGGCGTCGGGAAGTTGTAGTGGATTGGACACGAATTACACCCGAAGAAGTTTACTGGATTACTTATCCGTATGTCGAATTTCCGAATGCTTTGACAAAAACTGCCGAGGATTTACAACACGCAGCGCAAGAAATTCAGCGTTTGGTAAAGAATGAACCGAATTTAATTCGTAACGTCCAAGATAACCTGAGTGCGATCGCCTGTCCGACTCTAATTCTTTGGGGCGATCAAGATCAATGGTTCCCAGTTGCTGATGGCAAAAAACTTCATGCCTGTATGCCCAGCTCTAAGTTTAAGATTATCCCCGACTGCGGTCATGATGCGGCGGGAAGTCACGCAGATGCGATCGCGTCCGAGATTCTTGAGTTTATGCGCGATACAGATTTTCTAAATTCAGAATCTTTGTATCGTTTTTAGCAGTAAAGTTACCCTAAGTGTTGTCCATTTAATTCCAAACTCCACTAGGTGCAGGGAGATCCCGCACCTACTAGCTTATATAAACAAAGTCCGCGCCGTCGCCAAAGGCAAGCGATGAGAGAGATGTGTCGCCGTATTGTTAGGTTGCGATCGCTTTCCCGCCAGTTATGATAGTTTCTTCTCTGCTTGGAACCTCAGCCAGTTCTTAAATACGACCGATTTAGGATTCAACTGTTCAACCAAAAGGATGAGCCAAATTAATCCACCAGTAGTAGGCTGATTAGTAATAATTCGCTTATATTTTTAAATACACTTCGCACTCTAGTTTCAGAGGTAACTTCAGAAGTGATAAATATGTCCTTGTCTTTCATCATGCCGCTAGCGATTACCTTGCTAGCTGTTTATATCCTTCAAAATTCTGCTGACGAAATTTCCTATCTCGCCGCCGCAATTTCTCTTGTTGGTTTATTTGTAAGTTTGGTTGTAGCGCCTTGGCAAATTCAGGTATTGCTGCTATTGGTCGTACTGCTAAGCGCAAGACGACTTTTGCAGCAATGTCAGCCTGTAGTCGATGCTCAATTTGACACGCAATCTGAGCCTAAGATTGAGCCTCAACCTGAATTTCAGGAAGACGACAAGACTCAACTCAGCTATCGCGGGATTAACTACGAATCCACCTCTTCAACTGTTGAAGTAGCAGAAGTTGAAGTTACAGGAAAATACCGGGGTCAGGTTTGTAAAGTCCGCAAAACAGAAAATATGCCGGTGTCTCAACCGACATCGGGATTAAAATATCGAGGCGCTACCGTGATTTCTCAAGCTTCCCCTACACCTCCGGTTGAAGAATCAAAACAAACGCCAGAATCTTAGCCACAGATGCAACGGTAGCAATTGAGCGAATTTTGCTGCAAGCAACCTGCACTTAAAATATGCTGTTGCTCTGGTTGGATTAGGGCGATTGCTTAAACAGAAACTCTCCTCGCTGCAATTCGCGGACGACCTCCACAGGTTTCTGGAGTACGCACAATTAATGTCCCGATGTCGGTGATAGTTGACATATTTACCTCTGTAAGACTTGGCTTATATTTTAACGTTGCAGCGATCGCGCTTTTGTGCTAGAGAGTCTGCGGCTACGGGTTGTGTCATAATAAGGCGATCGACCCCCATAGAGCGCTACTAATGGTGCAATCACCCGAATCTCCCAGCGAACTGGCTGCTGCCCTTCAGAACCCAGTCGATCTAAATTTCGATCTGCCCAATCCAGAGGATGAGCAGATTCCAGAGTTTGAGTTTCAGAAGCTGGTAGACAATGCTTGGCTGGTGTGCGATCGCTTCGACTTGCAGACAGAAATCTGGCGGGGGCGGATTTTGCGAATCGTGCGCGATCGAGAGAAACAAGGCGGTGACGGACGCGGTACCGGATTTCTCAATTGGCTGAAAGAACGGGAAATCAGTAAAAGTCAGGCATATTCCTTAATTCAACTGGCAAATAGTGCTGATACCCTCTTAGAGGAGGGACATCTTGACCCGGATGCGATTCGTAGCTTCAGCAAACGCGCCTTCATCGAAACCTCTAAGGCTTCTCCAGAAATCCAACAACTGGTGACAGATGCGGCAAATAAAGGCGATCGCATTACCAGGCGCGAAGTGCGGCAACTCTCCGACGAATGGACAGCGATGAATTCAGAATTGCTACCTGATGAAGTCAAGGAAAAGGCAGCCGCGGGTTCTCTTCCCCCTCGATTTCTGTCTCCTCTGGTGCGGGAAATGGAGAAATTACCAGAATCTCACATCAGCGCCCTGAAAGAGGAAGTCGCCGGGAACCCGGATGTCGATACGGTTAAACAGGTAACATCGGATGCCCGGAATTTATCTAAATACCTAGACGCCGCCGCCCAAGTCCAGGCAATTGAGCGCACCTCTATTGACGTGGAAATGGCATTAGAGGAAGCTTTGCGTCTGGGTTGTCTAAATACCGCCGCCGATATGGTGAAGCAGGCGGCGCAACTGGAACAGACGATTGCCAAATTTTACATGACCTGGAAGCGGCTGGGCAGTCTGACCGATAGGCTGTATGTAGATACTGGTGCAAGTAGCCCTCATTTGCGATCGCTCCTTTCTTGTTTGGAACGCCTTGCGGGTGAAGTTGTGGAGGTGAGTTTGGATGATGAAGGCGATCGCACGATTCGCCTCAAAGTCATCGCAGATAACGCCTAAAACGCTCTCTTCAGAGGCGATTAATCGCGTTTCTCCAGAAATATCCCAAGATAGGTCAATTCGATCTTTTCTTGGGGCGGATCAATTTTTTAACTTTCCTCCAAATTGCGCCCGGATTTAAGTAAGCCCGATATTTGGTTGCGGCTTCTTTTCCGACTAGCACTAAACCCACCCAAAAGGCAATTTCTCCCACAACCGCAAGAATCGGAACTATTAGGGCTTTTTGGGCGATCGCTAGCGGTAGCAAGGGCACCACTAAGAGGATTGCCACCCAAGGCAGGAAAGAGAAAACAATTAAAAATATACCGAGTTTCTGCATATTCCTGATTGTGACAAACTGTAACAAGATTGACAGGATATATGCACAATATCTTGTAGGGATATAGAAGACATCCCCTGCAAGCGTCAGATTAATTCTTAATCCCCGTCGCCGCAATCCCCCGAATGAACTGACGCTGTCCGACGAGAAAAAGTAACACGACAGGTACGGTAGCGATCGCAACAGCCGCCATCAGCAAAGGCCAATTATTTGTAAATTGCTCCTGAAACTCTGCCAACGCTAGCTGCACCGTCCTCAATTCCGGTCGCGTTGTAAAAATCAGGGGCTTAAACAAATCGTTCCATTCCCCAATAAAGGTGAATAGAAACAGCGTCACCAATGCCGGACGAGACAACGGTAGCATCACCCGCCACAGAATTTGTAGGCGGTTTGCCCCATCCAGCGCCGCTGCTTCCTCCAACTCCACTGGAATGGTTTGAAAATACTGGCGCAACAGAAAAATCCCAAATCCATTCGCCGCCGTAGGTAAAATCAGCGCCCAGTAAGTGTTGATCAAGTGTCCCCACTTTAAAACCAAAAAAATTGGAATTACCAACAGTTGAAAGGGAATTACCAGCGTAGCCAAAACAATCAGCAGAATTGCCTGACGCCCCTCAAACTTCAGCCGCGCCAACGCATAACCGGCGAGTGCAGCGGTGATCGTCTGAAACCCAGTTACAGCTAGCGCCACTAGGGTTGAATTGGCAAACGCTAATAAAAAGTTACCGCGCCTCCAAGCTTCGCGGTAATTGGCAAAGCCGGGGTGAGATGGAAAGAAGCTTCCTCCAGGTGTCGCACCCACTTCGTCAAAAGAGGTAAGGAAGACGATGCCAAGCGGTAGTAGCACGACACAAGCGCCCAGCAACAGCAACAGCGGGATTGCAAACTGGGAAAGCTGAGTGACTGACAATCGACCCTGTGGATTTTTCTTAGGCATGAATACTTACTTAAATTGACTGATCCCGTTTGGCTCCAGGATAGGTACAGTACAATTATTAGATTAAGTTACGTTACTATTCCACAGAAATTTAGGTCGGTCTAGGATCGACCTATTCGTGAGGAGCAGACAGGAGATTTATGCCGTCGCTTGAAACCAGCCAAGAAATTGACTTCCACAGTGAAACCTACAAGGACGCTTACAGCCGCATCAATGCGATTGTGATTGAAGGCGAACAAGAGGCTCATGAGAATTACATCAAGTTAGCAGAATTGCTACCAGAAGATAAGGAGCAGTTGATCCGTTTATCCAAAATGGAGAGTCGTCACAAGAAAGGATTTGAAGCCTGCGGGCGGAATCTCGAAGTGACGCCAGATATAGAATTTGCTCGCAAGTTCTTCTCCGGACTGCACCAAAATTTCCAAGATGCGGCAGCAGAAGGCGGGATTGTGACCTGTTTGCTGATTCAAGCATTAATTATCGAATGCTTTGCGATCGCTGCTTACAACATCTATATCCCCGTTGCTGATGACTTCGCCCGTAAAATTACTGAGGGTGTTGTTAAAGATGAATACAGCCATCTCAACTACGGCGAAGTTTGGCTGAAAAACCATTTCGAGGAATCCAAAGCAGAATTTGAAGCAGCTAATCGTCAGAACCTTCCCATCGTCTGGCGGATGCTCAACGAAGTCGAAAAGGATGCCAGTATTCTGGGAATGGACAAAGAATCTTTAGTTGAAGACTTCATGATTCAATACGGCGAAGCGCTGAGCAATATTGGCTTTACTACCCGCGATATCATGCGGATGTCAGCCTACGGGCTTGCCGCTGCATAGTTGCCTAGTATAACTTGTGGGGGATGTCAAGTCAGGTAGTGCAGAGTAAGAGTGGGGAATTGCCTGAAACCAAGTCATCTATTTGAGGACGGAGTCAATGAAGGCGCTTTTACTCTCCCCCACTTTTCCCCAGTCTTTCTGGTCATATGACCGTTTTATGGAAATCGCTGGACTCAAAGCAGTGATCCCTCCTTTGGGAATTATTACAGTTGCAGCACTGTTGCCAAAAGATTGGGAAATTAAGTTTTATGACCGCAATGTGAAGACTGAGACGGAGGCCGATTGGGAGTGGTGCGACATCGTTGTTCTATCGGCAATGCTGGCACAACGAGAAGATTTTCACTTCCTGATCAAAAAGGCTGTCGAGTTAGGAAAAAAAGTGGCAGTTGGAGGGCCTTATCCAACGTCCGTTCCTGAAGACGCTCTCGCCTCTGGAGCACATTATCTAATTTTGGATGAAGGGGAATTAACAGTACCGGACTTTCTGCAAGCGATCGCTCAGGGTCAAGAAAAAGGTGTTTTTCGCTCCATCGAAAAGCCGGATGTCACCCTAAGTCCCCTTCCTCGCTTTGATTTACTGAAGCGAGATGCCTACTTGATGATGGCAATTCAGTTTTCTCGCGGTTGCCCGTTTAACTGCGAATTCTGCGACATTATCAGCCTCTACGGTCGCAAACCGCGTACCAAAGAACCGGCTCAAGTGTTGGCAGAGTTGCAAAGCCTCTATGACTTAGGCTGGCGGGGTTCCCTATTCATCGTCGATGACAATTTTATTGGCAATCAGCGCAACGTCAAGCGCTTGCTACGAGAATTGATTCCTTGGATGCAGGAACACAACTATCCCTTCACCTTCATGACGGAAGCCTCTGTTAATTTAGCAGAGGATGATGAACTACTACAGTTGATGAAAAAAGCCGGTTTTTACGCCGTCTTTCTCGGTATTGAAACCCCAGATCAAGACAGCCTGCAAGTCACTCGAAAGCTTCAAAATACCCGCAACCCGCTTTTAGAAGCGTGTCGCAAGATCAACGAAGCCGGAATGCTAATTTATGCAGGATTTATTCTCGGCTTCGATGGAGAACGCGCGGGTGCTGGCGATCGCATTCAAGCCTTTGTCGAAGAAACCAGTATTCCTCAACCCATGCTCGGCATTTTGCAGGCCTTGCCGAATACGGCTTTGTGGACTCGGCTCCAAAAAGAGCAGCGTTTATTAGAAGGAGTTGGCATCACCGAAGTTGGCGATCAGAATTCCTTGATGAATTTTACGCCCAGCCGACCTCTAGCAGACATTGCCAGAGAGTATGTAGAAGGCTTCTGGACAATGTACGAACCCCAGAACTATCTCAGACGCTGTTTTAATCAATGCCTCAACATCGTTCCACCGCCAGGAAGAACGCAAAATATGTACTTCCCCGCTGGCAAAGGACTGCGGCTAGTCGCCCAGTTAATTTGGCATCAGGGCATTCGGCGACCTGAAATTCGCGGTCAATTTTGGCGACAGCTTTGGCTGATTTTACGCCAAAAGCCTCAATTCCTAAATATGTATCTTGGCTTATGTGCCGCTGGAGAGCATTTTTGGGAGTACCGCCTTTTAGCCAGAGAACGGATTACCCAACAGCTCGGCTACGATCCGATCGCTACGCCAGCCTCAACCGAACAAAAACCCGCGCTTGTAAATGTCTGATCCGAGCTTTCCGCTCGCTAGAAGGCAAGAAAACAGCCATTTATCAATGTAAATCAACCTGCCGCTCAGAAGAGCGGCAATTTTTTGTACTATTGTTAAGAGTATTTAACTATTTTTTCCCTTCCACCTTCCTTTCCTATCCAGAGGCGTAGTTAGAACCATTCATGTTTGGTTTAATCGGTCACCTTACTAATTTGCAACACGCTCAATCTGTGGCTAGAGAGCTTGGCTACCCAGAATATGCCGATCAAGGGCTAGATTTTTGGTGTAGCGCTCCGCCTCAAATCGTCGATCACATCACTGTCACCAGCATTACCGGGCAAAAAATCGAAGGTCGGTATGTGGAATCTTGCTTTGTACCAGAAATGCTGGCCAGTGGGAGAGGTAAGACAGCAGTCCGGAAAGTTCTCAACGCAATGGCTCATGCTCAAAAACATGGCATTAACATTAGTGCGCTGGGCGGCTTTTCCTCGATTATTTTTGAAGAATTCAACCTGCATGAAAGTAAGCAGGTTCGCAATATCAAACTGGAATTTGAGCGGTTCACTACCGGCAATACCCATACGGCTTACATTATCTGTCGCCAATTGGAAGAAGTGTCGAAAGAGCTGGGCATCGATCTCAGTAAAGCAACTGTGGCGGTTTGTGGAGCTACAGGCGATATTGGCAGCGCTGTCTGTCGTTGGCTAGATGCTCGAACTGAAGTGCCAGAACTGTTGCTGATTGCCCGGAAGCAAGAGCGATTGCAAGCTTTGCAGGCGGAACTCGGCAGAGGCAAAATCATGGGATTGGAAGAGGCGCTGCCTTTGGCTGATATTGTAGTTTGGGTAGCCAGTATGCCCAAAGGGATGGAAATTGATCCCACGGTTTTGAAAAAACCTTGTTTGCTGATTGATGGGGGCTACCCGAAAAACCTGTCAACAAAAATTCAGCATCCGGGCGTCTATGTCGTCAATGGGGGGATTGTTGAGCATTCCCTGGATATTGACTGGCGGATTATGAAAATCGTCAATTTGATGGAAGCTCCGGGACGCCAGTTATTCGCCTGTTTTGCCGAATCGATGCTATTGGAATTTGAAAAGTGGCACACCAACTTTTCTTGGGGACGCAATCAAATTACCGTGGAGAAGATGGAGCAAATCGGTGAATCCTCCGTGAGGCATGGATTCCGACCTTTGTTGACTTATTAGTCAGGAGTCAGGAGTCAGGAGTCAGTTGATAGAAAAAGGCTAGTTATTTTTTGTCTAGTGTTACTTCTTTCTTTGACTCCTAACTCCTGACGGCTGACTACTGACAACTGACTGACTACTGAGCATTGTACGGGCGACCCCCCTATGCTCGTCGCTGCACTACTGACCACCGATCGCTGACTAGGAACTATGTCAACTTCTTCTGAGCGCAAGCCGTTACTTCTAGATTTTGAAAAGCCTCTGTCCGAACTAGAGGCACGAATTGACCAAATTCGCGAACTTGCAGAAGATCAGGACGTCGATGTCTCCGATCAGATTCGTCAGTTGGAGGCACGAGCAGTGCAACTTCGTGAGGAGATTTTCAATAGTTTATCCCCGTCCCAGCGGCTGCAACTGGCTCGGCATCCTCGGCGTCCCAGTACATTAGACTACATCCAGGCAATGAGCGATGAATGGATGGAACTACACGGCGATCGCGGTGGGAATGACGACCCAGCGTTAGTCGGCGGCGTAGCTCGTCTGGGTGGGCGTCCCGTTGTGATGCTGGGTCATCAAAAGGGCCGCGATACTAAGGATAATGTCGCCCGGAATTTTGGGATGCCTGCTCCAGGCGGCTACCGCAAGGCGCTGCGGTTAATGGAACACGCCAATCGCTTTGGAATGCCGATTCTCACGTTTATCGATACGCCGGGAGCCTGGGCGGGTGTGGAAGCCGAGCAACGGGGGCAGGGAGAAGCGATCGCCTATAATTTGCGGGAGATGTTCCGCCTGGATGTCCCGATCCTCTGCACCGTTATCGGGGAAGGTGGTTCTGGCGGTGCGTTGGGAATTGGCGTCGGCGACCGACTATTAATGTTTGAACACGCCGTTTATACCGTTGCGACCCCCGAAGCTTGTGCAGCAATTTTGTGGAAAGATGCTTCTAAAGCTCCCCAAGCAGCCACAGCACTAAAAATTACGGCTTGGGATTTGAAAAACTTAGGCATTCTCGATGTTCTGTTGCCCGAACCTGTTGGCGGCGCTCATGGCGAGCCGCTAAAGGCAGCTGCCATCTTAAAAGACGCTCTGTTGCAAAACTTAGAAGAACTCTCCCAGATGACCTCTCAACAGCGGCGGGAGCTACGTTATCAAAAGTTTCGGAGTATTGGCGTTTATACGGAAATCTCTGCCTAGCGGGGGTTTACCTTAGAAGACGCTGTGACGAGTGGTATAATCAACAAGGTAACAAATTATTACAAGTTCTCAGTTGAGAGGAGTTGTCTTTTAAGAAATTAGCGCTGAGCTGGCAAGCAATTAACGGCGATAGCGAATCGATCGTAGACAACGACTCAAAAAATGAGAACTGTACGTAGTAAGCGTTCCCCTAGGCGATCGCTTGAGCTTATTTTGCTTTCCTACAGGGTAGCCAAACCAAGTAGGAAAAGTAAGCAAAGAGCTGATGGCTACCTAATCAAAAAATACGGGAAGAATTGATGACTTCTCCAATCGAACGGCGTGCCTTGATTACCGGGGCCAGTAGTGGGATTGGCAAGGCGACAGCTTTGGCATTTGCGAAAGCAGGATTCCATGTGGCTTTAGTCAGCCGCTCTGAGTCTAAATTAGAGGCTGTCGCTGAAGCTGCTCGGAAGACCGGGGTGACAGCGAAAGCGTATGCCCTGGATCTAGCCGATATTGAGCAGGTAAGAGAAAAGGTCGCCGCGATCGCTGACTCCTTTGGCTCGATTGATGTTCTGGTGAACAATGCCGGGATGGGCTACACCGGCGAGATTATGTCAACACCTTTATCCGAATGGCAACAAGTGATTGACCTAAATCTCACCAGCGCGTTTCAGTGTATCCAGGGAATTTTGCCCTCGATGCGCGATCGCGGCTCTGGGATAATTATTAATGTGGCATCTATTGCCGGTCAGCAACCTTTTCCTGGCTGGGGTGCCTACAACGTTAGCAAAGCGGCTCTGATTGCCTTATCGAAAACCCTGGCAGCAGAAGAACGAGCCAAAGGCATTCGCGTTGTGACGATCTCTCCAGGTGCTGTCAATACCCCAATTTGGGACACAGAAACGGTTCAAGTCGAACTGAACCGTTCAGCCATGTTAACACCAGAAATCGTTGCCCAATCGATTCTGCATATGGCTCTAGTGCCAGAACAGGCAGTGATTGAGGAATTAACCTTAATGCCGAACGCTGGCGTTTTATGAGTTGTAAGTTTTGAATGATGAATTAAACCTAAATTCATCACTCAACAGTCTCAAAAAATCCCTAACGAACTCATCACTCCGTTAACCACTCCAAACCTTAACAAAGACTGAATCATGACTACTGCTTCTTCCCACGGTTCTAATGGCTCTAACCCATCAGGCGATTTGAGCGCCAAAATTGCTCCGCCGCGACCTGACCGCAACACAATGAATGGTAGAGAACCCAATTTGCAGCCGCCTCCGGAAGAACTCAACGATGAGATGATGAGTGCTGTAAGGACGTTGCTACTGGGAGTGGGTGAAGACCCGGAACGGGAAGGCTTACTCAAAACGCCTAAGCGAGTAGCAGAAGCAATGCGCTTTCTTACCAGTGGCTATACTCAGTCGCTAGAAGACCTTGTCAACGGAGCTATCTTTGATGAGGGTCACAACGAGATGGTTCTTGTCCGGGATATCAATGTCTTTAGCCTCTGCGAACACCATATGCTGCCATTTATGGGTAAGGCGCACGTCGCCTATATCCCTAACCAAAAAGTGGTAGGTCTTAGCAAGCTTGCTCGGATTGTTGAGATGTATTCTCGCCGCTTGCAGGTACAGGAACGGCTGACGCGCCAGATTGCTGAAGCGGTGCAGACGATTCTTGAGCCGAAGGGAGTCGCTGTTGTCATGGAAGCTACCCATATGTGTATGGTAATGCGAGGCGTCCAGAAGCCCGGTTCTTGGACTGTTACCAGTGCGATGGTCGGCGTATTTCAGGACGAGCAAAAAACTCGTGAAGAGTTCCTTAATTTAATTCGTCACCAACCCGCTTTCTTTTAAGCGTTGTTGGCAGTAACAGCAGGGAGATTTCGCTCCTAATCAAGAGAAAAACTCCTAATTTCTTAAAGTAGGGACACGGCAAGGCCGTGTCCCTATAACGGTTAATGGATCGGGTTTTTATACCATTTGGTTCATAAAGCGCTACATTAACAATTCCGCCACCCCCCGATAAATTGGGAGGCTAAGAAGTCTAGATGTTGCAAACAAGAGAACAAAATGGCTTTACAATCAGCATCCCCCCATTTGCTGGCGCACTTGAGAAAGAGCATACCAAGTCTTTTCACCAACAATTCCATCTACTAATAAACCGTTGCGTTTTTGGAAGAATCTAACAGCAGCATCGGTGCGCGGCCCAAATACGCCGTTAATTTCATCATTAAAGTCACCAGCTACAAATAGTACCTGTTGAAGTGTAATTACCGCTTCACCTTTAGCTCCGCGCTTCAGCATAGGCATATTAACCGGAGCGCCTGTATAAAGTGCTTGCCAAGTCAGCGGCCCGACAATACCATCTTCTTTGAGGAAAACCCAATTCTGAAAAACAATGACGGCATATTCTACTTCTTGATTAAAAATTCCGTGAATAGCTCCGAAATAAGCGCACCTTTCCGTTAATATTTGTTGTAATTCTCTAACTGCCGATCCAGAGCTACCTAACCCTAGAACGAGTTTATTAAACTGAGCTTGATTGGTGAAGGTTTGATTGGATTCGTTAGCAAGCATGATGTGGATTCCTTTGGATTTGTTGGTGTTCTACATCTCCAAAGTACTTTTAAGAAAGTGCTTGTCACTTCGCACAGTCGGGTAAACTAACTGGATTGGTTTGCTCTCGTTCTACCTGTTCGCCCATTAGCAGGAGGCGATCGTGCCAAAAGGGCGAAGCTGCCTACAACTTGAACCGTGTTCCCCGCAGTTTCTCAAATAAATCCGCAACTCGATTTAAATCTTTATCTCCCGGCGATCGCTCGACACCACTCGATAAATCAATCCCGCTAGGATGCAATTGAGCGATCGCGTCCAAAATATTGTCTGGTGTCAAGCCACCGGCAAGCAACCAGGGACAGCTAGGATTGAACTGTTGGAGGTTCTTCCAGTCCAACGTTTTGCCAGTACCTCCCAACATTTGGGGATGATAGGCGTCCAGCAACAAGGTATTCGCACACTCTGCATAGATATCCGCCTGAGTTAAATCCTCTAGAGTTTTCACTCTCAGCGCTTTGATGATTTCCACGCTGGGCAGCAATTGGCGCAACTGACGGCAAAATTCTGGTGTTTCTCCGCCATGTAACTGCACGCCTGTCAAGTTAGCGACGGCGACACATTGATAGATTTCTTCCAGCGTTGTGTTGGCAAAGACACCAATCCGCTCAACGTCAGGGGGTAAGCGTTCCATCACGGAGCGGATTTGAACTGCACTGACGTAGCGCGGGGAGGAGGACACGCAAATAAATCCTAGGGCGGTTGCTCCCAGTTGCGCGATCGCTTGCCCCTGATCTGGTTTGGTAATCCCGCAAATCTTGACTCGCATTAAATTTTTTCGATTTGTATCAAAAATTAATATAACTGTTAACTGTTAAAACAAATTCCGACTTTTTACTAAGAGGTTTCTATAATACTTTGGGTTTTGATATTTGTGTCCAAGCAGGAGACAAGAACTTGATTCACTTGACAATACTCGCCGCTGTACAATCTACCGTTCCCGCGACCCCATCGTGGACTCCAATGGTCGGATTGGTGATGATTCTGTGCAACCTGTTGGCGATCGCCATCGGTCGCTTCGCTATCCAGAAGCCAGGAGTAGGGCCAGACCTGCCCCTGGCTAAACCCGCTTTGTTACGCAATTTTACAGTGCCTGAACTCCTAGCGACAATGAGCTTCGGTCACATTATTGGAACAGGCGTCATCCTCGGATTAACCAACGCAGGCGCCCTTTAAAAGGCCATTGTTTCTGCTTTGGGTGACTTAAAAATTTAGCTCATCCATCAGGAAGAATCAACAGTTCCCTCCGCGTTTTATAATCCCTTCGTTGCTGATTTTATCAAAGCAGGAGAAAAGAAATTGATTGACTTAAGTTTACTTGCAGCATTGCAGCAGACAGTTCCTTCAACACCAACAATCGGCCCTGGTGTATTCATTGTCATGACTGCTTTCAACATTCTGGGTCTTTTTCTGGCCCGCAACGCTGTCCAAAAGCCGGGAGTTGGCCCTAAACTGCCTTTCCCACTGCCCGGTTTTGGTAAGAACTTTAGCGCCGCTCAATTTATTGCGGGTTTGAGTTTTGGACACATCCTGGGAACAGGTGCCATCTTAGGACTGACCAATACGGGTCTCCTTTAGAAGCCCTCGCTCGATAATAACTGTCTTTTCAGTGAAGTTAGTAGAGTGGGCGCTGCTCACCAATTACCCCAAAGGTCGGCAAGGCTCACTCTCCTACTTCACGCTTCATTTTCCATCATTCATGCTTCTACAAGAGCCGTCGTATATCCTGGTAAGTGCAAGGATTTAGATGGGAAAGTTTGATGCAGGCAGCTTGGCGAGTTGGCTCTCTATTCGGAATTCCGCTATTTATAGATTATTCGTGGTTTTTTATTTTAGCTTTGATCGCCTTTGCGAATGCCCTGGATTTCTCACCCGTCTTGGGTCCAGTCCTCGGCGGGGGTGCGGGATTATTAATGGCTTTATTGCTGTTTGGTTCGGTTTTACTGCACGAATTGGGTCACAGTTTAGTCGCGCGATCGCAAGGGATTGAAGTAAATTCGATTACTTTATTTCTCTTTGGCGGGATTGCGGCGATTGACCGGGAATCCAAAACCCCAGGCGCAGCCTTTCAAGTCGCGATCGCTGGCCCTGCGGTCAGCCTAGTGCTGTACTCGCTATTTTACTTAGTGGCTCATGGACTGCCAATCTCCGGTATCGTGCAGGTCATGGCATTAGACTTAGCAAAGATTAACCTAGTCTTGGCTTTATTCAACCTGATTCCTGGTCTCCCCTTAGATGGCGGACAAGTTGTGAAAGCAGCCGTGTGGAAGTTCACCGGAGACCGCTTTCAGGGCGTCCGTTGGGCAGCCAAAAGCGGTTTAATTTTAGGTTGGGGCGCGATCGCCGTGGGATTGGCGATTATTACGTTCAAGGATCAGTGGTTCAGTGGCTTCTGGATTGCCTTACTCGGCTGGTTTGGGATTCGCAACGCCCGTTCCTACGACCAGATGACCACCCTCCAAGAATCCTTGCTCCAGATCGTGGCGAAAGACGCCATGACCCAAGAATTTCGGGTGGTGGATGCGAACAAGACCTTGCGCCAGTTTGCCGATGAGTACATTTTGGAAGCTTCCCACTTTCCGGTTTACTTTGCGGCGAGTGAAGGTCGCTATCGCGGTTTAGTCTCTGTTGAAGATTTGCATTTCGTAGAGCGCAGTCTGTGGGAAACGCAAAATCTGCATAGTATTGTGCATCCCCTGACGGAAATTGCCACTGTTGAAGAGAAAATGCCTTTGGTAGAAGTAATTAACTGCATGGAAGCCAAGCAGTTAAATTGGATTACTGTCCTCTCACCGGCTGGGACAGTCGCCGGTATTATCGACCGGGGCGATGTTGTCCGCGCTGTTGCATCGAAGCTGAATTTACTGATTACGGAAGTAGAAATCAAGCGGGTTAAGGCAGAGGGCACCTATCCGCCGAGTTTGCAGTTACAAGCGATCGCAAAATCAACCACTGATTAATTGACACTAGAAAACGAGTCTGAATATGCTTATACAGCACTTCCAGATGCTCGCACGCTACAACACGCTGGCAAATCGTAGACTTTATGAAGTTTGCACTCGTTTGGACGATGTAGAACGTAAACGTACCAGACCCGCCTTCTTTAAAAGTATTCACGGGACGCTTAATCACATCATGGTAGGCGATCGCATCTGGTTATCGCGGTTTGAGGGCAAAGAAGTCCCCTCAACTGGACTTGACGCAATTCTCTATGAGGATTTCGACAAGCTTACCAAAGCGCGTGTATCAGAAGATGAGCGTATTGAAGCCTTCGCAGCTAGTTTAAACGACGAATTCTTGAGCGGTACGATCAAGTACCGCAATAACCAAGGAAATATTTATATCGATCCAGTTGATTTGTTGATCGCACACTTTTTTAATCACCAGACCCACCACCGAGGACAAGTTCACAATCTGTTAACGCAGACTGAAATTGCCCCGCCAGTTCTAGATATGCACCGAGTTATCCGACCTTAGAGTTAGTTGCATTAGCACTATCTATCTTGATTCTGTGAGCGAATTGTTAATTCTGGCTGCGCTAAAATTTCCTGCCACTCCTCTTCTGACAAAGGCTGCACTAGCATCTCAATACCAAAACAATCGCTAGCTGCTACCGTTAAGGCTTCTACAACTGTTGGAACTAGCGCCTCTCCCGGCTGGTTAATCCCTAGCTTAACCGGCGTTACCGCCTCGCCAAACACCTGTTCAAACAGCGTCGCATCTGGTGACAAACGTATCGACCCGTGCTGCAAGATGGTATTGCCTCGCCTCATCTGGGCACTCCCAATTAATTTAGAACCATCCGCTAAAACTAAATCGGCACCCGTCGCGGTGCCAAAACAATTGGGGTTATGAATGTAACCCCGTCCTGCCGACCCGTAGTGCAATTCTAGACCGAGCGATCGCCATCCCTGAATCAAAAACTCACAAATTTCCTGGTACGCTTGGATGCGACTGCCAGCGAGTCCTGACGTTACCACCATGTAGGTCAAATCGCCCTGGTGCAGCACCCCTCGTCCGCCAGTCGGACGCCGCACCAAATCCACTACACCCGCCGCAGCCATCTGCTGCCAAGATGCAGGTAAGCGGTGTTGATGATATCCCAACGAAATTGCCAGTGGAGACCAGGTATAAAACCGTAAAGCTGGAGGATGCAAACCCAGATGGTGCTGCTCCAGTAACCATCGGTCGATTGCCATCTGGACGCGACCTGACGCTTCCAGCAGCGGAATCAAACGCCAGTAGCAGTTATTGGTCATTTGTCATTTGCCTAAAATTAATGACCAATGACCAATAACTAACTACCAAATTCAGCTTGTAAAGCTTCGTCGTTATTATCTGCAATCGTCGCGACAACGGTGACAGCGCGGGAAATTTCTCCAGGAGAAAGCTCGGCGACAGTGCGAGATGTCAGCACTGCCACTTGGTTCTCCACAATGCCAAAACGCGATTCAAACGTGTCCGACCAATTCATTTCCAAGAGTTTCCGCATCAACAGCGGTTCGTTCGTCGCAGGTAGCTTGAGAACATAAGACCAAACGGTGAAAGTATCCTCCTCGGTAATCCCCGTGAGTTGCACAAACACCTCAACGCTACCGTACTTAAATTTCCAAAGATAGCTGCTGTCTTCGCCACGGCTTACCATTGCCGTATCGTCCTGATCCAAGCTGGAGATAACGGTTTGAATTACATCAACATAGTTGACTACCGTTGCATCCTCAATCAGCTCATTGGTAACGAGATCCTCTGTTGACAGTCCTTGGGTGGAAACACTTTCCACAGCAGGCTGGTTGGTGGTCATAATACCTTCTGCTTATCGTTTTGCGGTTTGCCTAGACCAACTCTATCGCCTAGAGGCACATTTGGAGGACACCTCTAAAGATTAGTTTTTTATTTTCAAGTGTTAAGTTGTTTAATTATCGCCTATACAGCGATCGCCTTCAGCCGCTTCTTCTGATTCTCGTTACTAGGACAGCTCTATCCATCCTAGTAACGAGCCTTAGCCTCGATGCCGTCTATTGCTTCTCGACACCGTGTTTCAAACCATAAGTTGGCGATCGCTTTGTTCTCCATCTAAAGCCGTTGTCTTTTCAGAAACCGGCTTATGAGCAATCAAATACTTGCTCATAAAGTGAACTTCACTCGAAATATTCTCAAAGCCTTCTTTCTCCAACCGTTTCACCAAATCATCGGTGATGTAGTGGTTGTAGTACGGCTCGTGGAATGTTGCTGAGAAGTTTTCCATCACTTGCATCAAGTCTGGAGCATCGCTGACCTGAATCGAGTCGCAGATAATAAAGACTCCACCCGGTTTTGTGACTCGGTAGCACTGCTCGATCACCTGCTGACGCACCGCTGCCGGAAGCTCATGGAAGAGAAACACGCAAGTAACCGCATGGAAATGCTCATCCACGTAGGGTATTTTCTCAGCATTCGCTTGGAGGAGTTGGGGCAATTCTCCCGGATTTTCAGATAACATCTGATTCGCCTTCCGCAAGTAAGCAGGTGACAAATCGATTCCAAACAGAGATGCTTCAGGCAAAGCACCCCGAATTAATTTCAAAGTGCGACCCGTTCCACTCGCCACATCGAGAATGCGAACTTGTCTGGGTGGAATAGAATCAAACGCTTTCAACCCTTGTTTCAGTGGCGCGAGAATCCGCCGCCGCATCGCATCTGCCGTACCACCAAAAAGAATTTCTACTTGCAAATCATAGAGATTTGCTGACCAGTCACTTAAGTAACCATCAGTTTGGTGATGGAAGTTTTGCAAGTAGTAGCTTGGATAACCATCCGTGGAAATGTTTGGCGAAAATTCTTGATATCGCTTCTGTTTAATCCGCTGATGTATTTGCAGCGTATCCAGCCAAACCATTGGATAATAGCGGAAAAAATCGCTCCATGAGTTATCAAACAGTAAGCTAGCGGGATATACACCTCGCTCAGCATCCTGCCAATCGGCTTCAATAATCTGATCGTGCCTTTGTTTCAGTTTTTGTATAAGCTCTGGGGAAATCGGCTTAGTTTTCACCTCTACCTGAGGAGAAATTAAATTCAGCAACTGCGAATTTAATATTTTATGAGCTAAACCAAAGTAATTTTTGCCTTGCTGAAAAGTCTGGTAGGTCAGCTTGGTTAGAGTCTCAGTAATAGTAGTTGCTGGGTCAAGGTTTGAGGTTGACTGCATAGAGGCTAACGATGGGTGCTGAAAACTGAGTACGACTATGAAAATGCTGCGCGGTTATATGTCTTTTTGTTAAGACATATTTCTTATGTTAACTCAGTTTCGACAACTGCCATCTGTCTCCAGTGGGACAAGAAAAAGCGCCACCCTTATGGGTGGCGGGCTAGGGATGAGTTGTTTTCCAGGAAGGGGATACCCCACCCCACAGCTTAGAACGCTTTAAGAAAGGCAAGCTCTAGATTTGGCAGGAATGCTTAGCAAAAACGTCAAGTTTTGTTCCTACACAATTTGCCTTCCCATGAGCGAGAAAAGAAATTAGCAATCATAGTAGAGAGCGAACTCGTAGGGATGGGGGCGCAGCCGCATCGGGTTGACTTCGTTATCGAGCTTGTATGAAATCCAAGTCTGGATGAAGTCTGGGGTGAACACGCCCGTCTCGGTCAAGAAAGCGTGATCGTTTTCCAACGCCTCCAGGGCACCTTCGAGCGATCCTGGGGTGGAAGGAACATTCGCCAGTTCCTCTGGGGTTAGGTCGTAAATATCCTTATCCAGGGATTCACCGGGGTCAATTTGGTTTTTGATACCATCTAGACCCGCACAGAGCATGGCAGCAAACGCCAAGTAGGGGTTAGAAGTCGCATCCGGACAACGGAACTCTAAGCGCTTCGCTTTAGGATTGGTACCAGATAGCGGAATCCGAATCGAGGCAGAACGGTTTCCTTGGGAGTAAGCCAAGTTCACGGGTGCTTCAAAACCGGGCACCAAGCGCTTGTAAGAATTGGTTGTGGGATTGGTCAAAGCCAACAGCGCCGGTGCGTGCTTGAGGATGCCACCGATGTAGTGCAACGCCATTTGGCTTAAGCCAGCATACTTATCGCCTGCGAATAGCGGCTGCCCATCCTTCCAAATCGACTGGTGGGTATGCATCCCAGAACCGTTGTCGTTAAACAGTGGCTTCGGCATGAAGGTGACTGTTTTGCCATATTTCTTGGCAACGTTCTTGATGACGTACTTGTAAGTCATCAGATAGTCAGCAGCTTGCACCAAAGTTGCGAAGCGGAAACCCAGTTCGCACTGTCCGCCGGTAGCAACTTCGTGGTGGTGCTTTTCAATCGGCACCCCGCACTTCGCCATCGTCAGCAGCATTTCTGTCCGCATATCTTGGGAGGTATCCGTCGGCGCGACTGGGAAATAACCCTCTTTGTAGCGGGGTTTATAACCGAGGTTGCCACCCTCTTCTTTTTTCCCAGAATTCCAACGTCCCTCGACGGAGTCTACGTGGTAATAGCCTTCATGCTGGTTTTGGTCAAAGCGGACATCATCAAAGATGAAGAACTCAGCTTCCGGGCCAATGAAGGCTGTATCGCCAATGCCGGTAGAAATTAGGTAGTCTACTGCCTTCTGAGCAATGGTGCGGGGGTCGCGGCTGTAAGGTTGGCCCGTCCGGGGTTCGATAATGCTACAGACGACGCTTAAGGTCGGCTCTGCCATAAATGGGTCGATCCAGGCAGTTGTCGGATCTAGCACCATTGCCATGTCTGATTCGTTGATGGCTTTCCAACCCCGGATACTAGAGCCATCGAAGGGTACGCCCTCGGTAAAGCTACTTTCGTCAATTTGGTCGTGATACATCGACAAATGCTGCCAGATACCCGGCATATCGATGAACTTGAGGTCAATGATCTGGATGTTTTTTTCTTTGACGTAAGTCAAAAATTCTTGCGGGGTCTGGAACATTACGACGGACTCCTTATTTTCTAAGCTGGCTCAGTCTGGAAAGCAGAAAAAACAGTAAGAGCGATCATCAGGGTTGGTGAATCGTCAAGTCAAGAGGGGGAGAACCTGGATTGAAAGCAAGCATTTTCAGGTGAGACTTCCCGATCCAGAAGTACAACTTTCCTGGCTGAAAATCTTTTGTCTCCTCTTTTGCCCATCTCAAGAACTCTCCCACTCAATTCCCAGTTGGCGCTTACGCGCCGCTACGCTAACAGTCTTCAGCCTTTTTTCAAGACGTAAGGCATCGATGTACTGGATCATCCTAGGGATAGGTGCCAGGAGATTTTGTATTCAGCTATACAGAATAAGGCAGTTGCCGTTTGACTTAAAGCGAGAAAAAGTTAAAAATTGTAGCGAGATTTACAAAAAAATCTTATAGGCGGCAACAATTTTACTAATCAGTAGCTTTGGCTACTTTTGTGCGGGGGGAAGCATGATGTTTAATTTAAATACGGATTTTGATCAAGATTTTGACGAACAAGAGGCATTTGAGTATCGTCCTGGGACGAGAGTGGAGC
The DNA here is from genome assembly GCF_039961915.1 of Trichocoleus sp. DQ-A2. Taxonomy (NCBI): domain Bacteria; kingdom Bacillati; phylum Cyanobacteriota; class Cyanophyceae; order Leptolyngbyales; family Trichocoleusaceae; genus Trichocoleus; species Trichocoleus sp. DQ-A2. The sequence goes on from NZ_JAMPKD010000001.1 coordinate 335,297, forward strand.
TAAAGCAGCGTCCTGGGGTGGTTGATATTATTGCTGAATATGACCCGATGATGGTGCCGCCTATTTGGTTGCTCAACGATCCGCAGCCGCGATATCCAGAAGAGCTGACATTACTGCCAGTGCCCATGAGAGGAGTTTGTTGGTTGAAGCCGGTGAGCCGTCGAAAAGCTGGCTCTACGGGTCGGTCACGGGATGGCAACCAGATGCGTCAGAAGGCTTACAGCAGCATCCCAGAAAAAATTGCCCGCTAAAAATTGCTGCGATCGCTCTCAACAATGTGGAGATGCTTGTGGAGATGGATATATGCTAATGAAAGTGTTTGTTGTTGTAAACTACACCCTAGAAACTGGGTATGCAACAGCACACTAAACAATAGAAAATTATCTATATAGCTTGTTGTTGGGAGAGCAATTTCATGCGCGACGCAGTCACAAACCTGATTAAAAATTACGATGTTACGGGTCGTTACCTGGATCGCAATGCCGTAGATTCCCTGAAATCTTATTTTGAAACCGGCACAGCACGAGTCCAAGCGGCTGCTGTGATTAACTCCAATGCAGCTTCGATTGTGAAGCAGGCGGGGTCACGGCTGTTTGAAGAACTGCCCGAACTGATTCGACCAGGCGGAAATGCATATACGACTCGTCGCTATGCTGCTTGTCTGCGGGATATGGACTATTACCTGCGCTATGCCAGCTATGCGTTGGTTGCAGGTGATACGAATGTGCTGGATGAGCGGGTGCTGCAAGGTCTTCGGGAAACTTACAACTCTTTGGGAGTGCCGATTGGCCCGACCGTAATGGGCATCCAAATCATGAAGGACATTGTGAAAGAACAAGTGGTTGCGGCTGGAGTTGCAAATACAGCATTTGTAGATCAGCCCTTTGACCACATGACCCGCGATTTAAGCGAACAGGATGTCTAAGCAGCAGATAGCCACGAACAATTAGCCATTCGTCATTAGCTGGAGAGCGATCGCACTTTTTACCTTTTACTGGGATAAAGTGCGATCGCTTTTGTTTATGCTGCGCTGACGCTAATTTGAAGACACCAAAAGCCTATCTCGATGACAAACTCTCAACACTTAAGGGAACTAGATCGCCATGATTGGTAAATCCTAATAACATTGGCTCTTGCGGTCGAATAAACTTACCTGTCAGTACACAGCGTTGTTCTTGCTGCGCTGTAGCGGGGACGCTAGAGAGGATATCAGACCTAGAGAATTGAGGTTTATAATCATCGGATTTCTGCTGCACGTAGTTCCAGAGGATATCTCGAATCAAAGCTTGATATCCCTGATGACCTGCGAGTTCTTTGAGTTCTTCCTTCAGTTCTCTCTCCAAGCGTATGCTGGTGACTTCCATTTCAGTGGTTGAGGTGCGAGGTAGGGTACGCATGATTTTTTCTCCTAAAATTTGTGGACAGATTAGTAATACAAGTGTAGTATATTGAAAGCCAGATTCAAGTTAAACCGTTCAAGAAGCCTTCCTGTGACACATATACCTGCTTTCTCCATCTCAGCCAGCGATTCCGACTCCTTAACGAGTTGGGAATCAGCCGGCGCGGGCGTGGAGTTTCTTTTTATGGGTGGATATGGTTGTCAGAGACGAGGTACGGAGATCGATCAAATTTTGGATCGCAATAATGGTGGGAGTCTGCGGTTTGCAGAACTCAAACTAAACAAACAAAGCGGGAGGTACAGGCTAAAAGTAGCCGTACCAACATAGGACGAGAAGACTCAAAAAGTTTTTCCAACCCCCGCTTCTAATTACCAGAGGCGGGGGTTAATTGTATGAGGAGCCAAGTCGTGACGAGCGCAACTGACGTGTTAGGTAGGTCGGTAGTCGTATTTTCCCAGAACTACTTGCCCATAAGCCGGGTCAATATTAAGCGAGCGATCGCTCTGTTGATCGGTGGGAAAGCCGAACCTTTGCAGTTTAGCGATGCACCTGGCTGGCAAGTGCGATCGCCCAGCGTGGTGATCGAGGTGCCAGAACAAATTCGCCTCACCATCACGAGTGCAGAGCGAGTTTGGAAGGTTCCCCCAGTGAACCGTCGGGAATTGCTGCGGAGAGACCACCACACCTGCCAATACTGCGGTAACACGAAACAGTTGACGATCGATCACGTCCTTCCCTTATCAAAGGGCGGGAAACACACCTGGGACAACGTAGTTATCGCCTGCGAAAGGTGCAACCAACGCAAAGGCGATCGCACCCCGACTCAAGCGGGAATGCCCCTTCGCACCCAGCCTAAAGCCCCCATGCACCCTGCTGTTGCCTTTGCCGAACAGTTCTGGCGCGAACAGCACGATCACCTGGATTTGTAAGGAGACACCAAGCAATGCTGAAATTAACTTACACAGAAAACGGCTTTTACTTGGAGTGTCTGGCTCAATCTCTGGAAGAGTGGGTGACACGGCGGGTAATTTTAGCGCTGCGAGTGGGTACCCCCATCTCAGTCGAACCCAGCACCGCTTCCTTCTTACTTCCGGCTAGCTTGCCAGAAATCGGACGGTTGGTAGAGGAAGCGCAGCAGGAAGGTTCGGAAATTATTGGCTTGTGTGCTTGCGATGCCGAGTACGTCGAAGTCAGCCTGCACGGTAGCTGGGTGGACGGAGGCTCGAAAAATGGAGAGGGCGTTTTTGTGACTGCAATGAGCGATCGCGCTGAATTCTTCCTCTTCAAGCTTTGGCAAGATGCACAAGCTTGCACCTCCTCCTTGAGGTAATCAAATCACTTTTGGGGTGGGTCGAAAAACCCACCCTTTTTCTTAGTATTTGTGTGGACATTTGCCGGATAATACATCAAACTATTGGTATGTCATAGCGGGATACCACACTGAGATTGATTAAACATTAGTTATGTCAGCCAGCAGCAATACGAAAGAAAGCAGAATTGATTTGAGACTGAGCCAAGAGCAAAAAAAGACGCTTGAAAAGGCAGCTGCACTGATGGGACTCAGTGTAAGTTCTTATGTGCTTTGCCACTCACTTGATGCTGCCAGAAAGGACATTGCCTTTCATGAAACACTGGTTTTGTCAGATAGAGATCGGGATCTCTTTTTGTCGATACTAGAGAATCCGCCTGAACCGAACGAAGCTTTAAAATCGGCGATGTGTGAATATCAGGAGTACGAAAAGTAATACTTTGTGGAATGGATTTTTCACCCTCTCGATAGCAGTGTAAGAAAGGATGCTTTCGACTGCGGAGTTCCCAAGTTAAACGATTACCTGAAGCAATACGCTGGACAAAACGATAGAAAAGGCATTGCCAAAACCTTTGTTGCTATTCCCAAAGAAGATGGTAATGAAGTTGTTGGCTATTACACCATCAGTATGTCTAGCATTACGTTTGACTCGCTTCCAGAGCAACTAAGAAAAAGATTACCCCGTTATCCTGTTCCCGCTATGTTAATCGGACAACTTGCCGTTGACACCTCAATGCAAGGGAGAGGATTGGGAAAAAGATTACTAATGGATGCTCTTAGTAAAGCAGTTCGCCTTGCAGATGAAGTAGGGATTTTTGCAGTTAGAGTTGATGCTCTGGATGATGAGTCAAAGCAATTTTATCTGAAATACGGTTTCGTTCCCTTAATTGATTATGAATTCTCGCTTTTCCTACCAATGGCAACAATATTAAAGAGTCGTAAATAGCAGGTAGTTTCGTCGCTGTGGTCAAGCAGATTTATTGTTAAATGGCGAACTAGGAGCTTCACCTACTTGATTCTTCCTCTTCAAGCTTTGGCAAGATGTACAAGCTTGTACCTTCTCCTTGAACTAACTGTAGGGGCGCACGGCTGTGCGCCCTTTCCTTGAGAAAAAGGGTTATGTCTTCTACTACCTGCATAGAACAGCGAACAGATAGTCTGGATCTATTCGGTTATCCAGGTTAAGATTCTTACTCAAAATAAATGCCCCTCCTTCAAACACGATTAAGGGAGGTTTATGTCCACGAGGATTATAAGCACCAATAGTGGAATAAGGGCTACCATACTTTCCATATTCATTCCATACACTTGTTGAAGAATAGCGGCTACCATATTTTCCGTACTGGTTGCAAATTGACTCGGTGGCATACTGGTTGCTTGAAACCACACCAAGCTCCTGTTTATCGGCACCCAAGATATATGCGTTGCCATCTAGATCGCGAATTATATCTTCAATGCTGGCTTGAGCTACAAGCTGCTGTTGCAACGGAACAGTTGCTTGAGACTGTAAGGGTAAAAAAATTCCACTTATTAAGGTGGCAATTGTAGAGAAAACGGTTGTTTGAAGGGATTTCATGATTATTCTCCATAAATAACCCATCAAACTAAGTATTCCCATTAGCAACTGAGTTCTATCGTTTGTAATTGTTAAATAGCAGCCTTGGCGATTAGAAATCGCGGCTATACAAACGAAGTCCGCCTGCGCGGACTTTTGAAACCTGCGGAGGCAGGTTTTGTGTATGTAGGCGCGAATTCTATTCGCCAGCTTCACTAGAACACCTGCCAAACGATGCAGTCAAATAGGAGCGATCGCTAGCCTTGAACAAATTTAAGCGCGGCACCATTCATGCAGTAGCGTTTGCCAGTCGGGCGTGGCCCATCGTTAAATACATGCCCTAAATGCCCACCGCAACGATGGCAATGGACTTCAACTCTAGTCATAAAAAGCGTCTTGTCTGTGGAGGTGCCGATTCCCCCTTCAATGGGAGCATAAAAACTGGGCCAACCAGTATGGCTGTCGAATTTCGTTTCAGAGGTAAACAGCGGTAAGTCACACGCCGCACACGCATAAATTCCTTTACCGTATTGCTTATCAAGCGGGCTAGTTCCAGCACGTTCGGTACCGTGTTTACGCAGGACGTTAAACTGTTCGGGCGTCAAAATTTCACGCCATTCTTCCTCGGTTTTGTTGATTTCAAAGTTATTGTTTGAAGCTGCCATATCTCCCGATTTCCCAATTAGATTGCGTGATAACCATGCCGCGCCTACAATTACAGCGCCAGCTTTTAAAAGATAACGTTTTTTCATGCTGCATCATTCAGTTGTTGGTGTGAGGCGAGCCAGTTCAACCTTGAAAGAGTTTATTTGGCTCTATCTTTAGGATGCGCGATCACGCTCATGCGAAGCGAGGCGTTAGCCTAGCGCCGACCTGTTGGTTCGCCCTGAATTAAGTCTGATAGCCTGCTTAAAATTCGCTAAGAAGCCTAGAGCAGATAAAGAGGCATCGGCTCAAATTTGCTTGAGATAGAACTCAAACCGTTCCCGGAATTGTTCAACTGTCAGATTTTGAGTCCAATATTCCACTAAAGCGTGACCAAATGCCCAGGCATTGCGTTCTGGTGAAGAGGGGTTTTCCAGTAGTAGAGGCCAAAGGGAGAGCAAGTCAAAGTTGATCGGGTTTTCGCCTGGATTCAAGAGGGAGAACAAATCATACGCCATCTGGAGTTTGCCAATCACAACGGGCAATTGCTCCACGGGAATTTGGTCTGCCAGCACGTATGCTAGATTTGGTCGTCCGGTTGTCAGCGTCGCAATGAACTGGAGAACGGGACTTTTGAGTAGTGCAGCCAGTCCCTGTGTCGTTGTCATCTGAAAGGTGTAGCGGTCGATGATTTTGGCAGCAGCGACAGTACGAGCATCCAAGTTCCGCAAAAAACGGGCAAGGCGGAGTTGCTTGGTAGGTGCGATCGCATCTACCAGCGCTAATGAGAGTGCGTCCATTCCCCACGCAGTTCGACCCGTTTTCGTGTCACTTGTAACGACAGGTAGAACCAAATCGCAGAAGTTGCCTAGAAGCTTCGCCCGATACTCGGTCGCTTCCCGAATCGCGTTTTCCTTTGGGCGATCGCCTGCTTGCCAGTTGTAGGGAGGTTCCCACTCGCGGATGGGGCGCAGACGATCCACCTGAGTGACGATGGCGATCGCGCTCAAGTCTGCAACTTCTGCCTTCATATCTTTAAGAAAGTCCACATCCATTTGCAGTGCCGGATCGAGGGCAGGAGTGACTAAGAGCAGCAAATCTGCATTGGTGGCATAATCCAGTACCAGTTCTCGTAAATCCGCCCGGTTCACTTGTTCGTAACCCGGCGTATCCCAAAGCGTCAGGGTTTCCCCTAATTGGCTCTGCCAGTGGTAATTCTGAATTTTATCGGTGCTGGGCAACACATCCACAGCGGCTCGATCTGCTTGAAATAGCGTATTAATCAAGCTGCTTTTTCCAGATCCGGTTCGTCCCACTAGCAGAATATTGACAGGTTTTTGCTCAACCGCTTCGACGGGTTCTGTTTGAGCCAGGATGTCTCGGAGGGTTTGCGTCTTTGCCTTGGGTAGTGTCGGTGTGGAAACAGAGGATTCTGACTCTGGCAGTGTAGTCGTTCCTCCATAGAGAGCGATCGCTTGCCGACATAAGTTCCGCAGAGCCGCTTCCCGAAGCATCTGGCTCAAATTCCCCAGCAATTCCTGATTTGCCTGGTTACTGGAACGCTGAGTAACTTGTTTTGCTACCGCCACCACCGGATTCAAGAACCACTGTGCCCAATTCCAGGCTTGCCAGAGTTTCCGAGCCGATGGTTCCAGCTTGCGGTAAACTCCGTATGCCTCGTATGCTTGCCCAATCGTGACCCGATCGAGGGCAGGAGATAACTTCTGTATCCACCCGTCCAGATCGTCCACCGTTCCCCGAATCAGTCCGTAAGCTTGGGTAACGTGAATGTTGAGCAGGGGATACTTTACTTCAGGATTGTAGACATGAGCGATTGCGCTAACAAGATCCTGGCATCGCTGCCAAAAAGTTTGCCAGTCTTCCCAAATCGGGCGATCGCTCTGTGCTGCTTTCAGGATCTCTTGATAGGCGACTTCAGCTTGATTTACAGCATCATTTCCCCCTGGTAGCCCTACAGTGTCGCCTGTACCAGATTCTAGTTCGGCGCTAACCTCCGCCATGACAGATTCTATTTGCGCGATCGCCGGTCGAGTCCACTTCACCAGCAGCCAACGCCAACCCACAAATACGACGGTAAACACGCCCCAGATCCAATTAATCCGCCACTCGTGAATCTGCAACCCTGCCGATATCAGCAAGAAACCAACGATCGTTGCGATCGGCGTTGCTAACACCACCCACTGCCACACCTTTAATTGCACCATTGTTCCAAACCTGTCTCGATTCGACTGCTTATACCGTTATTGTCGATCTAACTTTCGCTGATGCGAGACCCCGTAATGTGGGATAACATCACAAATCAGGGTGTTCGACCATTGTTGGTGATTTAACAAGCGATTTATCACAGATGGTATAGATGCCTTCGGTCGAGTTTTAGTTGTTGTTTAACATGGCGTGACAATAAGATTCGATTGATTTCTGCCCGCAAAGCTACACGCCATGAGCGAAAGCAATATGAGGAGGAATAACTGATGGAAGCTGAGTATGATTTTAGTCAGGGGAAGCGGGGAGCAATCGAGCCAACACCGCCAGGGAAAACCCGTATTACCATCCGATTAGATGATGATGTTTTGGCATGGTTTCGCGAGCAAGTTCATCTAGCAGGTGGAGGAAACTATCAGACATTAATCAACGATGTACTTCGCCAGCACATTCAACAGTGTCGCGAACCGTTGGAGGAAACGCTACGGCGAGTTTTACGAGAGGAACTTGAGCGAATTCGGAAATGAGCTGCACTCGGCATTGCCAATACAACCCACTGCCACACCTTTAATCGCACCATTGCCCTATCCCTGCCTAAATTAGACTTCTTATATCGCTATTGTCGATCCTGCTATAAGTACGCGATCGCGATCACTCGCTGCGGTAAGGTGTTCCTATTTCAAGTGCTAGACCGTTTACTGGAGGCTAAAATTACTAATAACGGTGCTTAAACGAAAAACAAGACTCTAAAAAGGTATAATACAGACATGGCAACCATTTCACGTTATGGTGTGATAAATGAAAGAGACAACTCCCGCCGCCATGCCCCCTTGCTTTAATAGATGGTGCAAACGCTTTGATGATATATTGACGCATCAAGCCCAAAAACGGGAGTTTAGGAACTATATAAGCGGATTATTGGGGGAAAGTGAACGAAAAAACCTGTCTCA